>NZ_JACHVQ010000004.1 GCF_014190805.1 Flexivirga oryzae | reverse complement strand
CCGCGACCCCTGCCGTCAGAACCTCCCGCCGCGACACCGCCACAGCGCCCCACTCCCCTCGGGGTTGCCGGTGGGCCCTGCCCCGATGCCGGACCCACCACTCCCCACGGTGACAAAAGGATCGGCCGAACCCAAGCCACCACGCGGTGACGTAGCACACTCGTGATCTGGCCGGATCCGGCCGGTCACAGCGCTAGAATGGAGACACTACGTATTAGGGAACGCGCGCGACTGGTGGTGGGAAGTCGCGCCCGACGTGAGCCTTGTGCTCGAAAGGCGTTCCATCTCGTGTCACCTGCTGCGTCATACCGGCACCTCTTCGGATTGACCGGTCGCACCTACATCGTCGTGGCGTTCCTCGCCCGACTGCCCCTGGCCATGAGCCAGATGGGCGTCCTCCTCCTCATCGCCCACACCACCGGCAGCTTCGGCGCCGGCGGCGCGAGCGCCGGTGCGCTCGCCGTCGCGAACGCCGTCGGTGCGCCCCTGCTCGGCGCCGCCTCCGACCGGTTCGGTCAGCGCCCTGTCGTGCTGGTCCAGTCCTGGCTGAGCTCGCTCGGCCTGCTGGCCGTGGTGCTCGCCGCCGAGAGCGGCGTCTCCTGGCTGTGGGCTGCCGCCGCGGCCGCGTTCGGCGGCTTCTTCATCCCGCAGGCCGGGCCGCTCGCCCGGGTCCGCTGGCGCCCGATCATCAGCTCCCGGGACCGCACCGGCACGTCGGCGCGGTTGATCGACACCGCGTTCTCCTACGAGGGCTCCGCCGACGAGGCGTCGTTCGTGCTCGGCCCCGCACTCGTCGGCACGATTGCCTCGATCGTCGACCCCGGTGTCGGCATCTGCACCGCTGCGGTCCTGCTCGCGATCTTCGGCACCTGGTTCGCCATCCACCCGACGGCGCGGCTGCGCACGGCTCACGCCGCGACCGCCGGCACCGGTCGTCTGCTGACCCCTGCGCTCGCGACCTTGATGGCCGCCCAGTTCATCATCGGGATGATCTTCGGGTCCGTGCAGAACGGCACCACGGTGCTCGCCACCGAGGCCGGTCACGACGGACTGGCCGGGCTCGTGCAGGCGCTGCTCGGCATCGGCAGCGTCCTGGCCGGGCTGAGTATGGCGGCACTGCCTGCCCGGATCGGCTATGTCACCAGGTGGCGGGCGACCGCGGCCGGGTTGCTCGTGCTCACCACGCCGCTGCTGCTCGTCGGGTCGCTGGCCGCGCTCTGCCCGGTGCTGATCGTGCTGGGATGCTGCGTTGCGCCATACATGATCACGACGTTCACGCTCGGCGAGCAGATCACGCCACCGTCACGCACCGGCGCGGCGATGACGCTGCTCGCCGCCGCCACCGGCCTCGGGTATGCCGTGGGCGCCGCCGTCGCCGGCCACTTCGCCGACCTGTCCGGCGCCACCGCGGCGTTCGGCGTGACGGTTGCCGCGGGCGCGCTCGCCTGTGCCCTCGCCGTCGGCGCGGGTCCGCTGCTGCGGCGCGCCCACGCCGGGTCGGCGGCAATGGCCGCCACCCCCGAGACCCCCACCCCCTCCGCGAGCGCCGCCTGACCGGGCGGCGCGCTGCCGACGACGGCCGCCATCGGCCCATCGGACGGAGACGTCACGCTGATGCTCGACGTCTCGACCGACGGGTCGACGAAGACCGGACCCCTGCTCACCGTCGACGACGTCAGGGGCTGGATCGAGGGACGACGTGACCGGGTGTCGGTTGCGATGGCACCCGCCCAGATCCCCGGCGGCTGGTGGGCGGCCGTCACCGATCCGTTCGGCAACCCGACGTACGTGATCGACCAGAGCACCGCCGACCGGCCCGGGTGAGATCCGGGCAGTGGACGCGACAACCTTCGCCCTCGAGACACCGCCGAGACCCACCATCTAGGGTCGTGTCATGGCCCAGAAGCGCTCCCCTGCCCTCAACCTCGCCTCCGCCGCCGTCGCGGGTGCCATCACCCTGGTCCGCCCGACGCGCTTCCCCCGGTGGGCGCGCCGCGGACTCAGCCTCGCGAACACCGCCGGCACCGCCGGCGCCGTCTTCTTCGCGATCCGCGGTGAGGACGAGCTGCCGGAGGACCACCCACTGCACCGGGCGCTCACGGTCAGCGACCTCACCGCCGCCACGACCGGCGGCCTGATGCTGGTCACCTCCGGCCTCGGGGTGAAGGCCGACGCCAAGATCGAGCAGTTCCTCGTGCGGCACGGCGTGCGGCACCCGCGTGTGGTGATGGCCGTCGGTGTGGTCACGGTGCTCTTCATCGTCAAGACCGTGCAGGACAGGGCGAGCAAGCACGCGCCCGAACCCGTGGCCGGCACCCCGAAGCCGCCGGTGAGTGACAAACCGGCCAACAAGACCCTGCCGACGACCGGATCCGCCGGCGCGGCCCCGACCGAGCAAGCCGCGCAGCCCGAGGCCCAGGAGGATCCCGGTCAGTGAACGCGGTGACGCTCGCCGACGTCCAGGACGCGGCCACCGGGCTGGCGGGCGTCGCCCACCGCACACCGGTCGTCACGTCGTCACGGCTGGACGACGAACTCGGCATCCGGTTGCACCTGAAGTGCGAGAACCTCCAGCGGATGGGCGCGTTCAAGTTTCGCGGCGCCTACAACGCCCTGAGCAGGCTGGATGACGCGGCACGCGCTGCCGGGGTGGTCGCGTTCTCGTCCGGCAATCACGCCCAGGCGGTCGCGTTGGCCGCGCGGCTGCTCGGCATACCGGCCACGATCGTCATGCCGACCGATGCGCCGCAGATCAAACTCACCGCCACCGAGGGGTATGGCGCCCGCGTCGTGACCTACGACCGGATGACCGAGGACCGCGAGGCGATCGCCCGGGAGCTGGCGGACCGGGAGGGGCGCACCGTCATACCGCCCTTCGACAACGCGCACATCGCCGCCGGGCAGGGCACCGCCGCGCTCGAGTTGCTGCAGGACGTGCCCGACCTCGACGTCGTCATCGCGCCGCTCGGCGGCGGTGGCCTGCTCAGTGGCACCGCGGTCGCGACGCGCGGAACCCGGCCCGAGGCAAGGGTTTTCGGCGCGGAACCGGCGGCCGGGGACGACGGCAAGCAGTCGTTCGACGCGGGCGAGATCGTCACGATCCCGGTGCCCGAGACCCTCGCGGACGGTGCGCAGACGGCGGCGCTGGGCCGGCTGACGTTCCCGATCATCCGGGAGCTGGTCGAGGACATCGTGCGGGTCACCGACGACGAGCTGGTGGCCGGGATGCGCGCGCTCGCGCAAACCTGCAAGCTGGTCGTCGAGCCGACCGGTGCGCTCGCCTTCGCGGCAGCGATCTCGCTGGCGCCTTCCATGCCGGGTGCCAAGGTGGGAGTCATACTCTCCGGCGGCAACGTCGACCTGGACCGCTACGCGCGGCTCATCGGACGTGGTGCCACGCCAGGACGGTGACCGCAGCCAGGAGGATCAGCGAGCCGACGAACGCGAACGGCCGGCCAGCCCCCGCGATGGCCTCGGCGACCGGCGGTCGGGCACCGAGCTCGACGAGGCGGTCCTGGGGTGAGCGGCGCAGCTTCCCGATCCGCACCCGGATCGGGGCGAGCTGTGTGGCGAACGGCACGTAGAGCGTGATTACCAGCGCTGCGAACGGGATTCGCACCCAGAAGAGTCGGTGCGCCTGCTCGGCCCAGATCGCGACGGCGAGCACGACGACGGCCCCGACCGCGGCGAGCGCCTGACTGGACATGGTCACCGCCCGCGCCCGGCCGATGCTCTGCCGGGAACGCTGGATCAGCCAGGCCAGCTGGGCGCGCTGCATCCGGCGGCGGACCCACCAGGCCCAGACGACGCCGAGCACCAGGAGGGGCACCTCGATCCAGATCCGCACGGGTGGAGCGTACGGGAGACCGATCCGGCAAGCTGGGTCGTATGCCGCACGACGAGCCCATCGAGCCGATCGACGCGCTGCGCCGGATCGCCTTCCTGCTGGAGCGGTCCCGCGCGGGCACCTATCGGGTCAAGGCGTTCCGCCAGGCAGCCGACACCGTTGTCGCGACATCGCGCGAGGAACTCGACCAGCGCGCCGAGGACGGGACACTGCACGACCTGCCCGGCATCGGGAAGTCGACCGAGGCGGTCATCCGGGAGTCGCTGGCCGGCGAGCGCCCGGCGTACCTGACCAGCCTGGAGGCCAAGTCGCCCGAGCGGCTCGTCGAAGGCGGCGAGCGCTACCGCGCCGCGCTGCGCGGTGACTGTCACAGCCATTCGGACTGGAGCGACGGAGGTTCACCGATCCCCGAGATGGTCGCGACCGCGATGGAGCTCGGCCACGAATACCTGGTACTCACCGACCACTCCCCGAGCCTGCGTGTCGCGAACGGCCTCAGTGCCGAACGGCTCACCAAACAGCTGAAGCTGATCGACCGGATCAACGAACACACCGGCGACTTCACGCTGCTCAAGGGCATCGAGGTCGACATCCTCGAGGACGGCAGCCTCGACCAGCGCGCCGAGCTGCTCGAGAAACTCGACGTCCGGGTGGCGTCCGTCCACTCGAAACTGAGGATGGCCAAGGGCCCGATGACCACGCGGATGATCGCCGCCGTTCGCGACCCGCACACCAACATCCTCGGTCACTGCACCGGCCGGATGGTCGACGGCGAGCGCCGCGGCAAGGTGCTTCGCCGGGAGCAGTCCGCCTTCGACGCGGAGGCCGTCTTCGCCGAGTGCGCCGCGCACGACGTCGCGGTCGAGATCAATTCCCGGCCGGAGCGGGTGGATCCCCCGGACGAGCTGATCGCCGCCGCACTCGACGCCGGGTGCCTGTTCTCCATCGACAGCGACGCCCACGCACCCGGCCAACTGGACTTCGTGGAGTACGGCTGCGAGCGCGCCCAGCGCCTCGGCGTTCCCCTCGATCGCATCGTCGACACGTGGCCGAAGGACCGGCTGCTGGAGTGGTCGGGAGCACACTGAAGAACTCGTTTTGGTGGATTGCCCGATGCTCCCCTATAGTCATCTAGTCCTCGACACCAGCCGAGGTGGCTAACGCTTGAGGACTGGTCGTCGAAGATGAAGTCCCCATCGTCTAGCGGCCTAGGACCCCGCCCTTTCACGGCGGTAGCACGGGTTCGAATCCCGTTGGGGATACGCATCGCACATGCGATGATGCAGGTTGCAAGAAGGCCGCAAGGCCCCGTAGCGCAGTTGGTTAGCGCGCCGCCCTGTCACGGCGGAGGTCGCGGGTTCGAGTCCCGTCGGGGTCGCCATCCCTTTCCGAAGGGCCAGATAGCTCAGTTGGTAGAGCGAGCGACTGAAAATCGCTAGGTCGGCGGTTCGACCCCGTCTCTGGCCACCACGGTCGCACTGGCCGCACGAACGGACTCGCCCACGGGCGGGTCCGTTTTGGTATGTCGGGGCGTATGTCGCATCGGTAGGTCGCGCGCCGCTCGCCGAGAGTGCAGTTGGTGCCGCTTCCAGCGCCGCACACCGACCACAAGTGCACTCTGAGCGCGACTCCGGACCTTGCTGGTATTGGTAGGTCTCATGGACGTCCGGATCGAGACGGCTTCGGGCCTGCCGACGGAGGTTGCGACGGCTGCCGAGCTGTGTGCGCTGCTCGCGTCATACGACCTCCACGGGCTCGAATGGACCGACCACGTGATGGTCCAGGAAGGCGTCCGCTCGCACTCACACCCGAAACTCACGCTCAACACGCGACGCACCGGCGATTCGCTCCTGGCGTCGTACCTGCACGAACAACTGCATTGGTGGCTGGCCGAGCACGACCGGGTGGCGGCAGCCATCGACGCCACCCGCCAGGGATGGTCGACGACTCCGGGCCGGACCGAGGGTGGCGCACGAAACGACTGGTCCTCGCGGCTGCATCTGTTCGTCTGCTTCCTGGAGGACCGTGCGGTGCGACTCCTGACGACGCCACAGCGCGCGGCAGCCGTGCTCGACGCGCAGATCGAGGCCGGGATCTATCCCTGGGTCCGGCAGGAGATCCGAGATCAAGGGTCGACCCTCAGCACCCTCTGCGACCGCTACCAACTCTGGCCGCCGCGGTTACGCTCCCCACTCTGAAGCGGGGCGGTATGACGGCGCGCCGCTCGCCGAGAGTGCAGTTGGTGCCGTTTCCAGCGCCGCAAACCGACCACAACTGCACTCTCGGCGCGGCTTCGTGACAATCAGATCAGGCCGGCCTTGGAGGCGAGGACGGCCACCTGGACCCGGTTCGCGAGACCGAGCTTGCGCTGGGCCGAGGCGAGGTGGGTCTTGACGGTCGCCTCGCCGAGGAAGAGCCGGGTGCCGATCTCCTGATTGCTCAGCCCCTGGCCCATCAGCCGGACGACTTCCCGCTCGCGGTCGCTGAGCGTCCCGATCGCCTCGAGAGCGGCGGACCGCTGGGCCCCGTTGTCACCGACCTGTTCGAAGACCCGCCGTGCGCTGCGCGGCGACAATGCGCCGTCGCCGCCGTGGACGTTGCGGATCCCGTCGATGATGTCCTGTGCCGACGCGGTCTTGAGCAGGAACCCGGCAGCTCCCGCACCGATCGCCCGCATGACGATGTCGTCGGCGTCGAAGGTCGTCATCACGATCACCCGGGGCGGGTTGGGCAGCGCGCGCAACGCCTTGGTGGCAGCGATGCCGTCCAACCGTGCCATCCGGACGTCGAGCAGGACCACGTCCGGGAAGTGCTGGTGCACGGCTGCCACCGCTTCATCGCCGTCACCGGCCGTGCCGACGATCTGGATGTCGTCGGACCTGGACAGGATCAGCTCCAGCCCCGAGCACACCAGCGGGTCGTCGTCGATCAGCAGCACCCGGATCGGCTGCACCTGCGAGTCAGTCATCTGCGGTTCCTCTCGATCGCCACGGCAGCCGCACCAGCGTGCGGAACGCGCCGTCGTCGTCCACCCACACCCACGACTCGCCGCCGGCCTGCTGCACCCGCTCGTGCATGCCGGTCAGCCCGTTCCCGGGGCGGATGGTGTGATCGGCCGGGTCGGGTGCCCGGTTCGCGGTGCCGATCTGCAGGCCGCGGTCCGGGCCGCCCTCGATCTGCAGCCGCACCGGCGCACCCGGTGCGTGCTTGCGGGCATTGGTCAGCAGCTCCTGGGTGATCCGGTAGGCGCTGCGACCGACCTGGTCGTGCAGCTCGGCCCCGCGATCGAGGAAGACCGTCGCGGTCACCGGGCTGCCGGCCGCGAGCGACTCGTCGATCAGCTGCGGCAGATCGACCAGGGTCGGCAGTGCCTGACTGATGTCGGGGTCCCCCGGTTGCCGCAGCACCGCGAGCAACGAGCGCAGGTCGGCCATCGACTCCTGGGCGCCCTCCCGGACCAGGGCCGCGCTCTTGGCCAGCTTCGGGTCGTCGGCGGCCAGCTCCAGCCCCGAGGCGTGCAGGGACAGCAGCGACAGGCGGTGCCCCAGCACGTCGTGCACCTCGCGGGCGATCCGCTCCCGTTCGGCCTGCCGGGCCACCTCCTCGCCGAGGGCGTGCAGCTTGGTCTCGCTGCGACCTTCCTTGACCTTGCTGTCCCGCAACGCCTTGCGGCTGCGGACCAGCATCGCGAGTCCGACGGTCGCGCCGACGAGGATCACCGTCTCCAGCACCACCAGCCACCACGGGAAGTGGGTGCCGTCGTGCACCGAGAAGATCCCCCGGCTCCACGAGGAGAACTGTGGGCCGCTGCTGTCCCGCCATACGCTCACGAACTCCGCCACGGCAGCCAGCGTGACGCTCGCCCACAGCCACGGACCCGTGGTGACCAGCAGCACGGCATACAGCGCGAACAGCGGCGTGATCGCGCCGAGCGGTAGCGCGATCGTCACCGCGCTGATCCCCAGCGAGATCCACACCGGCCAGCGATGCCGCCAGACGAGCGAGGCCGCCAGCACGAAACCGACCAGCATGATCACGGCGAACCCGTTGGACAGCTCCATCGCATCCGCCGCCGCCTGATCGGTGATGCCGTCGTGCCGGTATTGCGCGAGGAGGGCCGAAACCCCCTCGAAACAGACGCACACCACCACGATCAGCCCGGTCACAACACCCCGCCGCAGGCGCGACGAACGCCACCACGGCGGGGCGAGATCGATGGGCATGACCGAACTGTAGAGCCGCGCACCGACGCGCCGGGTCCACCGGTCGGTGAGCGGCCGGTCCCCCGTTCGGTGGAGGTATGACGAGCCGCTCGCGGGAAGTCCCAGGACGGTCCCGGGCGGTCTGCTGAGGGCATCGCGAACAACAACGACGGAGGAGCAGCGATGACTCACTACAACGGACCGCAGGACCCCACCCAGTGGGGTGGACAACCGCCGCAGGGCGGCCCCTACCCGCCGGTGCCGCCCGGGCCGGCACCCAAGAAGAACTGGTTCGCGCGGCACAAGATCCTCACCGGACTGTTCGGGCTCGTCGCGCTGATCGTGGTCGTGAGCATCGCGACGAGCGCCGGGTCGTCCGGGAACTCCTCGGACGCCGCCGGCCAACCGGTGACCTCACCCGCGGCGACGAGTGCGGCGGCCGCACCCAACGCGGCCGTCAAGGACACACCCGCCGCACGGCAGACGAAGACGAAGGCGGCCGAGAAGACCACGTCGAAGCCGGCGCCCGCGAAGGACACCGCACCACACATCGGCACCCCGGTGCGGTCCGGCGACCTGCAGTTCACCGTCACCAAGGTCGTCCGCGACCAGACCTCCGTGGGCGAGGACTTCATGGCGGAGAAGGCGCAGGGTCGGTACACCCTGGTCTACGTCACCGTCCGGAACGTCGGTGACGACTCCGAGACGTTCTTCGACGACGACCAGAAGATCAAGGACGCCGACAGCAAGACGTACTCGCCCGACTCCGCCGCGGAGCTCGCGATGAAGAACAACGACGTCTGGCTGTCCGACATCAACCCCGGCAACGCCGTCGACGGAGTGCTCGTCTACGACATGCCGGTCGGGGTGAAGGCGACCGCGATCGACTTCAGCGGCGGGCTCTTCGACGACGCGAAGACGGTGCAACTGCACTGACCACGCAGCGCTGCCGGTGGCACGCCCGACACGGGTGCGTCACCGGCGCGGCAGCGCGTTGCCCGGCACGCCATACCCGGTGAGTAATAATCGGGCCCATGCGTGCCCGCCTCGGCCTCCTGGTCCTGCCCATGCTCCTCGTGGCCTTCCTGGGTATGGCGACCCCGGCGTTCGCGGCGCACGGGACGTCCGGGACTGCCACGGCATCCGCGACGGGTCTGCAACGCAGCAGCACCAACACCGACGACGGCACCAGCTGGGCCACGTCGGTGCCGAGCTTCCAGCAGCCGACCAATCGCACCAACAACGAACCGGTGCTGATCATCGGTGTCGCGGTGCTCGCCGTCGTCGTGATCGGCGGACTTGCGGCGTTGGTGCGGCTTCGCGCGCGGGGCGACAACGACGATCTGTGACGGCTCGCCCGGTCGATGCATGGAATGTCCGGCGGCTGAGGTACCGTTGACCTCACGACATATACCGAGGATCCCGGGGTCCGAGGGCGGTGACGTGCACGCACGTTCCCACCGCTTGATCGCACCCCGGCAACACACACGAGGGGGTCTCGCCATGGGGCGCGGCCGGGCCAAGGCAAAGCAGACCAAGGTTGCCCGGGAGTTGAAGTACTTCTCTCCCGACACCGATCTGAATGCACTCGAGCGCGAACTTCGCTCGAAGTCGCACGACCGGGCGGAGGACGCCGAGGAGTCGCGCGACGACGACGACTACGGCGACTACGCCGACTGGGCATCCCACAGGGGTTGAGCCGACGGCGCTGATCCGTCGATCAGGAAGCGTGCGCACCGATCAGCTGCGCGCCACCGGAGTGTGCTCCCTTGGCACCGCTGACGATTTCCGCGACACTCGCGTCGACCTCGTGTGTCGGCCGGACACCACCCATCACCCAACTGGGTAGCCCGCATTCGGCGAGCATCGCCAGCGCGTCGTCGACGGCAGTCTCCGGCAGCACCGCCGCGAACCCGACACCCTGGTTGAGGGTGCGTTCGAGGTCCTCCTGCGGGACGTTGCCGAGCTCGCCGATCACCGAGAACACCGGCGGCGGTGTCCAGCTGCCGCGGTCCAGCACCGCGGTCAGCCCGGTCGGCAGCACCCGCGCCAGGTTCGCGGCGAGGCCACCGCCGGTCACGTGCGACAGCGCGTGCACCGGGAGCGCCCGGATCAGCCGGAGCAGGTCGGCGGCATACACCCGGGTCGGGGTGAGCAGCTCCTCGCCCAGCGTGCGGCCGAACTCCGGCACGGTACGGTCCAGCTGCCAGCCGGCCGAGGCGATCACGCGGCGGACCAGCGAGAAGCCGTTGGAGTGCAGCCCGCTGGAGGGTATGCCGAGCACGACGTCGCCCGCCTGCACCAGCTCCGGCGTGAGCAGCTGCGACCGTTCGGCGGCGCCGGTGGCGGCACCGGCCACGTCATACTCGCTCGGCTCCAGCAGCCCCGGGTGTTCGGCGGTCTCGCCGCCGACGAGGGCGACGTTCGCCTGCTCGCAGGCGGCGGCGATGCCCTGCACGATCGCGGCGATCCGCTCCGGTACGACCTTGCCGGTGGCGATGTAGTCGGTCATGAACAGCGGCTCGGCGCCGCAGACGACGATGTCGTCGACGACCATGCCGACCAGGTCGAAGCCGATGGTGTGGTGCACGTCCATCGCCTGCGCGATGGCGACCTTGGTGCCGACGCCGTCGGTCGAGGTCGCGAGGACCGGGTGGGTGAAGCGGGCGATCGCGGACGCGTCGAACAGCCCGGCGAAACCGCCCAGCCCGCCGATCACCTCGGGCCGGGTGGCGCGCCGCACCGACGCCTTCATCAGCTCGACGGCCTTGTCACCCGCCTCGACGTCGACGCCGGCTGCGGCATACGTGATCTGCGGGGAGTCGGGCATCGGAGTCCTTCGGGTATGACGAGGCGGGTCAGGGATGCAGCAGGGAGTTCTCGGCGCCGCCGGACACACCGATCGACACGCCTTCGGCGTCCTGCCGGCGGTCCCGCTCGGCCAGGTCCACCGAGGTGTCGTGCCCGGTGCGCAACTCGATCGGCAGCGTCTCCAGGACGTGCTTGCCGATCCGGCCGTCCTCGGGCAGCGCGATGGGGTAGTCGCCGCTGAAGCAGGCGCTGCACAGTTGCGACTTCGGCTGCGCGGTGGCGGCGATCATGCCGTCCTCGGAGATGTAGCCGAGAGTGTCGGCGCCGATGGAGGCGCAGATCTCCTCGACCCCGAGGCCGTTGGCGATCAGTTCGGCGCGGGTGGCGAAGTCGATGCCGTAGAAGCACGGCCACTTCACCGGCGGTGAGGAGATCCGCACGTGCACCTCGGCCGCCCCGGCCTCGCGGAGCATCCGGATCTGGGCGCGCTGGGTGTTGCCGCGCACCACCGAGTCGTCGACGACGACCAGCCGCTTGCCCTTCACCGCGTGCTCGAGGGCGTTGAGCTTCAGCCGGATGCCCAGCTGGCGCAGGGTCTGACTGGGCTGGATGAAGGTGCGGCCGACGTAGGCGTTCTTCACGAACCCCTGGCCGAACGGTATGCCGGACTCCTGCGCGTAGCCGGTCGCGGCCGGCACCCCGGACTCGGGGACGCCGATCACCAGGTCGGCGTCGACCGGGTGCTCGCGGGCGAGTGCACGGCCCATCTCGACCCGGGCCTCGTGGACGACGCGGCCGCGGATCACCGCGTCCGGGCGCGCCAGATAGACGTATTCGAACACGCAACCCTTGGGCGTCGGCTCGGCGAACTTGTGGCTGCGCAGGCCGTATTCGTCGATGGCGATGAGCTCACCGGGTTCGACCTCGCGGACCACGCTGGCACCGATGGTCTGCAGCGCGGCGGTCTCGGAGGCCACCACCCAGCCGCGTTCGAGCCGGCCGAGGGCGAGCGGCCGGACACCGTAAGGGTCGCGCGCGGCATACAGGGTGTGCTCGTCCATGAAGACGAAGCAGAAGGCGCCGCGCAGCTTGGGCAGCACCTCCAGCGCCGTCTCTTCGAGCGGCTTGTCGGGGTTCTCCGAGAGCAGCGCGGTGACGAGCGCGGTGTCGGAGGTGTTGCCGCGGGCCAGCTCACCCCGGGCGGCGCGGCCGTCCAGCTGCTGATCGACCAGGTCACGCAGTTCGGCCGAATTGATGAGGTTGCCGTTGTGGGCCAGGGCCACGGTGCCGCGGTCACTGCCGCCGAGCGTGGGCTGGGCGTTCTCCCAGGTGCTGCCGCCGGTCGTGGAGTAGCGGGTGTGGCCGATCGCGAGGTGCCCGCGCAACGAGGTCAGGCTCGACTCGTCGAAGACCTGGGAGACCAGGCCCATGTCCTTGTAGACCAGGATGCTGTGGCCGTCGCTGGTCGCGATACCGGCCGACTCCTGCCCGCGGTGCTGCAGGGCGTAGAGCCCGAAGTAGGTGAGTTTGGCGACTTCCTCGCCGGGGGCCCAGACACCGAAGACACCGCATTCGTCCTGGGGTGCCTTCTCACCGGGATAGAGATCGTGCGTCAGCCGTCCATCTCCACGCGCCACGACACCAGTGTGTCATGTCCGGGAGGGTGCTCCGTCACTGCCGGTTGAGGAGGCGTTCCAACAGCAGGGCGACGATTGCCGCCAGGAGCGCACCGCCGGCGGCGAGGATCGCGCCGATGAGCACGATTCCGGTCTGCGCGGAGTAGCCGTCGGCATCTGCTCCGGAGGTGGCGATGATCGCTCCGACGATGAAACCGAGCACGGCGCCGGTGATGATGAAGCGGAGGAAGTTGGGCGTGCGGCGCACCGGGTAGCGCACGACGCGCTCCCGCGCGTCGTCCTGCTCGTCGGGTTTGCCCTGCTCTGTCACGTCCAGCACGGTAGCCGGTGTTCCTTCCGCTGTATGACGCCGCTCGCGCGAGCGGCTCGGCGACGTCGATTTTACCGACCCGTAGACGGTTCCTCGCTGCCTGCAGTCCACTGGCTAGGGTGATGCGCTAGTTCCGGTTTGCCCGTTCGAAGGTGTTGGACATGGTTTGGCTGATCCTGGTCTTGCTCGCCGTGGTGCTCGCGGTGGGCCTGTGGTTGTATCTGCGTGACCCCGAGAAGGGTGGCTCGGTCGGCATTCACGGCGTGACCGGGGCCCAGAAGGTCGGCGCCGCTGACGAGGCGGCGATCGAGGGCACCACACAGGAGACCACCGCGCAGCAAGACAGCGGTGGCCGAGTCGCGGAGGAGCGAAGCGGAGGAGCGGATCGAGGTCCCGCCTCGCATGACAGCGGTGGCCGAGTTGCGGAGGAGCGAAGCGGAGGAGCGGATCGAGGTCCCGCACAACCGGCCGCACCCGCCGCCGACGACTGGGACGCTCCCCCGCCCGCTCTGGACGACACCCCCACCGCGCAAGCCAGCGGTGGCCGAGTCGCGGAGGAGCGAAGCGGAGGAGCGGATCGAGGTCCCGCACAACCGGCCGCACCCGCCGCCGACGACTGGGACGCACCCCCGCCCGCTCTGGACGACACCCCCACCACGCAAAGCAGCGGTGGCCGAGTCGCGGAGGAGCGAAGCGGAGGAGCGGATCGAGGTCCCGCCGCACCAGCCTCCACCGGCGACGACTGGGACACCCCGCCACCCGCTCTGGACGACACCCCCACCGCGCAAGACAGCGGTGGCCGAGTTGCGGAGGAGCGAAGCGGAGGAGCGGATCGAGGTCCCGCCGCACCAGCCTCCACCGGCGACGACTGGGACACCCCGCCACCCGCTCTGGACGACACCCCCACCGCGCAAGCCAGCGGCGGCCGAGTCGCGGAGGAGCGAAGCGGAGGAGCGGATCGAGGTCCCGCCGCACCAGCCTCCACCGGCGACGACTGGGACACCCCACCACCGGCCTTGGACGACACCCCCACCGCGCAAGCCATCGGCGGCCCAGTCGCGGAGGAGCGAAGCGGAGGAGCGGATCGAGGTCCCGCCGCACCAGCCCCATCCGGCGACGACTGGGACACCCCACCACCGGCCTTGGACGACACCCCCACCGCGCAAAACAACGGTGGCCGAGTCGCGGAGGAGCGCCCCACCGCTCAAGACGGCGGTGGCCGAGTCGCGGAGGAGCGAAGCGGAGGAGCGGATCGAGGTCCCGCACAACCAGCCTCCACCGGCGACCACTGGGACACCCCACCCCCGCCGCTCGACGACGCCTCGGCGACACCAGCGGCCGCAGCCACCGCTCCCGAGCCAGTCGCCGAACCCACCCCCGAGCCGGTCGCCGAACCCGAACCTGAGCCGGCCACCGAACCAGAACCCGCCGCCAAGACCCCCGCTGCCTCCACCGGCGACGACTGGGATACCCCGCCGCTGCCTCTGGAGGCGTTCGGCGGTCAGCCGGAGTCCGCAGCCGCCGAGCCCGCAACCGCTGCGCCTGCATCGGCCGTCGACGTGTCCGAGGATGACGGTCCGCTCGGCCCAGGTTCTGCGGCACCTCACGACGACGGCACCGGTCCCGCCGGTTGGCTCAAGGGCAATGCCGACACGATGACATTCCACGGAACGGACTCTCCCGACTACGAATCCGTCGAGGCCGAGGTCTACTTCCGCGACGAGTCAGTAGCTGCCGCCGCAGGATTCCGGCACTGGGACCCGAGCAAGCGCTAGACGCGATCCGCCCAGCCCTGCGGGTCGATTAGGGCGAGCCCGCAAGGGCAAGTCAGTGTCGGGACTGCTATCGGTGGAGCTTCGGGAGCACCTGCGCGGCAACGGTTTCCAGCACCTCGACCGTTGCTTTGAATGGCGCGTCGGGACGCGGCCAGTGCGTGATGAGGTCGGTGAAACCAGCCTCTTGCGCACGGCCGATCGCATCCTCGAAGCGGTCGACACTCTCGTAGACCGAGCCGTGCCCGTCCGCGTTGAGGTGTCGCTCGAAGGTTGTCGTGTCCCGGCCGGCGGCTTCGAGCACTTCGGTCATCCGTGCGCCGGACTCACGCAAGCCACGCCACCAATCTTCTTCACCACCAGTCGGATTGCCGTAGGTCACCCATCCTTCACCCATCTCCGCGGCGAGCCGCATACCCTTGGGCGCGTTCGCGGCGATGATGAACGGGACACGCGGCTGTTGGACACAACCGGGCACGTTCCGCGAGTCGCGTGCGGAGAAGAACGTTCCGTCATACGTGACGTGATCCTCGGTGAGCACCTTGTCGAGCAGCCGTGCGAATTCGGCGAACCTGCCGGTGCGCTCCCCGACGGTGGGCGAGTCACCGAGCAACTCGGAGTCGAGGTCACCGCCTCGCCCCATGCCGCAGATGAACCGGCCGCCGGAGATGTCGTCGAGCGCGAGGACGTCACGTGCGAATGCGACCGGGTGGCGGAAGTTCGGTGATGTCACGAAGGTGCCGAGACGGATAGTCGATGTGACCATCGCCGCCGCCGTCAGCGTGGGGGTGGTACCGAACCACGGCGCGTCCGGGAGCCCGGCCCACACCAGGTGGTCGTAGGTCCAGGCGTGGTCGAAACCGAGTTGCTCGGCGGCCCGCCATTTGGGTGCGGCTTGGGGCCAGCGTTCTTCGGGCAGGATCGTGATACCAACGCGCATAGCTCAAGCCTACGGGCGTCGCAGCAGCGGCAGGTATGGCGACAGATCAGCACGCGAACCGGACGCCGACACCTGTCCGGCTTCCTCGGCCGCGTCCCAGGCGAGGTCACCGACAACGAGTTTCAACCACGAATCTGGAGAGAGCTCAACGACATTCGGTGGCGTGCCGCGTCGATGCGTTGGGCCTTCGATCACCTGGACCGCTCCGTACGGTGGCACGCGGACCTCGACGCTTCGTCCCGGTGCTTGCAGTTCGAGCTCCTGCAGGCTGAACCGCACCGCCATCGCCCGCATCGCACGTCCGACGTTGGGGTCGGCGCACCACGCCAGCACCGCCGCTCGACCCTGCTCCGGATCGATCTTCCGCGCCATCGATCACTCCTCTCGGAGTCATCCTCCCGCACGCAGCTCCCGCGCGATCGTGCCGGCCCTCTCCACCTGAGCATGCGCGATCTCGAGCTCGTCGGCAGGGAAGAAGCTGATGCCACGCACCCCGGCTTCGGTCATCGCACCGACATACTCCATCGCATCGTCGACGTTGCCGATGGCGCCGATGCGGGACCACCACTCCTCGGGCGCGTGATCGGCCCAGTCCGCGCCGTGCCGCTCCGTCAACTCGCGCAACTCGTCGTGGAAGTCCAATGCGGCGAGACCGGCGTGACCGTAGCCGACCATCTCCGCGAGGATTGGCGCGACGATGCGGCGTGCTTCCCGGCGGTCGGGCAGTACGCACAGGACGGCGAAACAGCGGTAGTCGAAAGAATCGACGTCACGACCGCACAACTCCTTGGCGCGAAGCACGTAGTCGACCGTGCACGGTGAGTCGAGCAGGACACCGTCAGCACTCCTGCCCGCGATCGCGAGGGACTTCGGACCGCGCACGCCCGCGACGACCGGCGGCGTCGGATCCGGGACATGCTCGAGCGTGATGTTCTTTGCGGTGACGTATTCGCCTGTGGTGTCGAGGGTTTCGCCGTTCAGCAGCGTCTGCACAGCGATCAGAACCTCCTCGAGGGCAGCCACCGGGGATGCTGGCCGCACTCCCATCTGCCGCATCCAGGGCTGGACCCCGTGACCGATGCCGCCGATGAGGCGTCCGGGCGCCATGCTGGCCAGGGTCGCGATCTCCATCGCGGTGAGTGCTGCGGTTCTGACGACGGCGGGCAGGATGCCGAGACCGACCCGCAGGGTCGTCGTGCTCGCCAGTGCTGCGGCGGCGAGTGGTGGTGCCGTCGTGAAGAAGCAGTCCTCGATGAGCCACAACTCCTCCAATCCGGCCGCCTCGGCACGTCGCGCATAGTCGGATGCCGCCGACGCGGGGAAAGTGCGGTCGAAGCAGATGCCGATAGCCGGTGCGTCACTCATGATCGTGAGCGTATGCCGCCCCACCGACAACCCATTCTGCCGACGCCGTTGTGCACATCCCCCTGGCGTGACCTGTGGACGATGAGCCGGTTTGCAGGGGATGTGGATAACAACTTGTTCCGAAAATGCTTG
Organism: Flexivirga oryzae; assembly: GCF_014190805.1. NCBI lineage: Bacteria > Bacillati > Actinomycetota > Actinomycetes > Micrococcales > Dermacoccaceae > Flexivirga > Flexivirga oryzae. The sequence continues at coordinate 319,472 of NZ_JACHVQ010000004.1, read as the reverse complement.
TGTTGCAGTAGTATTCGTGACATACTCGAACACATGGACGAGGAACCGCGGGACAACGGGCCGGGCGCCGGTGGCGTACTGGACGTGGCCGCGGTGCGCGCCTTCCACGACCGCCTCGACGCACCCCTGACCGCCGGTGACGGCGCCGACGTGGAGGCGCTGGTGGAGGAGTTACGGGTGCTGGACGAGTTGCGCAACGCGATCACCGCCCGGCAGGCGCGGGCGGTCGTGGCAGTGCACGACGCCCAAGCCGCCCGGGACGTCCCGCGCGGGATCGACCCGGCGGACACGACCCGGGTGGTCGGCTCGCAGGTCGGGTTCGCCCGCCGGTGCACCCCACACCAAGGTGCCGCGTTCGTCCACCTCGCGCACGCACTGGTGGGGCACATGCCGCACACCCTGGCCGCGCTGGCCGCCGGGGTCATCAGTGAGTGGGACGCGACCCGGATCGTGCGGGAAACCACCGGCCTGACCGGTGACCAACAATCCGGCGTCGACGCCGGGATCCGCGACCACCTCGGCACCGCCGCCAGCACCCGCCTGGCCGCCCTGGCGAAGGAGCAAGCGATGCTGGTGGCCGCCGAGGCGGTCGCGGCCCGCCGCCGCGCCGCTCACGCCCGGCGTGGGGTGAGCCTGCGACCCGCCGGCGACACCATGGCCTACCTGACCGCCCTGTTACCGGTCAAGGACGCCCTGGCCTGCATGACCGCCCTGGAAGACGCCGTCACCACAGCGCGTGAAGCCGCCGCCGACGCCGGGGCAGACCCCGGCAGTGTGCACCGGGGGCAGGTGATGGCCGACACCCTGGTCGAACGCGTCACCGGCAGGGCGAAAGCGCACGACGTGTTCGGGGTGACGGTGAACCTGCTCATGCCCCTGGACACGCTGCTGGGCGACACGCCCGCGCACGTGCCCGGGTACGGGCCGGTCCCGGCGGACCTGGTGCGTGAATGGGTGGCCACCGGGGACCCGACCGGTCCGCGGCTACGCCGGTTGTTCACCCACCCCGGCACTGGCGACATCATCGGCATGGAGTCTCGTGCCCGCCGCTACCCGGGGTTGCTGGCCCGGCTGATCCTGTTCCGGGACCAGACCTGCCGCACGCCCTGGTGCTCGGCTCCGGTGCGGCACACCGACCACGTCACCAGGCACACCGACGGTGGCGCCACCAGTGAGCGCAACGGGCAAGGACTGTGCGCCCGGTGTAACTACGCCAAAGAACACCCCGACTACCAGGTCACCGGCCACGCCGGACACACGAGCACCACGATCGGCGGGCTCACCGCAGCCAGCAGGCCACCGGCACCACCAGGCATGCCACCACCCACCGACTCCCACCCCGAACACACCCTGATGACCATCATCTGGGACCACAACCTGTCCCAACGCGACCAGCAGATCCGGCACCAACAGGACAAGCAAGACCGCGAGAAACGCCGACCCGAACCAGGCAGCGACACCAACACCGACACCGACCATCAACCAGGCACCGACCCGACACCAGACGACTGGGCATCCGACGACTGGGAAACCGACGACGAAAACGACGACGGCTGAAGCAGCTCAGCGCCTGCGGTCGATGCGTTCCGCACCCTGCAAGGTCTCCTCCTTCAGCGCCCGACCGGCACCGAGCACCTCGATGCCGAGCAGGCGACCGTCGGCGTCGAAGTCGAGGTTGATCGAGTTCAGAGCCGGCGATCCGTGCCCGGCGACGGAAGTCTTCGCGACCTCGCCCTGCCCGATCCGGTCAATGAGATAGATGTACGCCGCGTCCGCGTTCCCGTCGTAGGTGATCCGCATGATCGACATTCTGCGCGCTCACGGATGCGCGTATGACTGACTTCCCCGCTTCCGCTCGATCACAGTGTGATAATCCCCTTGTGAGTGGGGAACTGATCTGTGACATCGGTGCAAGGGACGAACATCAGGTGCCCGACTGATGCGCCCCGCTGACCGTGACTTGGCCGAACTTCGCCTGAAGGCGGAGACCGCCCTCCGTACCGACGATTGGCCACAACTCGTGGCTCTCACGAGGGACCTTCGTGCGCATGATCGCGAGTGGTGGCCGCACCTCTGGGCACCTTCCGTGGCGCTGGGAGTCCAGAAGTCGGGTGGCGACGGTTGGCCCGATCTTGTGGCGGCCGTAGATGCGGGTTTCCGACAGCCCGAATTGCTCCCTATCGCAGAGACTTTCGGCTCGCATGAAGGCTGGTCCGAGCTGTGTGCCCGAATGTCGACACCCGCTCCGCCCGATCGTTGGACAGTCTGCACCTGGCCGTCCGTCGACTACGGGCCGCCGCTGGTCCTCGACACCATCACAGAGGATCGAGCGGAAGGTCTTCGCGCACTCATCCCAGCAGCACGGACGAGCGCCTGGGAGACCGCGGTCCAACTTCTCGAGTGGACGACGACTCGGTGGGAGCATGCCAACGACCACGTCGACAACGGTGACGCGACCGACGTTCTCGAAGGAGTTGCGGCCGGCCGCCGGTTCGCTTGTGTCGAGTACTCGATCGTCCTCTCGCAGGCGTTGAACGCTCTCGGCATACCAGCACGGCGACTTGCGTTGCGCAGCCGCGACTCGCATGTCGGCTTCGGCAGGGGACACGTCGTCTCCGAGGCGTGGATCGACGACCTCGGCAAATGGGTCCTGCTGGACGGCCAGAACGGCGCATGGTGGGGCTCCGAGTCCGGACCGCTCGGTTATTCCGAACTGCACGCGCTCTTCTCGAGCGGCGACGAGCGGCCCCGGATGGTCCCGACAGCTCGCGCAATCTCGGCGCAGGACGAGAACATCTGGTGGCTCTACTTCGACTCGGCGATCTCATCCGGTATGGCATGGTCGAAGCCATACGTCGCCACCTTCCAGGGCAACCCAGCGCCCGTGCGGCTGCTCGCTGCACCCGATGCGATCGTCTACCCGGATCTGAGCCAGCTGGCGACCGCGATCGTCGAGCTTCCCGATGGTTGCGGTGCCGCCTTCACCCCGATCCATCCGTACGCCAATGCGGTTCAGGCGGGGCCGGACCGCCTCGCCATCGGCGAATCTGTCGAGTTCGCCTACCTGTTCGGTGAAACGGCAGTCGCAGACATCGCGACTGTCACGCCATACGGCACCCTGGACGCACATCTGCTGAGCTTGGAGACCACCTCATGACCACGTTGCCGGCCACTCAGTACCGTGCCGACCCATCCGATCTCTGGTGGAAGAAACGGGCGCAGTGGATCTACGAGTCGATTCTGTCCGAAGAGATCGTCGATCACGACGACGTCGAGCCGACGACCCACCGAGTCGTTATCGAACAGATCGGTCGCCTCTCGTTGCCCGGTGGCCGGTTCGTCGCAGCCGACCCGTACATCATGGATGTCGAGACCAACGCCGTTCGAGCAGACTCTGCCGACCGAATCGGCGGAGGTCGTCGCGGCGCGCGCCCAGATCGGGCCCGACCACGACCGGACGGCCGCGCTGATGCTGCGCTCGGAACGAACGCCACCATCAGCTCCTGGTCCATGGCCACCACTCGCGGCCAGGACGTCACGACACTCGCTGGCGAGGGCTCCTTCGGCTACGGGGTCGACGCAGGTACCGGCTCGTTCGGCGGAGTCGATGCGATGGCCGTCGCCTGTCGCGTCCTCGCCGAGGACGCGGGCATGCTCGAGGACCCGATTTCGCTGGCAGTTGAAGCCGAGGAGACAGGTCCGGCGCACGCTCTGTGTATCGCGCCCGAGGCCGGTGCCGTGCCGATTGCGGTCTGCGGCTCCGGATTCGGACGCCGCTAGGACGCCGACGGCGGCGCGATGCTCCCACATACGCTGATCCCGTGACCGACGAGCCGCACTTCGAATTCCGACCTGACGACCGAGGTGGCGTCACCGTGCTCCGTGACGGCCACCCGCAGTCACACGTCGACCTGCACGACCCGGAGTTGCTCGCCTTCGAGTACGTCGCACAACTCGCGATCGGCATCGACCTGCTGCCACCGGGACCGGCCGGTGTCACGCACATCGGCGGTGCCGGACTGACCCTCCCGCGCTATGTGCAGCACGCCCGCCCGGGTTCGCCCCAGATCGTCCTGGAGCCCGACACCGCACTCACCGAGGCCGTCCGCCGCGAGCTGCCGCTCCCCCGCAACCACCGCATCCGCGTGCGCCCGCAGGACGGGGCAACCGGGGTCCGCGCGTTGCGGGAGGACTCCGCGGACGCCGTCGTCGTCGATGCGTACGACGTGGGCCGCGTCCCCGCCGATCTGATCTCACCGGCAACGATCGTCCACTACCGGCGCGTCCTGAAACCCGCAGGACTGCTGCTCCTCAACCTTGCCGACGAACCGAACCGGCGGCACCTTGCACGCGTGTTGGCAACGCTCGCAATGGTTTTCGCCGATGCTGCGGTGCTCGCTCTCGCCGACGTCATGAAGGGCCGACGCTTCGGCAACTACGTCGTCCTTGCGGCCGACCAGGCCCTCAACATCGACGAGATCCGCCGCCGTGCAACGCGGTTGGCCGCTACCACGAGCGTCCGGGCAGCGAAAACGCTGCAAGGCACCGCGAAGCCCTTCACCGACGACGACGTCATCCCCTCTCCGACGCCGCCGGACCTCGGCGCCTGGCGCGTGCGTTGAAGTTCAACGGCGCCATCCTTCAATACGCCCTCCGCAAGCTCCGGGCTACTCAGCGGCGCCATTCGTATTCGTGCTCCGGGCGGCCCGTACCGCCATACCGGAGCCGCATCACCGCAACCCCTTCATCCACCAGACCTGCCAGGTAACGCTGCGCCGTGGCACGAGCGATGCCGAGGGTTGTGCCGAGGTCGGCCGCCGACAGGGGTTCGTCGGATGCCTCGAGCGCGTCCCGCACCAGCGAAGCAGTCACCGGCGACTGGCCTTTGGGCATCTGTGGTCGGTCACCCTCGTGCAGCGCCCGCATCGCCGTGTCGATCTGGTCCTGATCGAGCAGCCCGTGCCCCACCCGACCCCGGTACCGCTGCCACGCCTTCAGCCGGCGGGTGAGCTGTTCGGCGCGGAACGGTTTCACGACGTAGTTGACCGCACCGGCCGACAGCGCCGCGTGCACCGACTCGGCCGCCCCGTCCGCGGTGATCATCATGACGTCGCACGACTCCCCGGCCAGCTGCGCGCACAGCTCGAGTCCGGGCTGATCCGGCAGATAGTTGTCCAGCAGCACCAGGTCCGGCTGCAGCTCCGTCACCGCACGCAGTGCATCAACCGCGGTGTGCGCGACGGCCACGACCTCGAGACCATCGACCTCCGAGACGTATGACGCGTGCACGGATGCCACTCTGAAGTCGTCGTCGACGACCAGGACGCTTCTCATAGATCTTCCTGAATCTCGCCAGTTTCCAGCACGTTCGGCAACGTCGCCACGAAGACCGTGTCCGAGTCCTCCGCCCCGAGCGAGGTTAGTCGCACTTCTCCACCGAGTCCTTCGGCAGTGGCTCGCGCGATCGCCAGTCCCATTCCACGTCCGGTTCCCCGGGAGCTGACGCCGCCGACGAAGATCGACTCTGCGCGGTGCTCCGGAATGCCGTCGCCGGTGTTCGCCACGGAGATCACCAAATCGTTCCTGTCGGTGAGCAGGTCGACCTCGACCCTGGCCGGCCGTGCCGCCGAACTGCGGGCCGCCTCGATCGCGTTGTCGACCAGGTTGCCGAGCACCGTGATGACCTCGACCGGTGCAACCAGCTTCTGCGGCACCCAACTCTGCTCCGAGAGCGTCAGCGTGACACCGGACTCGGCGGCCGCAGACTGCTTTCCTGCGAAGAACGCCCGAATGGTGCTCGATCGCACCGCAGGGTTCTCGCTGATCTCTTCGTTCGTCGCGAATTTCACACTGTCCGAGAGGTATTCGATCGCGTCATCGACGCTCGCCGTATGCAGCAACCCCATCACCGTGTGCATCCGGTTGGCGAATTCGTGGCGTTGCGCACGCAGTGCGCTCGTCATACTCCGCACGCCCGCCAGCTCACTGGTCAACTCCTCGAGCTCGGTCCGGTCCTGCACCGTCAGGACGCCACCCAGATCGGTGCCGTCCGCGAGCGCCACCGGCCGGTGGGTGGCCACGAGCACCCGGCTGCCGGAGACTGCGGTGACCGCCCGTCGGTCCTCCTGCGGGTGGCTCATGAGGCGTTGCAGATCCGGTGCGAGCGCTAACTCGTCCAAGTCGCTGCCGATCGGAATCTCCTTACCCAGCAAGCGAATCGCCTCCGAGTTGCACATCGTCACGCGGTGGTCGGGGTCGACCGCGAGCACGCCTTCGGAGATGCCGTGCAGCACCGCCTCACGCTCTCGCACCAGGTCTGCCACCTCGGACGGCTCCAATCCCAGCGTCAGCCGCTTGAGACGGCGCCCCAGTAACGCCGTCAGCAGCACCGCGATCAGCACGGCCGCAAGCGCCCACGGCAGCACGATGAACACCACCCGCCAGAGTGCGTCGCTGATGTCGGTGGCCGCGAAGCCGACACTGACCTCGCCGACGATGCGGCCGTTCGAGTCGCGCAACGGGACCTTGCCTCGTGCGGACAGCCCGAGCGTCCCGCGCTCGATGGACACGTTGTCCTTGCCGGCGAGCGCCTCGTCCGGATCGGTGCTGACCACCTTGCCGATCTCGTCCGGGTTCGGGTGCGCGAGCCGGACGCCCCGGTCGTTGGTCACCACGACGAAGAGCGCCCGGGTCGCGTGTTCCTGCGCCGCGGCGATGGCCTCCACCTGCGGCTGCTTGCCCTTCACCACGAGATCACCGAGGCCCTGGTCGGCGGCGATGCCTCGCGCGACCGCCAGCGCCCGCTGTTCGTACTGGTGCTGCAGCGAGGCCCGCAGGAAGAAGCCGGCGACGAGCAGGCTGACCACACCGAGAGCTGCCACGACGGCAACCTGCAGCAGCATCATCTGGCGGGTGAAGGGCAGCCGCCGCAACCCGCGGCCGCCGCGCCGCTGTGCACGGGTCATGGCCGACAACGATAGGGCGTCGGCCTGCATTCGCGCCCTGGATGCAAAACGCGCAAAACGCGCTCAGCGCGCGAAAACCGGGCAACGCACGCAAGGCAGACAGCCGCTCCCCGTGACCCATAGCGTCCTGCACCGTGCCTCGCTCGATGTGAGCGCAGTCACAGCACTCCCATCAGAGAAAGGACGCGTATGTCGCATCTCGTCGAACTTTCACACGCGACGAAGCGCTTCGTGAAAGCCGGTGGCGGCACCCACACCGCCGTCTCCGACATCACCATGACCGTCGACCCCGGTGAGTTCGTCGCCGTGGTCGGCCCGACCGGTTGCGGGAAGTCCACCACGCTGTCCCTGGTCTCCGGGTTGGAGCCACCATCCGAGGGCAGCGTGCAGGTGAACGGCACTCCGGTCCAAGGCATCCCGGACGGCGTCGGCTACATGTTCCAGGCGGACGCGATGCTGCCCTGGCGCAACGTGCTCGCCAACGTGGCGGCCGGGCCGATGTGGCGCGGCACCCCCAAGTCAGCAGCGCACGCCATGGCGATGGACTGGATCAGCCGCGTCGGCCTCGCCGGATTCGAGAAGTCCTACATGCACCAGTTGTCCGGCGGCATGCGCAAGCGTGTCGCGCTGGCCCAGACCCTCGTCAACGAGCCGAAGATCCTGCTGATGGACGAGCCGTTCTCCGCACTCGACGTCCAGACCCGGGCGCTGATGCAGAACGAACTGCTCGACCTGTGGTCCGGCACGGGGACCGCGGTCATCTTCGTGACCCACGACCTCGAGGAAGCCATCGCCCTCGCCGACCGGGTCGTCGTCATGACGGCCAGCCCCGCCCGGATCAAGGACGACTTCCGCATCAACCTGCCGCGGCCCCGCAACGTCGAGGAGCTGCGCCTCACCCCCGAATTCATCGAAACCTATTCCAAGATCTGGCAGTCGCTGTCCTCCGAGGTCGAGACTGCCCGAGCACAAGGAGCATCCCGTGTCGCCTGACACCCTCGACGCGCCCGGCACCGCGACGTCCGGCGCCATGACCGGCGCAGTCCCCGCACCGGCCGAGCAGGCCCACGACCCACGTGCCCGCCTGCGCAAGCACAAGGCTCTCGTCTACAGCCTGCGGGTGCTCGTGCTCGTCGGTGTGCTGGCCTTCTGGGAGTTCTCGGTCCGCCTCTGGCTGGACCCGTTCTTCTACTCGCAGCCCAGCCTGATCTGGAAGAAGCTGGTCACCTGGTTCACCGACGGCACCGCGCAGGGACCCATCTGGGAGCAGATCTCGGTGACCCTGCAGGAGGCCGTCTACGGCTTCCTGATCGGTGCGGTCGCGGGCGTCGTGCTCGGCATACTCCTCGGCCGTGCCCGGTTGCTCGCCGAGGTGCTCTCGCCGTTCATCCAGGCGGCGAACGCGGTGCCGCGCATCGTGCTCGCGGCGATCTTCATCATCTGGTTCGGCCTGGGCATGGAGTCCAAGATCGCGACCGCGACCGTGCTGGTCTTCTTCCCGGTCTTCTTCAACGCCTTCCAGGGAGCACGGGAGGTGGACCGCAACCTGGTCGACAACGCCCGCATCCTCGGCGCCGGGCGGTTGCAGGTGTTGCGATCGATCGTCGTGCCGAGCGCCACGTCCTGGATCCTCGCGTCGCTGCACACCGCCTTCGGGTTCGCGCTGATCGGCGCGATCGTCGGTGAGTTCGCCGGTTCCACCAAGGGCATCGGCCTGCTGATCTCCACCGGCCTGGCCGCGTTCGACTCGGCCGCCATCTACGGCGGCATGGTCATCAGCACCGTCCTCGCCCTCATCGCCGAGCTGTTGCTCGGCTACCTGGAGCGCCGACTGCTCAAGTGGCGTCCCCCGTCGCAGATCGAGACCGTCGCGGTCTGACCGCCACCACCCACATTCATTTCGCAGAGTCAGGAAATCCATTGATGCACAAGAAATTCGCCGGAATCGCCGCCCTTGGTATGGCGGGTGCGCTCGCCCTCACCGGCTGCGCGACCAAGAAGGACAACGCCACGGGCGCCGACGGCGGCGGCTCGTCCGGCACCGTGAAGATCATGGTCGGCGGCATGAGCAAGGTCATCTACCTGCCCGCCGCGCTCACCCAGCAACTCGGCTACTTCAAGGACCAGGGCCTGGACGTCCAGCTCATCGACACCCCGGCCGGCGTCACCGCGGAGACCTCGCTGATCGCCGGCAAGGCGCAGGGCGTCGTCGGGTTCTACGACCACACCATCGACATGCAGTCCAAGGGCAAGTGCCTGGAGAGCGTCGTGCAGTTCGCCAACGTCCCCGGCGAGGTCGAGATGGTGTCGAAGAAGGACGCCGCGACCATCACCAGCGCCAAGGACCTCAAGGGCAAGAAGCTCGGTGTGACCAGCCAGGGCAGCTCGACGGACTTCCTCACGCAGTACCTCACCGGCAACGCGGGCATTTCCACCAAGCAGTACACGACCGTCAAGGCGGGGGCGGACGCCACCTTCATCGCCGCGATGAAGTCCGGTGGCATCGATGCGGGTATGACGACAGACCCCACCGTCGCGCAACTCACCAAGACCGATGAGGGCAAGGTGCTGTTCGACATGCGCACCGAGGCCGGCACGCGCAAGGCGCTCGGTGGCCTCTACCCGGCCAGTTCCTTGTACATGTCGTGCGACTACGTCAAGAAGAACCCCGAGACGGTGCAGAAGGTCGCCAACGCGTTCGTGAAGACGCTGAAGTGGATCAACAGTCACAGCGCGCAGCAGATCTCCGACAAGATGCCCAACGACTACAAGGGCAGCGACCCGGCGCTCTACGTGCAGGCGCTGCAGGGCACGAAGGGCATCTTCAACGACACCGGTGTGATGGACGCGGCCGGCGCCAAGAACGCCCTCAATGTGCTCGGTTCGTTCTCTCCGTCGGTCAAGCCGAAGAAGGACCAGATCGACATCAGCAAGACCTACACCACCCAGTTCGCCAAGAAGGCGGACGCCAGCTGAGTCTTCTGGCTCCGCTCCTCACGGGGCTGGTGGGGAAGCACGTCACTGCGTTCGTGTGCTTCCTCACCAGTCCTGATCGTCGCTGCGCCGGGCCGTCGGCTTGTCGTTCGGTCGCCAGATCCGGGCCGCCGCCCTTCGGCGAACCGCTTGCCCTCGGTACCCTTCTCCCATGCTCCGGACGATGATGAAGTCCAAGATCCACCGTGCGACGGTGACCCAGGCCGACCTCGACTACGTCGGGTCCATCACGATCGACGCGGACCTGCTGCAGGCGGCCGACCTGCTGGAGGGCGAGAAGGTCGACGTCGTGGACATCACCAACGGCAACCGGCTGTCGACATACGTCATCACCGGCGAGGCGGGTAGCGGGATCATCGGCATCAACGGCGCGGCAGCGCACCTGGTCAAGCCCGACGACCTGGTGATCATCATCGGCTACGGCCAGGTCGAGGACGCCGAGGCACGCGATTTCAAGGGATCGGTCGTCTTCGTCGACGCCGCCAACCGCCAGGTCTCCATCGGCGACGACCCCGGCTTCGCACCCGCCGGAAGCGGCCTGAAGTCGGCGCGCGCCGCGTCCTGACGTATGCCGGAGGGACATGTTACCCACCGGATCAGCGGTGAGTTGAACCGTGAGTTCGGGCACCGGGAGGTCCGCTCGACGTCACCGCAGGGCAAGTTCACCGGGGCCGACGTCCTCGACGGCCGGGTGTTCGAAACGGCGCAGGCCTTCGGCAAGCACATGTTCATCGGCTTCGAGGAGCTTCCGGAGCAGGTGCACATCCACCTCGGCCTGATCGGCAAATTCTTCTTCTTCCCCGAGGCCGACCCACCCACCGAGAACGCCCGATGGCGGCTCACCGCCTTCTCCCCCGACGTGACGATGGAGTTGCGCGGCCCGAACATCTGCGAGCTGAGCACGCCGGAGCAGATCGACACGATCGTCGCCAAGCTCGGCCCCGACCCGCTGCGACCGGACGCCGACCCGGAGGTCGCCCGAGCCCGGATCCGCAGGTCCAGCAGCCCGATCGGGGTGCTGATGATGGACCAGCAGATCTTCGCCGGCGTCGGCAACATCTACCGCGCCGAGACGCTCTACCGACACCACATCGACCCGTTCATGCCCGGCAAGTTCCTGCGTGGCGCGGAGTTCGACCTGCTGTGGGACGACCTGGTCGAGCTGATGCCGCTGGGCGTCCGCGACGGCCGCATCGACACCGTCTATCCGGAGCACATGCCGGAGGCGATGGGCCGTGACCCGCGCGTGGACAAGCACGGCGGGGAGGTCTACGTCTACCGCCGCGACGGTCAGGCATGCCTGGTCTGTGGCACTCCGGTCAGCACCCAGGTACTCACCGGCCGGAACCTCTTCTGGTGCAAGAAGTGTCAACCCCGTTCGCGACGCCGGACGGTCAAGGACTGATTGCCCGGCATACCCTGGAGGCGACCCGTAGGAGGCCCCATGACCGACGACACCGCACTCCGCGACCTCATCGCCGGAAGCCATCTGGCGACCCTCGCCACGATCAGGCGCGACGGCCGACCGCAGCTGTCGAACATCAGCTACACCTACGACCCGGAGCAGGACCTGATCCGCGTCTCGGTGACCGACGGTCGCGCGAAAACCGCCAACCTGCGCCGTGATCCGCGGGCGACCGTTCTCGTCAACGGCAGCTCCGGCTGGTCGTATGCCGCCGCCGACGTGACCGCCACCGTGCTGCCGGTGGCCACGGCGGAGGACGACGCCAGCGTCGAGGAACTGATCTCGATCTACCGCGCCATCTCCGGGGAGCACCCCGACTGGGACGACTACCGGCGGGCGATGGTCGCCGACCGGCGGGTGCCGCTGCACCTGCATGTCGACCACCTCTACGGCCTGGTGCGGTGAACCCTCTCAGCTGGTCCCGTACAGGGCGTAGCTGCGCTGGATGCCGATCTGGTCGGCGATGAAACGCGCGTCGTGCCAGACGCCCCAGATGAAGCTGGAGCCGCGACGCGACAGCCACGGCAGGCCGAGGAAGTAGACGCCGGGCTCGCTGGACACGCCCCGGCGGTGCCGTGGGCGACCCTGCTCGTCCAGCGCGTCGACCTTCAACCAGCTGTAGTCCGTGGTGAATCCGGTCGCCCACAGCACGGTCGTGATGCCGGCGTCCGCGAGATCCAACTCGGACAACGGATGCGTGATGCACTCCGGGTCCGGCAACAGCGCACGTGCCTCCGGCTCGGGCGGCAGATCCAGGCGGTTGCGCTCGATGTACGCGTCCGCCGCGTCCATCAGCGCGAGCATGTTGGCGTCGCCGCCCCGGATGTTGTCGGCCAGGTCGGACGCGAAACGCAGCACGCCGTCCTGGTACGACGCGGTCCGCCCGACCAGGGTGATGCCGCTCTGCGCAAGTGCCCGGAAGTCGACCGTCCGGCCACCGCCCGCACCGCTCACCGCGATGGTGACGTGCTCGGCGCCGTGCGGCGGCGTCTCCATGTCCCAGAGCCCGAGAACACCCAGCCACCAACAGAAATCGCGGTCCCGGTAGCTCCGCGGCGGGCGGTCGTGCGGACCGACGGACAGGTAGACCTGGCGACCCGACCGGCGCAGTTCGTCGGCGATCTGCACACCGGACGATCCGGCGCCGACGACCAGCACATTGCCGTCGGGCAGCTGGCCCGGATTGTGGTAGTCACTCGAGTGCAGCTGATGTATCCCGGTGTCCGACGGCAGGATCGGCGGGATCGACGGATTCTGGAACGGTCCCGTCGCGGCGACCACGAACTGCGCATCGATCGTGCCGTCCGAGGTCTCCACCCGGAAGCCGGGGCCGTCGGTTCGCCGCTCCACCGAGAGCACCTCGACACCGGTGCGGATCGGCGCCTCGATCTGCTTGGCGAAGGTCTCGAAGTAGTGCGCCATCTGGTCCTTGGACGCGAAACCGTCCGGGTCGGCGCCCTCGATCTCCATCGTCGGGAAGCGGTCGTGCCAGGCGGGGCCGTTGGCGACCAGCGAGTCCCACCGTCCGGTGCGCCACTTCTCGGCGATCCGGTCACGCTCCAGCACCAGGTGGCCGATACCGGCATTACCCAGGTGTTCACTCATCGCCAGGCCCGCCTGGCCGCCACCGACCACCAGGACCTCAACGTTGTCGTTCATCTCAATTCCCATCAGCCTTGCGCCTTTTCGTTTGCTTCCAGCTCGGCGATGATCGCCGCGCTGAAGTCGCCTGCACCGGTGTCGGTCCTGCGTCCCACCAGGTAACCGGCGAGGCAGCAGATCGTGATGACGGCCAGCGTGCCGAGCGTGAAGACCTCGAAGGTCAGCCTGCTGACGCCCCAGCTGTCCTCGAAGTCGTAGCCGACCCCGAAGAGCCGCTCGATGGTGTCCGGGAAGACCGTCGTCCACGATCCGACAGCCACCCAGGCGTAGATGACGAAGGTCGCGACGCCCATCCCGATCCGCCCACCGGGCACCCGGTAGGGCCGCTCGGCGTGCGGGTACTTCCGCCGCAGGATCCACGCCGCCAGGAAGATCCACAGATAGCTGAGCAGCAGGGTGCTGACGGCCACGTTGAGGACGACTTCGAAGGCGGCGCCGGCGGATCCGCTGGTCACCTTGGTGGCCACGATTGTGAAGACGGTCGCGACGACGCCGGAGAGGATGTTCACCCGCAGCGGTGTCCCGAGGTTCTTGCTGAAGACCCCGAAGTAGCGCGGGAACGTCCCGTCCGCACCGGCGATCGCCTGCACCCGGTCGGACGCGATCATCCATGCCGCGCCCTGGGTGAACAACACGAAGATGAACAGGATCGCGACCAGCTTCAACAACCCGGTGGAGGCACCGCCATACACCGAGAACACGGTCCGGATCGCGTCCATGAAGCCGGCAGCACCGCTGATCTTGTTACTGGGCAACACCATCAGGATCCCGAAAATGGGCACCAGGTAACACAATGCGGACACCAGGGCGGAGGAACCGATCCCGACCGGCACATCCCGCTTCGGGTTGCGCATCTCTTCGGCGGCGCCGTTCTGCGCCTCGAATCCGACCACCGCGAACAGGATCACCGGGGCACTGGCGAGGAAGCCGCCCGTCGTCGGTGAGAAGTCGCCGGCGGCGTACCCGTGCACGCCGTGCTGGCTCGCGTAGACGATGAGCGTGACGACGAAGACCACCACGAGGCCGACCTTGACGATCGCACCGATGTTGAGCAGCCACTTGCCGTAGCGCAGGCTGCTGATCGCGGCCACGATGGCGGCCCAGATGAAGATCAGTTTGAAGGCGTAGTCGCCGAAGCTGCCCGAGCCGGTCTTGACGATGAAGTCACTCCAGGTCGCCATCGCGAGGAACGCCAGCGAGCCACCCAGCCACACCGGGTTCGTGACCCAGTAGAGCATCGTCGAGAGTGCGGCGTGGAATCGCCCCATTGCCAGTCGAACCCAGACATATGGGCCACCCTCCTGCGGGAACGAGCTGCCCAGCTCGGCCATGATCAGCCCGTAGGGCAGCATGAACGTCAGCGCGATGACGGCGGTCCAGGTGAACGCCTGGGCGCCACCGTTCGCGGCGATCTGGCCGATCGTGTCGATCGACAGGGTGGCCGCGATCGACATCAGGATGATGTCGAACCGCCCCAGGCTCGGCCGGAAGCGCGAGTCGTGCTCGCTGACGGCTTCCTCCTGCTCGACGACGGTGCTCACTTCCCGGCTCCGGTTGCCTGCAGGGTGACACCCGGCCAGATCGGGTCGAGCGCGGTCACCTCGCGCCGGAACTGCACCTCGTCATTGGGTTTCAGGTCCATCTCGAACTCCTCTGCTGCTCGGCGGCCGGACCAGACGGCGGCCGCGATGGTGCCCGGTGCCCAGGCGTCGCCGATGCCTCGGACGGTCAGCAGGTCGCTGTCGCCGATGCGTGCCTCGAGCTGGGTGAACAGCTCGTCCTTCGGCAGCCGCGCAGTCACCATGACCAGCGCGTCGGCCTCGAGTTGCGTTGTCTGCTCGGTGTATACGCTCGAGATCGTCACCCCGCCGGCAGCGGCCGAGACTACTGCGTGGTCGGTGTGGCGGACGATGCCCGCCTCGATCAGCCGGCGCTGGATCTTGCCCACCTCGAAGGTGTGCACCGTCCATTGCGACACCTGCGCGGACGGCGTCACGATGCTCACGTCCTTGCCGGCGGCACGCAGCGCCTCGGCGATGACGCCGCCCATGTAGTAGTAGTCGTCGTCGTACACGACCACGCGCTGACCGGTCGGCAGTCTGCCGGCGAGTACGTCGGTGGGTGTGCAGACCTCGATACCGTCGACCGGGATCGGCGTCGTGTGGAAGCGACCGACGCCGTCGGCCCGCCAGGTGGATCCCGTTGCGACCAGCACGTGTTCGAAGCCGAACTCCAGGACATCCTCGGCCGTCACCGGGCTCTCCCGGAAGACCTCGACGTTCGGCATGGCCTCGATAGCCAGCACCCGGTAGTCACGCACCCGGTTCCATGCGGACAGTCCGGGCAGCTTCGACTCCAGGGTCACCCGGCCACCGAGCTCACGGCCGGCCTCCAGCAGGTTGACGTCGTAGCCGCGGACACCGAGGGCGCGCGCCGCTTCCAGCCCGGCCGGTCCGGCACCGATCACAGCGACCCGTGCGTCCGACGTCTTGGGCTTGACCCGCTCCGGGTGCCACCCACGGCGGTACTCCTCGCCCATGCTCGGGTTCTGGGTGCAGCGGATGATCGACATCGTCTGATCGCCGGTGACGCAGATATTGCAGCCGATGCACTCGCGGATGCTCTCCAGCTGCCGGTCCCGGATCTTGTTGGGCAGGAACGGGTCCGCGATCGAGGGACGCGCAGCGCCGATCAGATCGAGCAGGCCCTTGCGGATCTGCCGGACCATCGCGTCCGGTGACGTGAAACGGCCGACGCCGACGACCGGCTTGCTGGTCAGTGCCTTCAGGCCGGCGACGTGCTCCTCCTGGCTGCCCTCCGGCCCGAAGCGGGAGGTCAGCGAGTCCTCCTCCCAGGAGCCCATCGCGAAGTCCCACAGATCGGGCAGCTCGCCGAGCTCGGTCAGCACGCCCTGGATGTCCTCGCGGTGCACGCCGTTCGGGCCGTACTCCCCTTCGACCGCGATACGACAGGCGATGGCCGCCTTGCCGTCGGCGATCTCCATGGTGTCCTCGAGCACCTCGCGCAGCAGCCGCATCCGATTGGCCAGCGAGCCGCCGTATTCGTCGGTGCGCTGGTTGTAGCGTGGGGACAGGAAGTGGTGCAGGCCCGAATAGCCGTGGGCGGCATACACATAGACCAGGTCGTAGCCGATGTCGATGGAGCGGCGCACGGCGGTGCGGTGCCACCGACGCAGATCGGCGATGTCGCGCTTGGTCATCGCCCGGGCCTGGATCGGGGCGATGGTGTCGGGTGCCACCGGCAGGTGCATGGGGCCGAGCGGGATCTCGCGGCTGTAGAGGTTGGGCGCGTTCATCCCGTTGTGCGCCAGCTCGATCCCCGCGAGCGCCCCGCCTTCGTGGATGGCCTCGGCGATCCGCGCCAGGTGCGGCAGGTCCTGGTCGTCCCAGATCCGCAGCTCGATGAACGGTGCGATATCGGAGGTCGGGTGGATCTCGACCTGCTCGGTGTTGACGACCGACCAGCCGCCCTCCGCCTTGATGCGCCGCATCGCGGCCTGCGCGCTCGGGTCGCGGTAGCCCATGCCGTTGCAGTGCGGCACCTGGTAGAAGCGGTTCTTGGTGGTGACCGGCCCGATCTGCACGGGCTCGAAAAGGATGTCGTACGGCGATGATTCGGTCATCAGTTGCTCCTCGCGAATCGGTCGATGGCGGTCCAGGCGAGCGCAGTTGCCCCGTCCAGGAGCGCACGCTCTGCGGTGGGTCCGACGCACGCGGCGGCGAACTCTTTCTGATGGTTGACGGCGGGCAGCGACCCGATCCCGATGTAGGGGTGGATCGCGTCGACGACCTGCGAGACATTCGCGAAATCGGTGGACGCCCGGCTCATGGTGCCGGGGCCGTCGGGTATGACGCGCCCGAGCTTCTCCAGGTTCGCCGTGTAGAGCGCCAGGGTGCGCTGATCCGTGCGCATCTCGCTGTACGGCTGGCTCTCCGGCGTGATCTCCAGGGTGCAGCCGGTCGCCAGCGCACCGGCCTCGAAGCATTTCCAGACGCGTTCCTCGGTCCGGTGCAGCTCCTCGAGGGTCTCGGCACGGACGTACCAGCGGCCCTCGGTGTGTTCGGCTATCGCGTTGGGCGCCTCACCGGCATTGGTGACCACGCCGTGCACCCGCACCGAGGCGGGGAGTTGTTGCCGCAGGAGTCCGATGGCGGTCTGCGCGATGGTGAAGGCGTCCGCGGCGTTGACGCCCTCCTGCGGTGCACCTGCGGCATGGGCGGCCTTGCCCCGGTAGCTGATGCGCGAGTGCGACACCGCGAGGGCGGCCGGGTCGGGATCGTCCTCGGGTGCGGGGTGGGCCATCATCGCCAGATCCAGCTCGGTGAACGCGCCGCGGTCCAGCAGCTCGCACTTTCCGCCGAGCCCTTCCTCCGCGGGTGTCCCATAGACCACGACCGTGAGCCCGACCTCGTCGGCCACCGCGGCGAGCGCGAGCGCGGCACCCACGGTCATGGCGGAGATGAGGTTGTGGCCGCAGGCGTGGCCGAGACCGGGCAGGGCGTCATACTCCGCACAGAGGCCGACCGTGTGCGGTCCGCTGCCGAAGCCGGCCCGCAGCGCGGTGTCGAGGCCGAGATAGGGACGCTCGACGGTGAACCCTGCGTCAGCGAGCGCGTCGGCGACCCAGCCGCTGGCCAGGTGCTCCTGCCAGCCGAGCTCGGGGGTGGCGTGGATCCGCTCGGACAGCTCGACGAGTTGAGCTTTTCGGCGCGAGATTGCCTCGGCCGCAACAAATTTCGGGTCACTCATCGCCGGGCACCCCGTAGGCGGGCGCGAGGCGCGGGTCCAGCCCGCGGGTGATGTAGTCGGCGGCCTGCGGCGCCCACAGCTCCCACAGCCGCCCGAGCTCGCCGATCGGGTCGTCGTGGAAGTCCACGCGCAGGTCGGTCACCGGCCAGGGCGCGTCCCCGATGACCAGCAGGCCGACGGAGTGCACGGGGCCGGCCTCACCGCCGGCATCCAGTGCCACGCGCAGCACCGACAGCAACCGCTCCTCCAGCGGCAGCGCTCCGGTGTGTGCGAAGTCGTCGACCATCGACTGCGGGATCTGCGCCGACGACAACAGATTTCCTGCGGCCGCCACATTCGGCCCGGTGGCGCTGCCGTGGATCCCGAGGGTCTTGTCACCGCTGAAGGTCGCGGCACGACCGGATGCATCGACGACGGTGAGTTGCCGATAGGCGCTGAACTCCTCGCCGGCCACGACCGCGTCGAGGGCCCCCTGTGCGTTGTCACCCGCCGCGAGCCGGTCCAGCATCGCGGGCCCCAACTGCGGGTTGGTGATGTTCTGGCTGCACGCGGCGCCGACCCCGCCACGGACGAAGGCGCACCGGGCGGCGACGGCGGGGCTGGATGAGCTGACCGCGACGCCGAAGGCTCCGGTCCGCTCGCAGCGCGCGGCGATCGAGAAGGTCACGGGAGCACCGCCGTGACCTGGACCTCGACGAGCCACTCGGGCCGTGCCAGACCTGCCACGGTGATCCCGGTGGACACGTAGAAGACGCCGGCGAGGCGCTCACCGAGCACGCGGTAGATGGCTTCGCGGTAGCGGATGTCGACGAGGTAGATGTTGCAGGAGACGATGTGCTCCGGTTTCGCCCCGGCTTCGTCCAGCAGCATCAGGATGTTGTCGGCGACCTTGTGTGCCTGCCCGACCGGATCGCCGACGGCGACGTTCTCGCGGGTGTCCAGGTCCTGGGCGATCTGTCCACGCAGGTAGACGGTGTTGCCCGCGACGACCGCCTGGCACAGGTCGTTCGCCAGCTTCTGCTCCGGGTAGGTGTCTCGGGTGTTGAACGGGCGGATCCGGGTGTGTCCGCCGACCACGATGGGTGCGCTTGCCATGTCGATCTCCGTCAGTTGTGGTGGTGCCAGGTCGTTTTCAGCCCGGTGAACTTGTCGAGTGCGTGCAGCGAGAGGTCCCGTCCGAAACCCGACAGCCCGAAGCCGCCGAACGGTGTCGTCACGTCGAGTGCGTCGACACAGTTGACCGAGACGGTGCCGGCGCGCAGGCGCTGCGCCACTCGGTGCACCCGCGAGTGGCTGTCGGACCAGACCGAGGCGGCGAGCGCGTATGACGAGCCGTTCGCCAATGTGACCGCCTCCCGTTCGTCGCCGAATCCGAACACCGCGAGGACCGGCCCGAAGACCTCCTCCTGCGCGATCCGTGCGTCCGGTGCGATGTCGTCCACGACGGTGGGCTGCAGGAACGCGCTGGTCGGGCTGCCGGCAACCCGGTCCCCGCCAGTGCGGATCCGGCCCTCGCCGCGCGCGACCTCGATCAGGCCCATGACCCGATCGGCGTGCTCGGCGCTGACCATCGGGCCCATCTGGCTGCTCTCGTCGAGCGGGTCACCGACGCGGATCGCCTCGGCACGGGCGACGACCCGCTCGAGCAGTGCGTCCTTGATGCTCTCGTGCACCAGGAGTCGTGAGTTGGCGGAGCAGACCTGTCCGCCGCAGGTGAAGATCCCGGCGCACACCGCCTCGGCCGCCGCGTCCAGGTCGGCGACGTCCGGGAAGACCAGGTTCGCGCTCTTGCCGCCGCACTCCAGCCAGACCTGCTTCATGTTGGAGGCGCCGGCGTACTGCAGGAACAGCTTGCCGACCTCGGTGGAGCCGGTGAAGGTCAGTGCGTCGACATCCGGGTGCAGTCCCAGGGCGCGACCGGCCGTCGGCCCGTCGCCCGGCACGACGTTGAGAACGCCCTCGGGCAGGCCCGCCTCCAGGGCGAGCTGACCGAGCCGGAGCGCCGAGAGCGGAGAGTTCTCAGCGGGTTTGAGCACGACACTGTTTCCTGCGGCGAGCGCCGGCGCGAGCTTCCAGACCGCCATCTCCAGCGGGTAGTTCCAGGGAACGACGGCGCCGACCACGCCGAGCGGCTCCCGTGTCACCAGCGCCAGCTCCGTGCTCGCGGTCGGCGCGATCTCGCCATACAGCTTGTCGATGGCCTCGGCATACCACTGGATGATCGCGGCGGAGCCCGGGACGTCGACCTGGGTGGTGTCGCTGATCAGCTTGCCCGCGTCCAGGGTGTCCAGCAGGGCCAATTCGTCGGCGTTCGCAACGATGAGTTCGGCCAGGCGTTGCAGCACCCGCTTGCGGCTACCCGGGTCGGCCTGTGACCAGCTGCCGGACTCGAATGCTGCACGGCCGGCGAGCACTGCTGCGTCGATGTCCTCGGCACCGCATTCGGAGACCTGCGCGAGCACCGTGCCGGTGGCGGGGTTGATCGAGTCACGTCGGCGCCCGCTGCGGGCAGCGGCCAGCTCGCCGCCGATCACCGCGTCCGTCACCGGACGCACCGCGCCGGCCCGGGCGGCCCAGGTCAGTTCCTGCGTTGTCACTCTCACACCTCATGGAAGTCGCCTGCGTCTGTAGGCAACTATGAGGGCGTTCGCGGTGGGGTGGGTAACACCGTTTTCCGGTCGCTTGGATCAGTTTTTCTGATGCAAGCTGGTCATGTTGGCGAATTCACCGGTGACCGTGTGCCGGAACGCACGCGCTCGGCGGGACAGGCGGGTGCTCTTCATCCAGGCCAGCACGATCTCCAGGTCACGGACCTGGTCCTGGATCCGCAGCGGCACGACGCGGCCCCCGTCATACGTGACGTCGTCGGCCGGCAACTGGTTGAGCAACGCGAAACCGTGCCCGTGCGCGACGAACGAGCGCACCGTCTCGAACCCGGGCGTGCTGTGGCGGACCTGCGGGCGGATCCCGGTGGCGTCGACGACCGTGCCGAGGAAGTAGTCGCGTGTGTGTGGCAGGTCGAGCAGGATGAGTTGGTCGGTTTCGACCAACTCCGCGAGCCGGACCCGTTTGCGGCGTGCGAGCCGGTGCTCCGACGAGACGATCACATAGGGACGCAACCGGTGCACGACGACGCGCTCGATGTCGTCCTCCAGGTCGTAGCCGTACATCAGTGACAGCTCACACTCCCCGGAGCGCAGCGCCGCCTTCAGGCCGGAGTGTTCGCCTTCGGCCACCTGCAGTGTGGTCGCCGGATGCGCTTTCTCGAAGGCGGTGATCAGCCCGGGCAGGAAGAAGGGCGCCAGGGTCGCGAAGCAGCCGACATACAGCTCACCGGCCAGGTCTCCACCGGCCCCACGCGCGACGTTCTCGAGATCTGCTGCGTGGCTGAGGAATTCGCGAGCTTCGCGGAGGAAGGCCGTTCCGGCCCGCGTCGGGGTCAGGCCGCGGGCATGGTGCCGCAGGAAGAGCTGCACGCCGAGATCGTGCTCCAGCCCGGCGATCGCGGTCGAGATCGCCGACTGCGACACCAGCAAGGACTTGGCAGCGGCCGTCATACTGCCGTGCTCGGCGGCCGCGACGAAGTAGCGCAACTGCACCAGGGTGAACGCCGGATCTGCCACCGGTCAATCTTGGCCGAAGGTATGGCGGGTCGGCCACCCGTGCCGCACGCGCGGGCGTCCCGACGGCGCCCGATATCCTGGATGCGTCGATCCCGCCTCGCCGAGGAGCCCCCACATACCATGACGCCGACCCACGGCCCGGTGCTCACCACGTTCGACGGAGGCTCGGCACTCTCGCCGTTCCGTCGAGCGGCTCTGCTCTCCCACCTCCAGCGGCTCGCGCCGCAGGTCACCGCGGTCGGAGCGCGCTTCGTGCACCTTGTCGCGACCGACGGTCCGTTGGATGCGGGCGCTGAGGAGCAGGTACGCCAGTTGCTGACCTACGGCCCGGCATACGAGCCGGTCGAGGGCGCTACCGAGACCTTCGTGGTCAGCCCGCGCATCGGCACCGTCTCGCCGTGGGCGTCCAAGGCCACCGACATCGCGCACAGCTGCGGCCTCGCCGTGCAGCGCGTCGAACGGATCACCGAGTTCACCCTGGCCGGCGGCGCGCTCAGCGACCCGGAGCGGGCTGAGATCGCCGCGGCACTGCACGACCGGATGACGCAGAGCGTGCTGCCCTCCCGGACCGCGGCCGGTGTGCTCTTCGACGAGCCGGACACCGAGCCGATGCAGCGCATCGACGTGCTCGGCCAGGGCCGGACGGCACTGGAGACCGCGAACACCCAACTCGGTCTCGCACTGTCCGACGACGAGATCGACTACCTGGTCGACTCGTTCAACGGGTTGCACCGCAACCCGTCGGACGTCGAGCTGATGATGTTCGCCCAGGCGAACTCCGAGCACTGCCGGCACAAGATCTTCAACGCCGACTTCGTACTCGACGGCGAGCCGCAGACGACCTCTCTGTTCGGCATGATCCGGCACACCGAGCAGGTCGCCGGCGAGGGCACGGTGGTCGCCTACAAGGACAACGCGTCGATCATGCAGGGCGGTCCGGTGACCCGCTGGCTCCCCGAATCCCCTGACGCACCCAGCAAATACGTCGAGCGGCCCGACGACGTGCACGTCCTGATGAAGGTGGAGACGCACAACCACCCGACCGCGATCTCGCCGTTCGCGGGCGCCGCCACCGGTGCCGGCGGCGAGATCCGTGACGAGGGTGCGACCGGCCGGGGTTCGCAGCCCAAGGCGGGTCTCACCGGTTTCGTGGTCTCCAACCTGCACCTGCCCGGCACCGACGAGTCGTGGGAGCGCGAGCCGTATGGCGCCCCCGGCCACCTGGCCACCCCGCTGGACATCATGCTCGACGGGCCGATCGGTGCCGCAGCGTTCAACAACGAGTTCGGCCGGCCGGGGTTGGGCGGGTTCTTCCGGGTCTACGAACAGACCGTGGACGGCATCCGCCGCGGCTATCACAAGCCGATCATGAGCGCTGGCGGCCTCGGCGCGATCAGCGCCGACCAGACCGAGAAGATCCGGTTCGAAAGCGGTTCCCTGCTGGTGCAGCTGGGCGGTCCCGGTATGCGGATCGGGATGGGCGGTGGCGCCGCCTCGTCGATGGCATCCGGTGACAACGCCGCCGAGCTCGACTTCGACTCGGTGCAGCGCGGCAACCCGGAGATCGAGCGGCGCGCGCAGGAGGTCATCAACCACTGCTGGTCGCTCGGTGCGGACAACCCGATCCTGGCGATCCACGACGTGGGTGCCGGCGGCCTGTCCAACGCCTTCCCCGAGCTGGTCGACGACGCCGGCCTCGGCGCCCGCTTCGACCTCGGTGCCGTGCCACTGGAGGAGAAGGGCCTGTCGCCGAAGGAGATCTGGTGCAACGAGTCGCAGGAGCGTTATGTGCTTGCGATCGCACCGGATTCGCTCGAACGCTTCGCTGAGCTCGCCGACCGCGAGCGCTGCCCGTACGCCGTCGTCGGCACCGCCTTGGACGACGGTCTCCTCGTCGTCGACCGGGAGAGTCGGTCGGGTAGCGACGAGGGAGCGTATCGAGACCACGCGACGGACACCCCCATCGACATCCCCATGGAGGTACTGCTCGGCAAGCCTCCGCGGATGACCCGCGACGCCACGCGCGTCGACCGCGCGGCCGCCGACCTGGACCTGTCCGGCGTCGACCTGCGTGAACTGTCGTATGCCGTACTGCGCCACCCGAGCGTCGCGAGCAAACGCTTCCTGATCACCATCGGCGACCGCACCGTCGGTGGCCTGACGCACCGCGACCAGATGGTCGGCCCGTGGCAGGTGCCGGTGGCCGATGTCGCCGTAACCCTTTCCGACCTCGTCGGATTCACCGGCCAGGCGATGAGCTCCGGCGAGCGGACGCCGATCGCTGCTGTGGACGCCCCGGCCTCCGGGCGGATGGCCGTCGGTGAGGCGATCACCAACCTCATCGCAGCACCGGTCGACGCGCTGCGTGGCGTGAAGCTGTCCTGCAACTGGATGGCCGCCTGTGGTCGACCCGGTGAGGACGCCGCGCTGTTCGACACCGTGCATGCCGTTGCGATGGAGCTGTGCCCGGCGATCGGGGTGAGTGTCCCGGTCGGCAAGGACTCCTTGTCGATGAGCACCCGCTGGACGGACGGCGGCGAGGAGCGTGAGGTCCGGTCGCCCGTGTCGCTCGTGGTCACCGCGTTCGCCTCGCTGCCCGATGTGCGCGGCACCCTCACTCCGCAGTTGCACGCGGAGGACGGCACCGAGCTGCTGTTGATCGACCTGGGCGCGGGCCAGGATCGCCTTGGCGGGTCGATCGCGGCGCAGACCCGAGGCGAATTCGGCGGAGCGGCAGCGGATCTCGACGATCCGCGGCGCTTGCTCGGACTCGTCGAGCTGGTGGCGCGACTGCGTCGCGACGGGCTGGTGACGGCATACCACGACCGCTCGGACGGCGGCCTGCTGGCAGCCGTGGCCGAGATGACGTTCGCCGGTGGTTGCGGCGCGCAGCTCACGGTGCCGTCCGCCGATGCCCTCTTCACCGAGGAACTCGGTGCGGTCCTCGAGGTGCCGGCCGCACGGCGGGCCGACGTCGAAGCCGCGCTGCGAGACGCCGAACTCCTCGAACTCGCCCACTTCGTCGGTCGGCCCAGGGTCGAGCCGACACTGCAGGTGAGCGTCGGTGACGCGGTCGCCCTGCGTGAGTCGACTCATGATCTGGCGCGGGCGTGGGACGAGGTCTCGTGGCGGGTCAGCGCACTACGTGACAACCCGGAGTGCGCCGACGAGGAGCACGCCGACGTCGCGTCCGCGCGTCCCGGTCTGGTGGTGGCGCCGTCGTTCGACCCGGCGGACGATGTCACTGCGCCATACCTGGGCCTCGGTGCGAAACCACGCGTCGCCGTGCTGCGCGAGCAGGGCGTCAACTCGCACGTGGAGACGGCATTCGCCTTCCACCGCGCGGGATTCGAGGCGGTCGACGTGCACATGACCGACCTCCAGTCGGGCCGGCACGACCTCACCGATGTTGTCGGCCTGGTCGCCTGCGGCGGCTTCTCCTACGGCGACACACTCGGCGCCGGCGAGGGCTGGGCGCGCTCGGTGCTCTTCAACGACCGGCTGCGCGAGACGTTCGCGGGGTTCTTCGGCCGGCCGGACACGTTCGGCCTCGGCATCTGCAACGGCTGCCAGATGTTCGCCGCACTGGCGGACCTGATCCCGGGCGCGGACAACTGGCCGCGCTTCACCCGTAACCTCTCGGAGCAGTATGAAGCCCGGCTCAGCCAGGTCGAGGTGCTCGACTCCCCGTCGATCTTCTTCACCGGTATGGCGGGCAGCCGCCTGCCGATCGCGGTAGCGCACGGCGAGGGCCGCGCAGACTTCTCCGTGCGCGGCGACCTCGAAACCGTCGAGCGGGCAATGCGATTCGTCGACCCGACGGGCAATCCGGCGCGCAGCTACCCGCTGAACCCCAACGGTTCACCCGACGGGCTGACCGCCGTGACGACGCTGGACGGCCGCTTCACCGCGATGATGCCGCACCCCGAGCGGGTGCAGCGCAATGTGCAGCTGTCCTGGACCGACGGCCCGCTGGACGAGCCCAGCCCGTGGCTGCGGATGTTCCGCAACGCCCGGGTCCACGTCGGCTGACCGAGGGGAGCACATACCGAGCGATCGGAGTACGAAATCGTGCTGAATTCGTACTCCGGTCGGCGCGTTGCTACTCCTCTCGATCAGGAGAAGGTGCGGCCGGTGAGGGCCTCATAGGCCTCGACGTACTTCGCGCGCGTCTGCTCCACGACGTCGTCGGGCAACGCGGGCGGCTCCGCGCCGGAGTTACGGTCCCAGCCGCTCGCCGGTGAGGTCAGCCAGTCGCGTACGAACTGCTTGTCGTATGACGCCTGGCGCCGTCCCGGCTCCCAGTCGGCCGCCGGCCAGAAGCGCGACGAGTCGGGCGTGAGCACCTCGTCGGCCAGCACCACCGTGCCGTCCGCGCGGTAACCGAACTCCACCTTGGTGTCCGCGATCAGGATGCCGCGAGGTGCGGCGATCTCGTTGCCCCGCGCGAGGATGCGCACGGTGAGGTCGCGCAGCTGGGCCGCGCGGTCGGCGCCGACCTCGGTCACCACATCGGCATACGGCATCGGCTGGTCGTGCTCGCCGAACGGCGCCTTGGTCGACGGAGTGAAGAGCGGCTGATCGAACTTCGAGGCGTCCACCAGACCCGGCGGCAGTTCGAGCCCGGAAACCGTTCCGGATGCTTCGTATTCGGCGAGTCCGCCGCCGGTCAGGTACGCACGGGCAACACACTCGATCGGCACCATGTCGAGCCGCTCGACGAGGACCGCCCGCCCGGCGACCGCATCGGGCACGTCGGTGGAGACGATGTGGTTCAGCACCAACGACTCCAGTTGCTCGAACCACCACAGCGACAGCTGCGTCAGCACCTTGCCCTTGTCCGGGATCGGGGTGGACAGGATGTAGTCGTAGGCCGAGATCCGGTCGGAGGCGACCAACAGCACCCGGTCGTCACGGGGAGCACCGGAGTCGTCCAGCGGCGCGTAGAGGTCACGGACCTTTCCGGAGTAGACGTGGGCATAACCGGGAAGCTCGATCGGGCCGGTCGGGGTCCCCGCGGAGTGCTCGGAGGAGCGCAGCGGAGGAGAGACTTCGTCGGGTGACCTGGTCATGGCAGCAGTCTCCCAGCGCCACCGGGCACGAGCCGGACCGGGTACCCCGACCATCACTTCACCGACAGGCCCACTTACGACCGACAGGCCCAGTAAGACGGCCCGAAATGGCGATCGTGGGCCCCGGGTTCCTGAGCCCCTCGGTCATTGCTGAGCCTTTCGGCAGATGAGGAGCGGTCAGGCGAAGGTCAGCGTGCCGTCGGCGGCGGCCTGGGCGATGTCGGAGCGGTGGTGCGAGCCGCGCAGCGAGACGGCGCCGACGACGCCGTAGGCCGCGGCGCGCGCCGCCGCGAGGTCCGGACCCGTGCCGACACACGACAGCACCCGGCCGCCCGCCGACACCAGTGCGCCCGAATCGTCGCGCGCGGTGCCGGCGTGCAGCACGTAGGACTCGCCGTCCCCGTCGGTCAGCCCCTCGATCGGGTCGCCGGTCCTCGGCGTGGCCGGGTACCCCTCGCTCGCGACGACCACCGTCACGGCAGCGTCCTCCCGCCACACGAGCGGTGGCTGTTGATCCAGCTCGCCGGTTGCGGCCGCACGCAGCAGACCACCGAGCGGGGTCCGGAGCCGGGCCAGCACCACCTGCGTCTCGGGGTCGCCGAACCGGGCGTTGAACTCGATGACGCGCGGCCCGGACGGGGTGAGCGCCAGCCCGACATACAGCACCCCGGCGAAGGGGGTGCCGCGCCGCCGCATCTCGTCGACGGTCGGCTGCGCGATGCGGGCGACGACGTCGTCCACCAACCCCGCGGGTGCCCACGGAAGCGGCGAATACGCGCCCATACCACCGGTGTTCGGCCCGGCATCACCATCGCCGACCCGCTTGAAGTCCTGCGCCGGCGCGAGCGGCACGACCGTCGTGCCGTCGGTGATGCAGAAGAGCGACACCTCCGGCCCGGAGAGGAACTCCTCGACGACCACCGAGCCACCCGCGGCGAAGCATCCCCGCGCGTGAGCCAGCGCCGCATCCATCGAGTCGGTGACCACGACACCCTTGCCGGCCGCGAGACCGTCGTCCTTCACGACGTATGGCGCCCCCGTCGCCTCCAGCGCTGCCGCGGCTTCGGTGTCGTTCGTGCACACGTAGCTCCGGGATGTCGGGACGTCGGCGGCGGCCATGATCTCCTTGGCGAACGCCTTGCTGCCCTCCAACTGCGCCGCCTGCCCGGACGGGCCGAAGACCGTGATGCCCGCGTCGCGCAGCGTGTCGGCGACGCCGGCGACCAGCGGCACCTCGGGGCCGATCACGACCAGGTCGGTGTCGAGTTGCTGCGCGAGCCGAACGATCTCCGCGGCGTCGGTCACGCCGTCCGGCAGCGGGTGACACGTCGCGACCTCCGCGATGCCCGGGTTGCCCGGTGCGGCATCGACGCGGCCCACCTCGGGATCGGCCAGCAATGCGCGGACGATGGCGTGCTCTCGGGCACCTGAACCGATGACAAGGGCGTTCACGTGCCCAGAGCCTACGCGGAACCGGGTGTGGCCGGCGTCGAGGTCCAGCGACCCGGCAACGCACCGGACCGACGACAGAGCGGAGAACTTCGTCGAGGGGTTAAGGCGGTGGGGCCCTCCCGAAAGTCAGGGGGGAGGTCTCTCGGGAGGGACCCACCAACGAGGCACAGGGTCAGCCGGAGGGGGACTCGGCGACGCTTCCGCGCTCGTCACGACACAAGGTCGTTGAACCCACTATGACATGGACGGGCCGATCTTGTTAATCGACGCGTGACGGAAGTTGGTCAATGTCGGCAATCCGCCATATTCTGACCAAGACCGTCGTCGCGATCTACGACCTGGAGGTGCCGTGCCCACGTCCCGGGCCAAACCCAGGAACACCCGCCGCACCACCGCGGAGCCGCCCGACGATGCGACCGCACCGCTCTACCTGGCCATGCTGCAGATGCCCAACCCGTCCGTGGATCTGCTGCTCGCCCAGGGGTTTTCCAGAGATCAACTGGACGAGATGCTACCGGTCCTCGAGCAGCGCCGGATGATCCAGCGGGTCACGTCGGACACCTGGACGGTCGTGCCGCCGGACGTGTCGCTGCCGGCATACGCGGCACAACTCGAGGCGCGCGCACGGATGCTGCGGACCACGTCTCAAGCAATGGCCCGCGTCTACCTGCGCAGTCGGTCCGCGAACCGCACCGCCGCCAGTTCCGGGGCCGTGCTGC
Source organism: Flexivirga oryzae (assembly GCF_014190805.1). NCBI lineage: Bacteria > Bacillati > Actinomycetota > Actinomycetes > Micrococcales > Dermacoccaceae > Flexivirga > Flexivirga oryzae. The sequence continues at coordinate 290,750 of NZ_JACHVQ010000004.1, read as the reverse complement.
TCAACTCCCTGGTCGACGTCGCGCAGGCGCTCCACCAGGTCACCACCGGCGCGCAGGAGTGGGTGCTGTCCAGCCGCGTCGATTCGCCGCTGTCGCGTTACCTGCTCCAAGCGCCGCGGCCGGTGTCGACGACACCGTTCCTCGGCAGTCACGGGGCGCCACTGGAGGTGCGGCTCGCCATCGATCCGGTGCTCCTGCCGGAGGCGAACGTCGTGGACATCATGCACGCCCGGGCCGCCAGCGGTGACGCCATCCGGCTCACCCCCGGGCTGCCCTTCACCGGTGCCGTCAACGACCAGGGGCTGGCCATGGTCGACCTCGGCGACGACGGAGGCTCACCGGTCGGCATCCTGCTCGACACGGCCGCGGGCAGCGGCCGCGTGAAGGCGATGCTCGAGTTCGTGTGGCACCTCGGCACCCCGTGGCGCCCCGGGACCACGCCGTCATCCGACTACGACCTGCTGGATCCGCGCGACCGCAACATCCTCCGACTGATGGCGGGCGGGGTGAGCGACGCGGCGATCGCCCGCCAGCTCGGCATCTCCTCGCGCACCGTGGAGCGCCGGGTCAGGGTGCTCCTCGACCGCCTCAACGCCACGACCCGATTCCAGGCCGGCGTGCTCGCTGCCCGCCAGGGTCTGATCTGACATCTCCCTCTAGACTTGGCAGTTCGCTGCATGCGCAGCGCACTGTTCCACCCACTGTCATGGGGGCTTCGTGAGTGTTTCGAGTGGTCGCGCGGACGCGCCCGGTGTGTCGGACGTCGTCGCCGCGGAGATCGCCGCCGAGCAGGCGCACGTCGATCAGGTGTATGCCGAGCTGACCAAGGCCGGCGAACGCGCCGCCCTGGTCGAGGCGGAGGGCCTCGCGCGCGGGCGCACCGACCGCACCGGCGAAGCGCGGGAGGAGGAGATCACCGGCCTGTTCGAGCGGGACGCCCTGGTCTTCAACGCCGGTCGCCGCCGGCAGAGCCTGGAGACCCAGTACGAGGGTCTCGTCTTCGGTCGTCTCGACCTGGAGCACGAGAAACCGGACGAGCACGGCGACACCCGCGAGGTGCGCTACATCGGCCGGCTCGGCGTGCGCGACGACCACTACGAGCCGTTGGTGATCGACTGGCGGGCACCCGCCGCGGCGCCCTTCTACCGGGCGACCCCGGTCGACCCGCAGGGTGTCGTGCGCCGGCGGGTGCTGCGCTGCCGCGACTCACGCGTGCTCGGCGTCGAGGACGACCTGATGGTGGCCGAGGCCCCGGAGGGCATGGTCGTCGTCGGTGACGGTGCGCTGATGGCCGCGCTGACCCGCTCGCGTGGATCCCGGATGCGCGACATCGTCGCCACGATCCAGCGACACCAGGACGAGGCCATCCGCGCCGACAGCTCCGGCGTCACCGAGATCACCGGTGGTCCCGGCACCGGCAAGACCGTGGTCGCGCTGCACCGTGCGGCCTACCTGCTCTATTCCCAACGGCGGAAGTTCGAGGCGGGCGGCATCCTCGTGGTCGGCCCGTCCGCGGCATACACCGCCTACATCGAGCGGGTGCTGCCGTCCCTCGGCGAGGACAGCGTCACACTGCGCTCGCTCGGCGACCTGCTGGACGGTATGACGGCAACCCGCCTCGACTCGCCCGACGCAGCCGAGGTGAAGGGGTCCACCCGGGTCCGGCAGGTCCTCGCCCGCGCGTCACGCGACATCGCACCGGGGGCCGCCACACAGTTCCGGGCGATGGTCGCCGGGCACCCGATCCGGATCGACGCACCCGAACTCACCCGCATCCGCCGTCAGGTGCTGCGGCACCACCAGCACAACGCGGCGGCGAGTGCGGCCACCGCCGCGCTCGCCGAAGTCGCGTGGACCCAGGTCGGGACCGGGGAGAGACCCGACTTCATCGACCGGTTCACCGATCACCGGGAGGTCGAGGCGTTCGTCCGGGACTGGTGGCGACCGATCGATCCCCGCGAGGTCCTGTTGTGGCTCGCCGATGCCGACCGGGCGAAGAGCTACACGCACGGCATCCTCACCGACGAGCAGGCCGTGCTGCTGCGCGACTCCATGCAGGTCGCCCTGACCACCGGCACCTGGTCGGTCGCGGACATCGCGCTGGTCGACGACGTGCTGTCCCGGGTGGGCCCGGTCGCGGACGCCCCGCGGGAGGAGCGGGGGTTCTACGAGATCGAGGAGCTCGACACCCTCGGGGTCGCCGAACTCGGTGCGCAGCAACGGATCCCGGTGTCGGACGTCTCCTACCAGATCACCCCGGCCGACCCGCGCGAGCGCCTGCTCGTCGGCAAGGTGACCCGCTCGGACGAATACGCGCACGTGCTCGTCGACGAGGCACAGGACCTCTCCCCGATGCAGTGGCGGACCCTCGGACGTCGCGGTCGCTACGCGTCCTGGACGGTCGTCGGCGACGCCGCCCAGAGCTCGTGGCCGCTCGCCCAGGAGGCCATCGCCGCCCGGGACGAGGCGTTCGGCACCAAGCAACGCCGCCGGTTCCACATGGACACCAACTACCGCAACGCGCGGGAGATCTTCGACTACGCGGCCGAGCAGATCCTGCCCGTCGTGCCCGACGCCGACATCCCGAACGCCGTCCGCGAGACCGGTGTCCGACCGGTCGAGCTGACGGCGGCCCCCGACACGTTGCGGGAGACCGTGCGCGGTGCCACCGAGCGGCTGCTCGGGGAGGTCGAGGGCAGCATCGCGATCATCACGCCCGAGCGACACCGCCACCTGCTGGACACCGTCGCTGCCGAAGCGCCGAATCGCGTTATACTGGCCGACCCGATGTCGACAAAGGGTCTGGAGCACGACGCCACCGTCGTGGTGGACCCCGCGGAGATCATCGCCGAGTCGCCGGGCGGCGCGCGCGTCCTGTATGTCGCACTCACGCGTGCCGCACACCGCATGACCATCGTGGAGGTGCAAGACGTATGACGGACGATACGTCCGACCGAAGGTCGGCAGAAGTCATCGAGGACGAGTCGATGGTGAGGGATGAACCGTCGGCTCGGCTTGCGGCATACCGCCGCTCGATCGACAACTTCGACGCGGCCCTGATCCACATCCTCGCCGAGCGCTTCCGCACCACCAAGGCGGTCGGCGAGTACAAGGCGACCCACGAGCTCCCACCGGCCGACCCGGCCCGCGAGGAGAAGCAGATCGCCCGACTGCGAGCGCTGGCAAGCGAATCCGGCCTCGACCCGGAGTTCAGTGAGAAGTTCCTGCGGTTCGTGATCGACGAGGTCATCCACCACCACGAACGCATCCGCGAAGCGGGTAGCAGGGGCCAGTGACCGACCACGACCACGCCGGTCACTCGCACGGCGTGCGCCCGGACGCCGACGGTCGTTACCTGTGGTCGGCGCTGGGACTGCTCAGTGCGTTCCTGATCGCGGAGGTCGTCGTCGCGTTCCTCTCCGGTTCGCTCGCCCTGCTCTCCGACGCCGGGCACATGCTCAGCGACGTCGGCGCGATCGGTATGGCGCTGTGGGCGATTCGCCTCGCCGCCCGGCCTGCTGCCGGCAACTGGACATTCGGCTGGAAGCGCGCCGAGATCCTGTCCGCCGCGGGCAACGGCATCACTCTGCTCGTGGTGTCCGGCATCGTCACCTTCGAAGCAGTCCGGCGCCTCATCGACGGCCCCGACGTCGAGGGCGCGCCGATGCTGGTCGTCGCACTCGTCGGGGTCGCGGTCAACATCGCCGCCGCCTGGCTGCTCGCCCGCGCCAACCGCACGAGCCTCAACGTCGAGGGCGCCTACCAGCACATCCTCACCGACCTCTACGGATTCATCGGCACCGTCATCGCCGGAGTCGTCATACTCCTCACCGGCTGGACGCGCGCGGACCCGATCGCGTCGCTGATCGTGGTCGGGCTCATGCTGTATGCCGCCTGGGGCCTCCTGCGGGACAGCGGCCGCATCCTGCTGGAGGGTGCGCCGCGCGACGTCGACCTGGACGACCTGCGCGCCCACCTGCTCGCGACCGACCATGTGCAGGCCGTGCACGATCTGCACGTCTGGACCGTCACGTCGGACCTGCCGGCGGTGTCGGTGCACGTGGTCGTCGAGGACGAGTGCTTCGTCGACGGCCACACCCCGGTGCTGCTCGACCAGCTGCAGGCGTGCCTGCACGGTCACTTCGACGTCGAACACTCGACGTTCCAGCTGGAGCCGGCCGGCCACGACGAGCACGAACGCGGCATGCACTGAGCCCTCTCGGACTCGGAGCGCAACGGGCGGTTCGTCCTCCGTTATGTGGGGACCGTCCAGGTGAGTCCGGGGAACCGTGCGAAGTCCCGGTCGAAGGACACCCAGGTCGCCCCAGCCTCGATCGCGGTCGCCGCGTGTGCTGCGTCGGCCACCAGATTTCCCTTGGCCGCAGCACCCTTGCACAACTCGCAGAAGATCGACCAATGCCGCCGGCCGGGCGCCACGGACAGCACGCCGTCGGCCGCCCGCAGAGCGTCGGCTTGGGCAATCGCCTGCGTCAGTGGGGTCGGCGCGGCGAAGACCCGTGGATGCGTCACGACTCGGACGAATCCGGACAGCACGGCGTCGGTGATCCCCACCGCTTCGACCCCGGAAACATGCACTTCGAGCCAGTCTCGCGCGACGTCGTGATGCGGCCCATCGGTGCGGTATGCCTCGACCAAGACATTGACGTCGGGCATCAGCACTGGTCAGCCACCCATCCGGTCGAGCAGATCGGCAGAGTCGTCCAGATCAACGCCTGGCTGCAACCCCGTGCCGTCGAAGGGCTCCACGCGAAATGCCGTCGGCTCGCCGTCCGACTCGGCCAGGCGTCGGCGCAACGCGTCCTCGACAAACGCCGTGAACGTCGTGTCCTCGGCATGCGCTCGCTCCCGGACGGCCCGGTAAAAGTCGTCCGACAGCCTGATGGTCGTTCTCATATGTCATATCGTCATATCGCGTATGTCGATATGTCAAGACTCACTAGTCGTCGTTGGGCGAGCCGCCCAGCAGCGAGTGCACCCGCTCCGCGCCGATCGCCAGCAACAGCGTCGGCAGCCGGGGGCCGGTGTCCTTGTCGACCAGCAGGTTGTAGAGCAGCTTGAAGAACTGCCGCTGGGCGGCGCCGAGCTCCTTGTCGCCCTTGACGATCTGGTCGGCCGCGAGGCCGCGCTGGACCTTCGGCACCCCGTAGACCTGATGCGTCAGCCCGTCCAGCGACCAGGCGTCCTCCAGCCTGGGCAGCTGGGAGTCCTTGCCGTTCAACAGGATCGCGACCGCTTCGCGCTCCTGGTCGGTCAGCGCGCCGAGCCGCCCGTCGTCCGGCGACGTGCGCACCACGGTGCGGTCCTCCTCGGCCATCTGGGTCTCCACCCAGTGCTCGACGCACGTCAGCCGCGGCCGCAGCTCGTCGAGCGACGCGACCGGATCGTCGGCGTCCAGCTCACCGACGATCCGCAGCGTCTGCTCCTCGTCGCCGGTCGTGAGGTCCACGATCGACGCGAGCGTGCGGTAGGACACCGGGCGGGGCGTGTCCGGCAGGGTGCCGATGGCGGTCGACGTCGCGCGGGTGTATGCCGCGACGTCGCCCGGCTGCCCCTTGTCCGACCCGACCTTCTTGGCGAGCGAGTCCCACTCGTCGTACATCCGCTCGACCTCGGCGTCGAAGGCGACACTGAACGCCTGGGCCGGCTTGCGGCGGGCGTAGAGCCAGCGCAGCAGCTGCGGCTCCATGATCCGCAGCGCATCCGCCGGGACCGGCACACCACCGCGCGAGGACGACATCTTCGCCATGCCCTTGATGCCGACGAACGCGTACATCGGGCCGAGCGGGCGCTCCCAGCCGAACATCGGCGCCAGCTCCTTGCCGACGACGTATGACGAGCCGGGTGACTGGTGATCCACGCCGGACGGTTCGAAGGTGACCTTCTCGTAGGCCCAGCGCATTGGCCAGTCGACCTTCCAGACGAGCTTGCCGTGGCGGAACTCGCGCAGGTTGACGGTCTCGGTGAAACCGCACTGGCAGGTGTAGGTCATCTCGGTCGTGGCGTCGTCATACGCGGTGACCGTGGTGAAGTCCGTGCCGCACTCGCTGCAGTACGGCTTGTAGGGGTAGTAGCCGCTCTCGCCGCGGCCGTCGTCCTCGGCCGCGGCGCCGGAGCCCTCCTCGGCCTCGGCGGCCGCGGCCGCCTCCTCCTCGGACAGCTTCGGCTGCTTCTTGGCCTTCTTCGGGCCGAGCGTGCGGTACTGGTCGAGGACCTTGTCGATCTCGCTGCGCTGCGACATCGCGAAGAGGATCTGCTCGGTGTAGGCGCCGGACAGGTACTGGCCGGTCTGGCTGATGCCGCGATAGGTGATGCCGAGCTCGTCGAGGCTGCGTTCCAGCTGGTCGCGGAAGTGTTCCGCCCAGCTGGTCGCCGCCGAGCCAACGGGCGGCGGGACGTCGGTCAGCGGCTTGCCGATGTGCTCCTCCCAGGAGCTGTCGACGCCCGGCACATTGGGGACCTTGCGGAAGCGGTCGAAGTCGTCCCAGCTGATGATGTGCTCGACCTCGATGCCGCGCCGGCGGACCTCGTCGGCGACCAGGTGCGGCGTCATCACCTCGCGCAGGTTGCCCAGGTGGATGGGTCCGGACGGCGAAATTCCGGACGCGCACACGACCTTGGTGCCCTTGGCCTTCGCCTCGGCGATGGCCTCGTCGGCGAGTCGGGACACCCAGTCGTCACGTTGCTGATCGGTCACAACCCGCTATTTTACGGGCCGGCCAGTACCCCCTCGACCACGCCCGGCTCAGCTGACCTGGATCGCCCAGTCGAGCAGGAAGAGGCCGACGAGCAGGGCGGGTATGGCGCCCACCATCATGCAGCCGGCCTGCGCCGACCGGCCCTGCCGTTCCTGGCCCTCCGGCATGCCCTGCGCCTGCTTCCGGAACCGCCACCAGGTCACGGCACCGAAGACGGCGAGTCCGAGGAAGAGCACGACGAGCGTCCACAGGGTGATGCGGAACGCCAGCGGCGGCGTCTTGCCGCTGACCGTGCGGGCCGCGAAGTCAGCGAGCACCTCAGTCCTCGAGCAGGTCGTGCCGCACGATGACCTCGGAGCGGCCGGGGCCCACACCGATCACCGAGATACGCGCGCCGATGCGCTGCTCGACGAACTCCACATAGGCGCGGCAGTTGGCCGGCAGCTCGTCGTAGCTGCGGCAGTGCGAGATGTCCTCGAACCAGCCGGGCAGCTCCTCATAGATCGGCGTCGCGTGGTGGAAGGCGCTCTGGTCGGCCGGCATCTCGTCGTACCGGACACCGTCGACGTCATACGCGACACAGACCGGGACCTTGTCCAGCCCGGACAGCACGTCGAGCTTGGTGAGCACGAAGTCGGTGATGCCGTTGATCCGGAAGGCGTAGCGCCCGATGACCGTGTCGATCCAGCCGCACCGACGCGGCCGGCCGGTGGTGACGCCGAACTCGGCACCGGTCTTGCGCAGGAACTCGCCGGAGTCGTCGAGCAGTTCGGTCGGGAACGGGCCCTCACCGACACGGGTGGTGTAGGCCTTGAAGATGCCGATGACCCGGGTGATGCGGGTCGGGGGTATGCCGGCGCCGGTGCACGCGCCACCCGCCGTCGCGTTCGACGAGGTCACGTAGGGGTAGGTGCCGTGGTCCACGTCCAGCAGCGTCGCCTGCCCGGCCTCGCACAGCACGATCTTGCCGTCGTCGAGCGCGTTGCTGATCTCCAGCGACGTGTCGGCGACCATCGGCCGCAGGCGGTCGGCATACGACAGCAGCTCGTCGACGACCTCACTGACCGGGATCTCCCGGCGGTTGTAGAGCTTGACGAGGATCTGGTTCTTGACCTCGAGCGCCGCCTCTACCTTCTGCTTCAGGATCGACTCGTCGAACAGGTCCTGCACCCGGATGCCGGTGCGGTTCATCTTGTCGGCGTAGGTCGGGCCGATGCCGCGGCCGGTCGTGCCGATCTTCTTCGAGCCGAGGAAACGCTCGACGGTCTTGTCGAGCACCCGGTTGTAGCTGGCGATGACGTGCGCGTTGCCGCTGATCCGCAGCGCCGAGGTGTCCAGGCCGCGTGCCTGCAGGCCCTCGAGCTCCTCGAACAGGACCGACAGGTCGACGACCACACCGTTGCCGATCACCGGGGTCACCCCCGGCGACAGGATGCCGCTGGGCAGCAGGTGCAGGGCGTACTTCTCGCGCGTGCCGTCCGGCTGCTCGACGACGACCGTGTGGCCGGCGTTGTTGCCGCCGTTGAACTTCACGACGTAGTCGATGCGGTCGCCCAGGAGGTCGGTCGCCTTGCCCTTGCCCTCGTCGCCCCACTGGGCGCCGACAAGCACAACTGCTGGCATTGCTGCCCCTATCCGTTCGAGATCGAGCATGGACCGGACGGTCGGCTGCTCGCTGTCAGCAATGCCTCAGGCTACCGGGCGGGCTGTATGGCGCCCGCAGTGGTCGCGCACTCCGCCGATCGCGTTACCGAGGGTCGTGCCGTCTGCGACGACGACGATCCCGATCACGACGCAGCGAGGGTCGCGGCCGCGGACTCGATCAGCAGCACCGTCGAGGTCGCACCGGGATCCTGGTGACCTGCGCTTCGCTCGCCCAGATAGCTCGCACGCCCCTTGTGCGCGACCAGTGGCGTGGCCGAGTCCCGGCCTCGCGCGGCCGCCTCGGCGGCCGCCCGCAGAGCAGCAGCGAGCCCGTCACCTCGCGCATCGTCATACGCCTGCACCGCGGGCATCCAGGCGTCGACCATGGTCTTGTCCCCGACCTCCGCCTTGCCGCGTTGCACGATGCCGTCGATGCCGGCGTGCAGGGCGGCCCCGAGGGCCGTGACATCGGCGTCACCCTCCCCCAGAGCACCGCCGAAGCGCAGGAAGAAGGTGCCGTAGAGCGGACCGCTCGCACCGCCGACCGAGCTGACGAGCGTCATCCCGACCTTCTTGAAAAGCGCTGGGGCGGAGGCGAACTCATCCGCATCGAGGGCAGCGGCAACCGCCGTCATCCCGCGGTCCATGTTGGAGCCGTGGTCGGCGTCCCCGATCGCCGAGTCCAGCTCGGTCAGCTCCGCCGCGTGCTCGTGTATGGCGCCGGCGAACGCCCGCAGCCATGCGGTGAACCGGTCGATGTCCACGCTCTCCGTCATCAGGACCACCGTAGCGCCGGGGTGTCGACCGGTGCGTCCCACAGCGCGAGCAACTCCTCGTCCGCCTTCACCAGGGTGACCGAGCAGCCGGCCATGTCCAGCGAGGTGATGTAGTTGCCGACCAGGCACCGCGCGACGTGGATGCCGGCCTGCTGGAGCAATCGATGCACTTCGCCGTACATCAGGTAGAGCTCCAGCAGCGGCGTGCCGCCCATCCCGTTGACCATGGCGATCACCGCATCACCGGTGCCGTACGGCAGGTCGCCGAGAACGGGGTCGACGAGCAACTGCGCCGCCTCGGCGGCCGAGGCGAGCGGCACCCGGCTCCGGCCGGGTTCACCGTGGATGCCGATGCCCAGCTCCATCTCGTCGTCGCCGAGCTCGAACGTGGGTCTACCGGCGGCCGGCACGGTGCAGGAGGTGAGCGCGAGGCCCATGCTGCGGCCGACGGAGTTGATCCGCGTGGCCAGCTCGAGCAGCTGATCCAGCGGTCGGCCGCTCTCCGCAGCCGCTCCGACCAGCTTCTCCAACAGCACCGTCGTCCCCACTCCGCGGCGCCCGGCCGTGTAGAGGCTGTCCTGGACCGCGACGTCGTCGTCGACGACGATCGAGCGCACCTCCGTGCCGTTGTCGGCGGCGAGCTCGGCCGCCATCTCGAAGTTCATGACGTCGCCGGTGTAGTTCTTCACGATGTGCAGTACGCCGGCGCCGCCGTCCACCGCCGCCGTCGCGGCCAGCATCTGGTCGGGGACGGGCGACGTGAACACCTCGCCGCAGCACGCCGCGTCGAGCATGCCGACGCCGACATACCCGCCGTGCAACGGTTCGTGCCCGGTGCCGCCGCCGGAGACGAGACCGACCTTGCCGGCGCGGGGTGGTCCGTTGCGGTAGATCACCTTGTGTTCGTGGTCGATCCGCAACCGATCACCATGGGCTGCCTCGATCCCGATGAGCGCTTGCGAGACGACGTCGGCGGGCTCGTTGATCAGCTTCTTCACCTTCTCATCGGACCACGCTCGACCGAGTCCGACAAGGCCGCGTCAGGGCGCCAGCGCGTGCGCCTCGGCGGGCTTGACCAGCTTCTTCACCGTGCGGCCGTCGTGGAACTCCCCGATCGCCCGCATCTGCCAGGTCTGCGGGCCGGTGCGGCGCATGGCTGCCATGAGCACCCCGGTGGCCGGCTGTGACTCGGACAGGTCGAAGCGCACCAGCTCCTGCCCGGTCGCGTCGTCGACCAGCCGGCAGAACGCTCGCCGGATGCTGGTGAACTTCTGCCCACTGAACGAATTGATGGTGAACACAAGGGTGTTCACCTGCGGCGGCATACCCAGCAGGTCGACCTTGATCTGTTCGTCGTCGCCCTCACCGGCGCCGGTCACGTTGTCCCCCGAGTGCTGTATGGCGCCGCCGAACTCTTGTCTGTGCATGAACCAGACGATCTCCAGCTTCTTGCCGGAGGCGTCGTACGCGATGACAGAAGCGTCCAGGTCGATGTTTCCCCGACCGGGGGCCGGGTCCCACCCGAGCCCCATGGTGACCCTGGCCAGCGGCGGGGCACCGGTCTTGGTCAGGTCGACCCTGGCCTTCTTGGTCAGGTCGACCCGGCCCTTGTCGAGGTTGACGACGCCGACGGCGCCGGCCGGCTGGGGAGCCGGCGGCGGGGGCACGGCACCGGCCGGGGGTGTCATCGCCGCGGGCGGAGGAGGCATCGGCGCCGGTGCGCCCTGGGGCGGTGGCAGCTGGGCGGCCGGTGGCCCCTGCGGCGGTGCCATCGGCGCCGCGGCGGGCGGTGCAGCCTGCGGCGGCGGAGGGGGCGTCGGCCCTTGCGCAGGTGCCGGTGCGGGCTCGGGGTCTCCTTCCACCGAAATGCCGAAATCTGTTGCCAGACCGGCAAGCCCGGAGCTGTACCCCTGAGCGACGGCGCGCAGTTTCCACTGGCCGCCCCGCTGATAGAGCTCTCCGCTGACGAACGCCGTCTCGTTCTCGGCGGCCATGTCGAAGGTGGCCAGTTCGGCGCCGGATGCCGCGTCGGAGGCGACGAGCCGCAGACCGGGCACCTGGCCGAACGCACCGCCGTCCGCGGACGCCGCCAGCACCACGCGCGGGATCTCCGCGGGCAACCGGCTCAGGTCCACCTCCAGGGCATCGGCACCCGGCTGCTTGCCGAGATGGCGCACGGCACCGCTGGGGTGCGACGGCTGGTTGTAGAAGACGAAGTCGTCATCCGAAGCGACCTTGCCGCTCTCCCGGAGCAGGAGCGCGGACGCGTCGACGTCCGGGACCCCCGGGCCGGGCTGCCATTGCAGGGTGATCCGGACCTGCCCGGCGTCGATCGGCGTGTTCGATCCCTTGGTCAACTGGGTCATACGGTCATCCTCACATGCGCTCGGTGCGCTGCCGACTATCTCCTGAGAGGGACGTCAGGACCGGTGCCGTCGTTCCGCGATCCGCAGCGCCAGTTGGAAGCGGGTGGTGACGTCGTGCTCACTCATCAGCGCTGCGATGCGCCGCCGGACCGTGCGCAGTGACACGCCCATTGCCCGTGCGATCGCTTCGTCCGTCAGCCCCTGCTGCATCCAGTCGACCAGAGCGTTCGACGACGGGTCGTCGGTGTGTTCGGCCGGTGTCGCAGCGGCCCAGAGCCGGTCGAAGAGCGCGATGAAGGCCGCGACCACCATCGGGTCGCGCAGCACGACGTAGTCGCCGCCGTCCTGTCCCCACTCGGTCGAGCCGATCGCGACCTCTTCGCCGAACACGACGAATTCCGAGGGCAATCCACCGACGACCCGTTGCTCCTCACCGAGCTCGGCCCAGTCGGCGAGCGCCCCGGCATACTCGTGCAGGGCGTCGGGGAGATAGAGCGTGCGCTGCTCGCGTCCCGACTCCAGCTGTTGCCGCACGGTCGGGAAGTCCCCGGTGGCGCGCGGACCGCCGGGCTTGGCCTGCCGGATGACCCCGACGGTGGACGCCACAAGGTGCTCGTAGACGGAGCTGAACACCGCCTGGTCGACGCGTTCCCTCAGCGGCTGATCGGAGGACTGGGCCTCCTGGCCGGCCCGGTGGTCGGTCACGAAGGCGTCGATCGCGTCCCGCACCCGCGCCAGGTCCTGCCGGCGCGTCGCCAACCTGGCCTCCTCGGCGCTGACCACCCGCTCGAGCGCCGCCCGGGGGTGATCGGCCACCACCTCCCCGAGGTTCGTCACCCGCACCAGCCGCCGCGCCCGCAGTTGCTCGATGGCGTGCTCCGCCTCGTAGTCGGTCCAGCCGAGTTGCGCGACGTGCGCTGCGAGCGTGAGTCCGGGGGCGCGCAGCACGTGCCGGTAGAGCTCCTCGCCCTGCGGCCCGACCCCGAGCACCCCGAGCCGTCCATCCATCGGACCGGCCTCCTACAGCCCCAACTCCCGGGCCCCGGTGGCCGAGGAGTCACGCAGGAAGTCGGCGCAGCGGCGCTGTTCGTCGGTCTCGCCGATCTCACCGGCCGCCTTCGACAGCGCTCCGAGCGCCCGCAGGAAACCACGGTTGGGCTCGTGCTCCCACGGCACCGGACCCTGCCCGCGCCAGCCCGACCGGCGCAGCGCGTCGAGGCCGCGGTGATAGCCGGTGCGCGCGAAGGCGTAGGCCTCGATCGCGTCACCGTCGGCCAGCGCGTCCTCCGCAAGCGTCGCCCAGGCGAGCGACGACGCCGGGTAGGACCGCGCGACGTCACGCGGGTCGACCCCTTGGTCCAGCGGCGAACCGGCTGGATCCGTAGGGAGATTCGTCTCGGGTATGCCGAGCAGGTTGTCACTCACGAGCGATCCGACTACTCGTGCTGACCAGCGGAGCCGAGGTTCTCGCAGGCCTCGACCACACGCGCCGACATACCGGCCTCGCCCGCCTTGCCCCAGGCGCGCGGGTCGTACTGCTTCTTGTTGCCGACCTCGCCGTCGACCTTCAGCACCCCGTCGTAGTTGCCGAGCATCCAGCCGGCGACCGGTCGGGTGAAGGCGTACTGCGTGTCGGTGTCGACGTTCATCTTCACCACGCCGTACGAGACAGCCTCGGCGATCTCCTTCGGGTCGGAACCCGAGCCGCCGTGGAAGACCAGGTGGAACGGCTTGTCGTCAGGGGTGTTGAACTCCTGGTGCACCGTGTCCTGCGCCTTCTTCAGCACCTCCGGGCGCAGCTTGACGTTGCCCGGCTTGTAGACGCCGTGCACGTTGCCGAAGGTCAGCGCGGTCATGTAGTAGCCCTGCTCGCCCGTGCCGAGCGCACGCGCGGTCGCGACGGCGTCCTCCGGGGTGGAGTAGAGCTTCTCGTCGATCGCACCCTCGACACCGTCCTCCTCGCCGCCGACGACACCGACCTCGATCTCGAGGATGATGTGCGCCGCCTTGCACTGGGCGAGCAATTCTTCTGCGATCCGGAGGTTCTCGTGCAGTTCAACAGCGGAGCCGTCCCACATGTGCGACTGGAAGTAGGGCAGCCCGCCCTGCTTGACGCGTTCGGCGGACGCCGCGAGCAGCGGCCGCACGAAGCCGTCCAGCTTGTCCTTCGGGCAATGGTCGGTGTGCAGGGCGATGTTGACGTCATACGCCTTGGCCACCTCGTGCGCGAAGGCCGAGAACGCGAGCGAGCCGGTGACCATGTTCTTGACGCCCTGGCCGGAGAAGTACTCCGCGCCACCGGTGGACACCTGGACGATGCCGTCGCTGCCGGCGTCGGCGAACCCCTTGATCGCGGCGTTCAGGGTCTGGCTGCTGGAGACGTTGATGGCCGGGTAGGCGAAGCCGCCCTTCTTGGCCCGGTCGAGCATCTCGGCGTACTTCTCGGGGGTCGCGATCGGCATGGAGGCCCTCCTGCAGGGGTCGGCGAACGGTGCGTCCCCACTATCCAACCATCCGCCTCGCGCCGCGTGGAGTGACTGTTCATCAGATGAGGCGCAACGCGGCGCGGCGGAAGCGCAGCTGGTCGCGCTCCGGCTCGTGCGCACACCGTTCGATCGCCAGGTCGTATGCCGCCGCCGCTTCGGTATGCCGCCCGGCCCGCGACAGGAACTCGGCGCGCACGGCAGGCAGGCGGTGCGAGTGCGGCAGCGCCTCCTCCAGCCCGTCGAGCAGTCCGAGCGCGTTGTCGAGGTCGCCGGCCTCGGCGACCGCGACCGCCCGATTGAGGCGCACGACGGGGGAACCGGTGAGAGCCTCGAGTTGCCGGTAGTAGTCGGCGATGGCGAGCCAGTCGGTCTCCTCGGCGCCGGCGGCGCGCGCGTGCTCGGCGGCGATGAGCGCCTGCAGCAGGTACTCGGCCGCGAGCGCGCTCTGCAGCGCCACTCCGTCCTCAGGCGCTGGTCGAGTAGGGCGAGGAACGAGCGCCACTCCGCCCTCAGGCGCTGGTCGAGTAGGGCGAGGAACGAGCCCGTATCGAGACCCGCCGGTCAGCGCGCCCACCAGCGCCAGCCCCTCGTCGATCTCGTCCCGGTGCCACGTGCTGCGGTCCTGCGCGGGCAGCAGCACCAGGGCGCCTTCGGCGTCGACCCGCGCGTCGCGGCGCGCGTGCTGCAGCAGCATCAACGCCAGCAGCGCGGTGAGTGCGGCGTTCCCTTCCGCGACTCGGCCGGTCGCGCGGACCAGGCGCACCAACCGGATCGCCTCACCCGCCAGGTCGGCACGCACGACGTCGGCGCCGCTGCCCGGCGCATAACCCGCGGTGAACGCCAGATACGCCACGCGGGCAACGGTTTCCAGCCGCTGCGGCAGGACCTCGTCGTCCGGTATCGCGAGCGGCACACCCGCCGCCACCACCTTCTTGCGGGCCCGGGTCAGCCGGGCCGCCATCGTCGGCTCGGGCACCAGGAAGAGGCGCGCGATGTCGGCGGTCGAGATGCCCAGCACCAGTCGCAGGGTCAGCGCGGCGCCGGCCTCCTCGCTGAGGGATGGATGCGCAGCGAGAAGCACCAACCGCAACAGGTCGCCCTCCCCGTGCCGCTGCCCCTCCTCCACCGCCAGCAGCGGCTGCTTGCGCGCGGCCACCGCTTCGGCACGCAACCGGTCCAGAATGCGCCGCCGTGCGGCGGTGAGCAGCCAGGCGGGAGGGTTGTCCGGCACACCAGCCTCCGGCCAGGCGCGTGCCGCACGCTCGAACGCATCGGCCAGCGCATCCTCGGCCAGATCCAGCCGGCGCGTCTGCGCGACGAGCAGGGCCAGCAGGCGGCCCCACTCGTCGCGCCATACGGCTTCGATCGGCTGGATCAATCGGTGAGTCCTTCGATCCGGATGCACGGGCGGATCTCCAGGGAGTAGATCTCCGGCAACAGCGTGCACCACTTCACGACCTGGTCGAGGTCGGAGGCCTCGACCAGGTAGAAGCCGCTGATCTGCTCGGCCGTCTCCGCGAACGGGCCATCGGTGAGCTGCACCGTGCCGCTGCGGCGCCGCACCGTGGTCGCCGTACTCGCCCCGTCCAGCGCTTCACCGGCCAGGATCGCCGAGCCGACCTCGCGACCGAAGGCGACGTGGTCCTGGTGCCAGCGTTCCCGATCCGACGGGTCGGCGTCGTTCCACTCATCGGCGGTACCCGCGATGAGGATCAGGTACTTCGTCACGACGCGCGCTCCTGCGGCGTCACGGTGCGACGGATCTCGACGCCCTCACCGATCGCGGTGAGGATCTTGCAGCACTCCATCACGTCGCCCACGTCATCGGTCTCGACGAGGAAGAACCCGCCGACCTGCTCGGTCGATTCGGCGAACGGCCCCTCGGTCACCGCACCGGTGTTCGGCGCGATGCGCTTGGCCTCGCTCGTGGCGTGCAACTCGGCACCGCCGGTGATCTTGTGTCCCCGCTCGACCAGCTCCTGGGAGAAGCGCCCGTATTCGGCATACCCGTGCGCGCGTTCCTCCGGCGTCATCGTGGTCCACCAGCGGTCTGCGTCCCCGACGATCACGATCATGTATTCGCTCATGGTCACTGATCCTTCCGATCTGTGGTGTGTACATCCTCTGACAGCACGATGACGGGTGGGCTGGAGCCGAATCGACAACCTGCCCGAAATCTTTTCCACTCCGCCGCCCATGAGGTGTCCATACCGTCGTGTCCCGTCCGTCGTCAGTGCGTACGGTCCGGTCCAGGAAAGGGATCATCATGGGCAAACTCGTGCTCTACTCCATCTGCTCGCTCGACGGCGCGGTCGACGACCCCAACCGGCTCTTCCCGCCCGACACGACCGAGCCGGCGCCGCCGGAGTTCGACGACGCGATGCACAGCCGCTTCCAGGGACTCCTTCGGAGCCAGACCGCGGTGCTTCTCGGCCGGGGAATGTATGACGAATGGGCGCGCTTCTGGCCCACCTCCGACGATCAGCCGTTCGCGGACTTCATCAACACGGTCCCGAAGTACGTCGTGACGTCGAGCCGACTCGACGGTCGCTGGGCGAACGCGCAACCGATCTGCGGGCCCCTGGCCGAGATCGTCGCCACGGTGAAAGCAGGTACGACCGGTGACGTCGGGGTCCACGGAAGCATCACGCTCGCGCAGTCACTGCTCGCCGAAGGGCTGGTGGACGAGGTGCAGTTGACCGTCGCGCCGGTGTTCGACCCGGTCGGGCGCCGGCTGACCGAGCGGGTCACCACTCTCACCCCACTCGCCCTCACCGACGCCCTGGTCACCCCGAGCGGTGCGATGTGGCTGACGTACCGCCTCGGCACCACCGTTGACGGTCGAACCGGCGGTTGACCCCCCAATTGCGCCGTCAATGACCGTTTCGAGCGTCAACGGCGGGTTCGAGCGTCAGCGGTGAGCCGCGAAGCCGTGCACGTGCCGCAGCACCCACACGTGCATCGCGATGGCGGCCGCGGCGCCGGCGTTGATCGACCGGGTCGAGCCGAACTGCTCGATGTGCAGCACGTCGACGCAGACCTGCTGCATCTGCGGGGTGAGCCCCGGCCCCTCCTGCCCGAAGACCAACACGCAGCGTCTCGGCAGCTCATACGTCTCGATCGGCCGGCTGCCGGGCAGGTTGTCGATGCCGATCAGGGGCAGCCCCTCCTGCGCGGCCCACGCGGCCAGCGCCGCGACGTCCGGGTGGTGGTGCTCGTGCTGGTAGCGGTCGGTGACCATGGCACCGCGGCGGTTCCAGCGCCGCTTGCCGACGATGTGAAAAGCCTTGGCACCCATGGCATTCGCGGTGCGGATCACCGAGCCGATGTTGAAGTCGTGCCCCCAGTTCTCCACGGCGACGTGGAAGTCGTGCCGACGGGTGTCCAGGTCGGCGACGATCGCCTCGTGCGTCCAGTAGCGGTAACGGTCCTCGACGTTGCGCCGGTCGCCCTGGGCCAGCAGTTCGGGGTCGTACCGGGGGTCCGGCGTGCCATCGGGCAGCGCCGGCCACTGCCCGTCGTACGGTCCGACGCCGACGTCGCGGGACGTCGAGACGCTCGTACCTCGCTCCTCGGCCACCGCAAAGTCCCGCGCTTCGTCCACAGTCACTCAGTGTGACGGCGCGCCGGCGAGCTGTGCCGTCCGGGTCGCCAGGCGCTGGTATGCCGCCACCAGCTCCTCGTTGTCGAGCACCTCGAAATCGTGCGGCAGCCGCAGCAGCCACCAGGCCATCATGTCGAGGTTCTGCGAGCCGACCTGCAGGTCGCAGTGCCCGTCGTCGACGGCGGTGAGTGTGCCCCACCGGCCGACGTAGTCCTCCACCTCCGGCAGGCCGCACTGCAGACGCACGGTCGCCTCGTTGTCCCATCCGGAGCGCACCGAGCGTCGGATGTACTCCTCCGCGTCGGGCGCCTCCCGCGGTGTGAAACCGAAGGTGGAGGCACGCACCTCGGTCATCCGGTCGAGCCGGAAGGACCGCCAGTCGTCCCGGTCGAGGTCGAATGCCATGAGATACCAACGCCGTCCGGTCGCGATCAGTCGGTAGGGTTCAACCCGCCGGTATGACGCCGCACCGTCCCGCGCCGTGTAGTCGAAGCGGGCCTGATGGCGCTCACGGACGGCGCGCGCCAGCGCCAGCAGTGCGTCCGAGTCCACCGTCGCGGCCTGATAGTCGACCGTGACGGTGGCCTCCTGCACGGCCGCCACGTGCGCGCGGATGGCGGCCGGCATGACCTGGTCCAGCTTCGCCATGGTGCGCAGCGCAGCCTCCCCCACCCCGGCGACCGTCCCGCCTGCGGCCAGCCGCAGACAGACCGCCACCGCGACCGCCTCGTCCTGGTCGAGCAGCAACGGCGGCAGTGCCCGGCCGGCGCCGAGCTGATAGCCCCCACCGGTGCCGCGACTGGACTGCACCGGGTAACCGAGCTCGCGCAGCCGGTCGATGTCGCGCCGGACGGACCGGGTGGTCACGCCGAGGCGGTCGGCGAGTTCCTCCCCGGTCCAGACCGCCTGCGCCTGGAGCAGACCGAGGAGTTGGAGCAGGCGTGCCGTCGTGGTCATGGACCCATCATCGGTGATAAAGCGGACAGAAGCTGTCCGCAAGGTCCGGGATGCTTGTCGCACCAACCACCCGAAAGGACCGATGCGATGCCTGCTCACGCACCCCAGACCGACCACGAGGGCGAACTCCTTGCCGGGTACATCACCCAGCAGTTGCTCGGCCTGAAGTCCGCCGCTTACGGACTCACCGACGATGAGTTGCGTGCGACACCAACGGTTTCCAGCCTCAGCGTCGGGTCCCTCGTCAAGCACGGCACGCGGTGCGCGGCGTCCTGGCTGGACCGGGCCGCCGCCGCACCCGGCGTCTGGCCGCCTGCTGACGACGACACGCCGCAGGAGGAGCGGATCAAGCAGCACTACGGCGAGTTCCAGCTCACCGAGGCGGACACCGGCGACGTGCTGCGCTCGAACCTGGACGACCTGATCGAACGCGTGGCCCGGGAGGTCCCGTCCTACGACCTCGCCGAGCGGGTTCCGGTGCCGACCGACGCGCCGTGGTGGCCGAAGGACGTCGAGTCCTGGACGATCCGCTGGACACTGCTGCACGTGATCGAGGAGATCGGGCGGCACGCCGGCCACGCCGACATCATCCGCGAGTCCATCGACGGCGCCACGATGTACGAACTGCTGGGTGCCGTCGAGGGCTGGCCGGCCAGCGAGTGGTTCACCCCGTGGACGCGCAAGGTCGACAACGCGGCCGTATGACGTCTTGAGGCCCTGCCATCTCATACATGGCAGGGCCGCGGTCCCAGTGAACCGAGCGGACCCGAAGGGCGCGTGACGACACACCGAACACGGGGAAAATCGCCCGCGAACTTCGCGGCCCCAACGACCCCGCGGGCCCCGCTGGTCACGCACACAAGGCGACACGCCGATGCCGCGAAAAATCTTTGGCGATTCCCTTGCGCGGCGCCACGCGCACAGGGTAGAAATATCGAACCGCACCGCTTCGGCGGTCGGTTTCCGAATCACTTCGGTGGCTCGGAATTGTTCGGGTCACCTCGGTGACGCGGACGCCGAAGGCCCCGGAAACTCATACTTTCCGGGGCCTTCACCTTTGTCGGGCACTCAGTGGAGCAGCCGCGAGAGGAAGCGCTGCGTCCGCTCCTGCTGTGGCGCTCCGAGCACCTCCTCGGCGGGGCCTCGCTCGAGGATCACGCCGTCGGACAGGAAGCACACTTCGTCGGCGACGGAGCGGGCGAAACCCATCTCATGGGTGTTCAGCACCATCGTCATGCCCTCCTCCCGCAGACCCTGCAACAAGTCCAGCACCTCGCCCACGAGCTCGGGATCCAGGGCCGAGGTGACCTCGTCGAGCAGCAGCAGGCGGGGCGCATTGACCATCGCGCGCGCGATCGCGACCCGCTGTTGCTGACCGCCCGACAGGTCGTCGGGTCGGGCGTTCGCCTTGTCCGCCAATCCGACCCGCTGGAGGACGTCGTGCGCGCGCTCGAGTGCCTGCGCGCGTGGAACACCGTGCACCCGGACCGGCGCGAGCGTGATGTTCTGCAACACGCTCAGGTGCGGGAAGAGGTTGTAGGACTGGAAAACCATGCCCATCCTCGAACGCACCTCATCGCCGTCGACCCGCGGATCGGTGATGTCCTGCCCGTCGAGTTCGACGACCCCGTCGTCCACGACCTCCAGCAGATTGATGCAGCGAAGCAGCGTCGACTTGCCGGACCCGGACGCCCCGATCAGGACGACGCACGCCCCTTCCTGCACCTCGAGAGACACATCCGCCAGCACCAGGTGCGCGCCGAAAGACTTGCGAACCCCCTTCAGCGACAACAGACTCACAGCGGTCCACCCACTCCCTGGAAGCCGTGCCGTCGCGCGTACCAGTCGGTGAAACGGGCCATCGGGATCGTCAGGCAGATGAACAGCAGGCCAGGCAACGACATACGCGGTGAAGTTGAAATTGACCGCCTCGCGGATCTGTGCCTCCCGGAGCGCATCGACCACACCGATGACCGCGAGCAGCGCCGAGTCCTTCTCCAGCGAGATCAGGTCGTTCATCAGCGCCGGCATCACCCGGCGCACGGCCTGCGGCAGCACGACGAAACGCAGTGTGGCGCGGTACGACAACCCCAACGATCTGGCCGCCGCGCGCTGCGACGGGTGCACCGACTCGATGCCCGCGCGCAGCACCTCCGCGACGTAGGCCGAGTAGGACAGCGTCAACGCACAACCGCCCCAGAAGAGCGGGGAGTTCGGCAACCCGGTCAATTGGAGTGCGGGAACACCGAATCCGAGCAGGAAGACCACCAGCAGCAGCGGCAAACCGCGAAAGACGTCGACGTACACCACGGCGAACGCCCGCAGCGGGAAGAAGACCGGGCCGCGCAGTGTCCGCAGCACGGCAAGCAGCAACGACCAGACCGCGATCGCAAGACCGCACACCACCATGACCCGGACGTTCAGCCACAGACCGCGGAGCACCACCGGGAACGACTGCACCGCTTCGTGGGGGTCGAAGAACGTGCTGTGGAAGCGTTGCCAACCCGGACTGGTCACCAGCACCACGAGCACCACTGCGACGACCACGATCGTGCTGATCGCTCCGATCACGAAGGACCGCCGCCGTTGACGCGTCCGGTATGCCGCCCGCTCCCGCTCGACCTCCGACGGCCGCCACGGGTCACGCTTGCCGACCGTCTGCGTCACGACAGCTTCGGAGCTCCCTGGCCGGTGAGCCACTTGTTCGCCAGCTTGGTCAGCGTGCCGTTGCTGCGCAGGGTGTTCACGGCCTTGGTGACGCAGGGCGTGAGCGGTGACCCCTTGGTGAGCACCGCGCCGAACTGCTCCGGCTTGCCGGTCGTGGGCAACTGGCCGATGATGACGCCGGACTTCAGCTGGGCCGAGGTCATGTAGAACGCCGTCGGCAGGTCGACGACGATCCCGTCGATCTGGTGGTTCTTCAGGGCCTGCACCGCCTGGTCGTTGGTGTCGTAGACCGCCGGCTGGCTCGCCGGCTTGATCTGGTCGACGATCGCGTTGTACGACGTGGTGCCGACCTGGGCGCCGAGCTTGGCGTTCCGCAACGCCGCCACCGTCTTCGCGCCGGCGATCTTGCTGCCCTTCACCGAGATCACGGCCTGGGTGACATCGAAGTAGCCGCTGGAGAAGTCGACCGCCTTCTTCCTGGCCGCGGTGATCGAGACCTCGTCCAGGTCGAGGTCGAACGAATGGGTCGAGCCTGCGACGACCGAGTCGAAGGGCGGGGCTTCACCGGCCAGGTCGCTGCAATCCGCCGCAAAGCGTCCCCTCAGCGTCGCTCACGTACGCTTGCGCGCGTGATGCACACCCTCGGCCCGAGCTTCATGGACCCGACGTACCTGCTGGACCAGTTCGGTGGTGCGTTCTTCGGCATCGCGCTGCTGATCGTGTTCATCGAGTGCGGGGTCCTCTTCCCGATCCTCCCGGGTGACTCGCTGCTCTTCGCGATCGGGCTGTTCAGCTCCAGCTCCAAGTACAACTTCCACGTGCCGCTCTACGTGTCGGTGCCGCTGCTGATGGTCGTGGCGTTCGCCGGCAACGTCGTCGGTTACGAGATCGGCCGCGCCGTCGGGACGCCCATCTACGAGCGGGACGGCAAGATCCTCAAGAAGGAGTACTTCGACAAGACGACCGCGTTCTTCGACAAGTACGGCAACAAGGCGCTGGTCATCGGCCGGTTCGTCCCGATCGTGCGCACCTTCATCACCCTGGTCGCCGGCGCGAGCCGGATGGACCGCAAGCGGTTCTTCACCTGGAGCGCCGTCGGCGCCGTGCTCTGGGTCGCCATCGTCGTCGCCGCCGGGGTGTTCCTCGGCAAGGCCTTCCCCGGCCTCGGGGACAAGATCGACGTGGCGATCATGGTCGTCGTCATACTCTCGGTGATCCCGATGGCCTACGAATACCTGAAGCATCGGCGGCAGGCACGTGCCGCAGGGGCGACGAGCGGGGAGTAGTCCGCAGCACCCGCACCGCGGCCAGCAGGACCACCGCCACCGACAGGGCACCCGCCACGAGATAGGTGTTGCGCACCCCCAGCGTCGTGCCGACCGCCCCGAAGACCACCAGCGACGTCACGTTGGTCGCCTGCATCAGCCCGTTGACCGTCGAGGAGACCCGGCCACGCAGCGCGTCCGGGGTCCGCGTCGTGAAGAGCGTGCCGAACGCGGCGTTCATCACCCCGAGCGCGACGCCGATCTCCAGGCACAGCAGCAGGATCAGCCAGTATGACGGGGCCAGACCGAAAGCCAGCACACCCAGCGCGATCGCCAGGAATCCGACGACGGTCGCGCGCACCCGCGTCCGGTCAGAACCGATCCCTCCCGTCACCACGGACCCGGCGACCGCCCCCACCGTGAAGGCCACCTCGGTCACGCCGTACCAGCCGGACGACATGCCGAGGTCGTCCCGGATGAGGAACACGTCGAGCACGTTCGTGCCACCGGCCACCAGCACCATCGCCAGCGCCGCCACCAGCAACGGCCAGACCAGCCGGTCGGCTCGTAGGGTGCTCAGACCGGTCGCCGCCGAAGGCACTCCACCGTCCCGCAGGGCTGTGTCGGCGGTCCCGCCCCGCCGCGTTCGGACCGCGAACGCGCTCCCGAGCAGCAACGCGAAGGTCGCGGCGTCGATGAGGATGACCGGGCGCGCGCTCGCGCCGGCGTAGAGGACGCTGCCGACCGCGGCGCCGATGGGCAGCAGCGCCATGTTGAGCCCCTGTTGCAGCGCCACGATCTTGCCGAGCGCTTCGTCACCGACGACCCGCGGCACCAGGGCGCTCCAGGTCGGACCGCTGAAGGCCTGGCCGGTCTGCACCAGGAGCGTCAGTGCGTAGGTCGCCGCCAGGTCGTCGACGCCGGCGAGGACGAGGCAGCCCAGGACCTGGCCGGTCAGCGCGAGGGTCAGGATGCGGCGGGAATCATGGCGGTCGGCCACCCGGCCGGCGACGCCGATGAGCAGGATCAGCGGCAACCCCTCGCAGACGAGCAGCCCCGTCACGCCCCACGGCCCCACCCCGGAGTCGTAGACGCGCAGCAGCAGGACCACGGACAGCAGCCCGTCGCCGAAGACGGACAGCGCCCGGGCCGGCACGATCCACCGCACATCGCGGTGCCGCCATGGCGAACTCTGAAACTGTTCCTTCATAACTATGAAACTACTACTTCAGAATTCGGAAAGCCAGAGGCACGGGAAAGCGGTCCGACCTTCCCCCTGAAAGGTCGGACCGCTGGTCCCGTGCCGCGCTCGGCGGATCAGTGCTGGCCGAGTGCCTCCATCGGCCGGCGCTCACCCCGCACCTCGCCGCGCATCCGGGCGAAGGCCTGGGCGTAGCGGGAGCCGGCGAAGAGCAACACCAGGCCGACGACGATGAAGGTGGCCGCGCGGGTCGCGCCGCCCATCTCCTGCAGGTCGAAGAGGAACAGCTTGGCGATCGCACATCCGGCGAGCGTCAGGCCGCCGGCGAGGTAGGCCGCCGCGTATCGCGGGAAGCGCAGGCCGAGTGCCATGAGGGACATCGCCACCGACACCCACACGACGGTCACCCCGAGGTGTGCGCTGTGGAAGCCCTGCGTGGCGCCGACCGAGGAGCCGAAGGAGATGATGGCGGCGGTCGCGCCGTACAGGCCGACCACACCGGCGCCGGTGGCGGCCATGGTGAGCGGCACCTTGAGCTCGGACCGCACCAGGGCCGGTGCCAGCACCACGGCCCAGGCGGCCAGCAACAGGCCACCGACCATGGTCGCGAAGGAGAGGTTCGCGTCGGCAAGTCCGCTGGAGGCGAGCGATGCCGGGTCGGCGAAACCGATGTATGCCGCGCCACCGACGACGCCCAGGAACACACCGGCCACGGTGGCGAGCAGGGACCGGGTGGAGACGGCCGCGGCCGTCACGACCAGGCCGGGCACCAGCAACAGCACCGGCAGCCACGAGCCATGGGTGAAGGTGAAGCAGGCCTGCATGCCGACGCAGATGGCGACGGCGCCGACCGCACCACGCCGCCACACGCCCAGCGACCGCAGCACCACGGCGATCGCGGCCAGCGCGACCGCGAGCGCGCCGCCGGTGATCAACGCTGCCGGGCGGTCCAGGTAGGTCAGCTGCACGAAGACCGGCAGCGCACCGACCACGAACGCGGCGCTGTGCAGCTCGTCGTCCTGGCCGGTCGACAGCACCAGGGTCACGACCGCGAGGGCGACCACGGTGAGCACAGCGGGCAGCGAGGCGATCGACTGGACCTCGGCCGCGTAGGCGACGGCCACGAAGACCGCCGGAACGGTCCGCACCAGGCCGAGGAAGTGCCAGTTCCGCAGCCGCTCCGGGACGAGGCCGGCCGCTTGCAGGATGACCATGAACCACACGAGCGAGACCGTCACACCCTCGGTCAGCACCGGCGCGAGAGCCGCCACGGCGACGGTGACGCAGATGGCGAGCAGCTCGCTGCGCCACCGGACCGCCAGTGCGCCGGCGGCGGCCGCGACCGCCCCGGCCAGCGCCAGGCCGCCCAACGCCGGGATCCACTCGTAGAACGACGTGATCGCGACCGTCACGATGAACAGGCCTGCGATACCCGTGCCGGCCAGTGCGACTCCCCCGATGGTGCCGCCCGGCCGACTGTGGATGCGCATCCCGCCCGCGACCAGCAGGACGGAGAGCAGTGCGCCGCCGGCGACCCGCAGCTGCGGGCTGAGCAGCCCGGCCTGCGCGGCGATCACCAGCAGCATGACCACGCCGATGAGGGTGATGGCGCCGCCGGTCAGCACGAGCAGCTTGCTGACGACGCCTTCGCGCTGCCACCACGGTGCCTTGCGGGGCATCATTGGGTACGGCGCTGCGGGTCCGGGCGTTCCAGCCTGCGGGAAGGCCGGACCGGCATACGGATTGGCCGGGGTCGGGCCCGGCACGGGACCTGAGTGGTGCGGTGTCGTGTTCATGCCCCAAGCCTGCGAGAACCGGGGCTTGCGGGCCTGAGTACGACTACTCAGGACACCTAGGGATTGTCGGCAGCGGCCGACCGTGCAGCGTCACGCACTTCGGCTGCGCAGTGGCCCCCGGCCTCAGTCCAGTTCGTGCTCGATCGCGTAGCGCGTCAACTCGATCCGGTTGGACAGCTGCAGCTTGCGCAGGGTCGCCTGGACGTGGTTCTCCACGGTGCGGTGGCTCACGTCGAGACGCCGGCCTATCTGCTTGGCGCTGAGGCCTTTTGCGACCAGACGCAGCACCTCGAGCTCACGCGGGGTGAGTGTGGGCGCCGGCTCTTCCCCGGCCGGGGTCGGTTCGCTCGCCATCCGCCGGTACTCACCGAGCACCAGTCCGGCGAGCCCGGGGGTGAAGACCGCCTGGCCCGCGGCCGTGGCATTGACCGCCTCGATCAGCTCGGCCGCCGAGGCGCTCTTGACCAGGTAACCGCAGGCGCCGGCCTTGACCGCCTGCAGGACGTCGTCGCGCTCCGAGGAGGCCGACAACACCAGCACGTTGGCACCCGGTGCGGCTTCCAGCACCCGCGCGGTCGCGTCGGCGCCGTTGCCGTCGGGCAGCTGCATGTCCATCAGCACGACCTGTGGTGTCGTCGCCTTCGCGCGGGTGGCCGCGGCAGCCACACTGTCGGCGGTCGCGACGACGACGAAGCCGGCGGCGGTGAGATCGCGGCTCACGCCGTCGCGCCACATCGGATGGTCGTCGACGACCATGACGGTGGTCCCCTCTGAATCACTCACGACCCTCATCCTGCCCGTCGATCCGCGGCACGTGCAGTTCCCACTCCGTGCCGAGGTCCGGTCCGGTCTCCAGCAGCGCCTCGCCGCCCAGGTCGGCCATCCGGCCGCGGATCGACTTGCTGACGCCCATCCGGCCCTGTGACTCCGCCTCCGCCAGGCGCCCGTCGGGTATGCCGACACCGTCGTCCCGCACCGTCAGCACCACCTCGTCGCCGAGGTCCTCGAGCAGCAGGAACGTCCTGGCACCGTCGCCGGCGTGCTGCTCGACGTTGTCCAGGATCGTACGCACGACGGCCACCAGTTCGGTGACCACGGGGCTCGGCAGTTGGACGGCGTCGGCCGGCGCCGAGAAGTTGGCGTCGGTGGGCAGCGCCGCCTGCAGCTGG
The DNA here is from genome assembly GCF_014190805.1 of Flexivirga oryzae. NCBI lineage: Bacteria > Bacillati > Actinomycetota > Actinomycetes > Micrococcales > Dermacoccaceae > Flexivirga > Flexivirga oryzae. The sequence goes on along the minus strand of NZ_JACHVQ010000004.1, from coordinate 264,103 downwards.
CTGCGCAGGTCGGTCGACTCGTCGATGCCCGGCACCGGCGCCTGCTCGCTGATCAGGGTGCGCAGCGCCTGCTCCTGCTGGCCGGCGAGCCGGCCCAGCTCGGCCGCCTCCCCGCCCAGATCGGCGCCGCGGCGACGCATCAGGGCGAGCACCTGCAATGTCCCGTCGTGCACCTCCCGCGACAGTCGTTCGCGCTCCTTGGTCGCCGCCTGCATGCGCACGGCCGCGGACAGTTCCTGCTGGGCACGCGACACGATGCGCGCACCGATGCCGAGCGTGACGCCGACGGTGAGCAGGATCGGGGTGGTGGCGTCGGTGACGATGTTGTGGAACTGCTGCTCGATGCCGAGGCTGAGCAGCGAGAAGCCGACCCCGGTGACGCCGCCGGCGATCGGGCCCCACAGCAGCGCGACCGACACGACGGCGTTGGTGATCCAGAACGTCGACGGCAGGCTCTGGTGGTGGTGGAAGTATTCGGGTCGGACGACCCAGACGGTGGAGATCGTCAGCAGCGCGGTGATGACGAGCTCCAGCACCACGATGGGTGCCCGGGGCGCGAGTTCGAAGGCGTAGATCAGGCCGCTGACGCCGGACCAGATCACCAGCAGCGCGATGAGCATCCAGCTGATCAACGGGTGGCTGTACGCCCGGATCCCCGAGTGGTTGAAGGTGTCGGCGTTCACCGACACGATCTGGGCGCCGATCGCGTAGGCGACCGACGCGAACCGGAAGACCTGGGCGCCACGCCAGAAGGGCAGCGTGGCGTCCGAATCGATCTGCACCACCACGCGTTCCACGCTCCGACCGTAGAGCACCCGGGGCGGGAAGTGCGGCACGATGGACCCATGACCGATCGGCGAACGCTGACGCTGACCGACCCGCGTGCCATCCGCGTGCTCGCGCACGAGGTCCGGCAACAGTTGCTGGACGAGCTGAGCGGCGGCACCGTGCTGACCGCGACCGAGGCGGCCAAGCGGTGCGGCATCACACCGTCCGCGATGAGCTACCACCTGCGGGCGATGGAGCGCTGGGGGCTGGTCGAGCGGGTCGACAGCGCTGACGGCCGCGAGCACCCGTGGAAGCTGGTCGCCGACTCGATCAAGATCGACGATGCGGCGAGCGCGGGCATCACCGCCAGCGTGGCGAACTCGCTGCTCGGCACCTTCGTGCGCCGCCTCAGCCGGACCGTCGAGGAGATGATCGAGCGGAACGACCCCGACGAGCACGCGACCATCGTCCAGTTGGGCGGGGTCTACCTGACCGACGACGAGGTGCAGGAGCTGGACCGGATCGTCGACGAAGCCGTCCATCGCTGGGAGGACCGGCACGACCCGGCCAACGCGCCCGAGGGCGCGCGCAGGCGCGACATCTACTGGCTGAACCTGCCGCGCGCGTAAGCGGCCAGGTAACGCGCACGGACCAGTTCGGCCAGCTGCGGGTGTCTGCCGATCGGTTCGCTGACGACCGCGTCGTGGCTGCGCAGCTTGTCGTGGAAGAAGCCGCGCCCGAGCAGGTATGACGCCACGGCCACCCGGCGGCCGTCGGTGCCGGCCGCGGCGAGCGCCTCCTCGACCGACGGGCGGGCTGCGGAGATGTACGCGGCGGTGACGTGTCCGGGTCGTGCCGCGTCGAGCAGTTCGGTCTGGCGGCGTACCGCGGTCACACCGGTCTCCCTCGACGACCCGGCCGCCGCGAGCAGCACCGGCTCCTCGGGTGCGACACCCGCCTCCGCCAGGCGGTCGAGGAGGATCCCGGTCAGGATCGGATCGGGTCCCAGCGGCGGGGCTGCGGTCACCAGCTCCGACCGCGCGACGGTGCGCGCGATGTCCACCTCGACGTGATAGCCGGTGGACAGCAGGTCCGGCACGATCACTGTCGGAATCCGTTGCTGCACGAGCTGTTCCACGACATCGTGCAGCCGGGGCTGCTGCACGTCGACATACGCGTCGAGCACCCGCACACCGGGCAGGAGTTCGGCGACCCGGTCGCGCAGCCAGGTGACGGTCGCCTGACCCTCGGGGTTGTCGGTGCCGTGTGCCACGACGACGAGTGCGCGTCCGTCGCCCGTTGCGTCAGAGGGTGAGTCGGTAACCACGCTTGACGACCGTAGTCACCAGCGGCCGGCCACGCGTCGCCTCCCTGAGCCGTGAGATGGCGACCTCGGCCGCGTGCGCGTCGCTGGAGTCGCCGGGCAGCGCGTCCAGGATGTCGCCGCGGGACACCACCGAGCCGTTCGCCTCGGCGAGCACCCGCAGCACCGCGAGCCCGGACGGCGACAGCGTCAACACCTCGCCGTCGAGCAGTGCCGCGCCGCTGAGGACCCGCAGTTCACCCGCGGCGGTCTGCACCCGCAGCCCGTGCCGCCCGGCCAGCTCCCCGACGAGAGTGCGCACCAGGGCACCCATCCGGAACCGATCGGGCACCAGTGGTTCGATGCCTTCGGCACGCAGTGGAGCGGCCGTGGTGTCGCCGACGGCAGCGGCGAAAACCCCTGCGGGGTCCGTGAATGCGAGGACCACCTCGGTCAGCAGACCCTCGCTCCGTGCGGCGTCCAGGAATGCCGCGGCGCCCGGCGCGGCGGTGAAGGCGACGGCATCGCACTCACGCCGTGCGACGGCCTGCACCGCCGCACGGACCGCCTCCGGGTCCGGCGCCGGCCCCCATCGGTAGATGACGACCGAGCTGACCTCGGCGCCCGCCTCCTGGAACGCCTCGTCGAGCCCGTCCGAGCCGGCACCGTGGTGCTGCACCGCTATCCGGCGACCGGCGACACCCTCGGTGAGCAGGAAGTCCCGGATCTCGGCGCTCGTCTCGGAGTCGGCGACCCAGTCGGCGCTCAACCCCGCGGCCTGGATGGCGCCGCGCGCCTTGGGGCCGCGGGCGATCAACCGGCTCGCGCGCAGCATGTCCAGCAGCGGCTCGGCCAGTCCGGCGGCGTCCGCGGCCTCGACCCAGCCGGTGAACCCGACACCCGTGGAGATGACCGCGATGTCCGGTGGATTGTCGATGAGCTCCTTGGTCCGGGCCAGCAGTTCGGCGTCGTCGACGTGCGGCACGACCGACAGCGTCGGGGCGTGTTCGACGGTCGCGCCGCGGCGTTCGAGCGCGGCCGCCAGCTCGGCGGACCGGCGCTGCCCGGTGAGGATCACCCGGCAGCCGAGCAGTTGCCCGCCGGACGGGTTCATGTGCTGTCCGGTCGTTCGGCCAACACCGCGGCCACGTCGCCGATCACGATGACGGCCGGGTTGCCCAGGCCCTCGAGGTCGACCCGGTCGGCGATGCGCTCCAGCGAGTCCGACACCTGGCGCTGCCGGTCGGTCCAGGCGTGCTGCACCACGGACACCGGGGTGTCCGGGGACTTTCCGGCACGGATCAGGTTGGCGGTCAGCTCCCGCAGCCGGCGCATGCCCATCAGCACCACGATCGTGTGCTTCCAGGCGACGAGCGCCGGCACGTCGAGCTCGTCGTGCCCGGAGATGACGATGACGCCGTGCGCCACCCCGCGGTGGGTGACCGGCACCCGCCCGGCCGCGGGTGCGGCGAACGCCGACGTCACGCCCGGGACCAGGTCCACGGGCACGCCCGCGGCGCGGCAGGCGAGGATCTCCTCCCCGCCGCGGCCCAGCAGGAAGGGATCACCGCCCTTGAGGCGCACGACATACTGCCCGCGCCGGGCCCGGTCGACGAGCAGTTCGTTGATCTGTTCCTGCGGCACCGGGTGGTGGTGCGGCGTCTTGCCGACGTCCACGACCTCGACGTCGGGCCGCAGGCGACGCAGCAGGCCGAGCGGCGCCAGCCGGTCGACGACCACGATGTCCGCCCGGGACAGCTCACGCAGCCCGCGCACGGTGATCAGGTCCTCCGCGCCGGGGCCGCCGCCGACCAGCACCACCCGGCCCGCCCCGTCCAGACGCGCCGTCGAGCCATCGGCGGGGACGATCACGTCGCCGTCGACCTCGGCCGTCACTCCCTCGACCCAGATCCGGCGCTCCTGCGCCCAGGCCGCCAGCGTGGCCCGGTCCGCGGCGCGCGGGTCGGCCGCGACGAGCCACCAGGCGTCGTCCAGGTCGGTCGCCCGCACCGCCCGGGGCAGCAGCTCGAACGCGGTGCGGTCGGCGTCATACAACCGTTGCAGCTCGAGCCCGACGGCCGGTGCGACGACACGCACCGACGCACCGTCGCCGAGCAGTTCCGCGACCCGTTCGGCTGCGCGGGCGTCGCCACCCACCACCACGACCCGTCGTCCGGCCAGCGACAGTGCGACGGTTTTACTCATGACCGGCCCCTCGTGCCTCGGGTCCCGTCATTCGTCTGAGCCCACGGTCGCTCGCTGCGCTCGCTCATGATGTGGTAGCCACCTCGGTGTCGGTCGGGCCGTCTGCTGCGGTCGCCGAGCCGGCCCCGACCCGGGTGGGACCGATCTCGACGTCCCCACCATGTAACCGCACCTCCCACGTCGCCAGCACGGCACCTCGATCGGTGAGACAACGCCCGTCGCGCAGGTCGTAGACCTGTTTGAACATCGGCGAGGTGATCGTGGGCACCTCGACCCCGTCCACGGTGGCCGACCCGACGATGCCGCGGGCCATGACGTTCGCGCCGCTGACAGGGTCGCGGTGGCTGACCGCGTACAGGGTGTCGTCGGCGAGCCGGACCACGGTCACCTGCGCATCGCCGACCAGCACCGCCACCGCACCGTCACGCGGCACCGCGTCGAGCGCGCACACCCTGATCCAGTCCACCGCGCCCTCGCCCGGGGTGATCTTCATCGGGGCCCCCGCGAAGTATCGGAGCGACGAAGGAGCGGAGAACTTCGTGGGGTGATCTTCATCGGGGCCCCCGCGAAGTATCGGAGCGACGAAGGAGCGGAGAACTTCGTGGGGTGATCTTCATGACCGGACCTCCAGACGGTCACCGGAGATCAGTACGGGCCGGCGCTGGCCGCGGGTGGTTTCGTAGCGCAGGTCCGGGTCGGGCACCTCCGCCGCGTTGACGAACGAGGTGAAGCGGGCGAGCTTCACCGGGTCGTCGAGCACGTCACTCCATTCGTCGCGGTATGACGCCACGTGGCGCTCCATCGCCGCGTCCAGCTCCGCGGCGATCCCCAGGCTGTCGTCGAACACCACCTCCCGCAGGTGCTCGATGCCACCGGGCAGCTCCTCCAGCCAGGCGGCGGTGCGCTGCAGCCGGTCCGCGGTGCGGATGTAGTAGATGAAGAAGCGGTCGATCGCCCGGATCAGGCCGTCGTCGTCCAGGTCCTCGGCGAGCAGGGTGGCGTGTCTGGGGGTGAAGCCGCCGTTGCCTCCGACATACAGGTTCCAGCCGTTGTCGGTGGCGATGACGCCGGCGTCCTTGCCGCGGGCCTCCGCGCACTCGCGGGCGCAGCCGGAGACACCGAGCTTGAGCTTGTGCGGCGATCGCAGCCCGCGGTAGCGCAGCTCCAGCAGGACGGCCATGCCGACGGAGTCCTGCACGCCGTACCGGCACCAGGAGCTGCCGACGCACGACTTCACCGTGCGCAGGGACTTGCCGTAGGCGTGGCCGCTCTCGAAACCGGCGTCGACCAGCTGTCGCCAGATCGCCGGGAGTTGCTCGACCCGGGCACCGAACAGGTCGATCCGCTGACCGCCGGTGATCTTGGTGTAGAGGTCGAATTCCTTGGCGATCCGGCCGATCTCGATCAGCCCGTCCGGCGTGACCTCGCCGCCGGGGATGCGCGGCACGACCGAGTAGGTGCCGTCCTTCTGCAGGTTGGCGAGCATGTGGTCGTTGGTGTCCTGCAGCGTGCCGCGGTCGTCGCCGAGGATGTGCCCGGTGCCGAGGCTGGCCAGGATCGAGGCGACGACCGGTTTGCAGATGTCGCAGCCGCGGCCCCGGCCGTGCCGTTCGATGATCTCGCTGAAGGTGCGCAGTCCGGTCACCTGGACCGCGTGGAACAGCTCGGCGCGGGTCAGTTCGAAGTGCTCGCACATGCCCTTGGCGACCGAGATCCCGGCGTCCTCCAGTGCCCCGTCGGTGAGTCGCTTCACCAGCGGCAGGCAGGAACCGCAGCTCGTACCGGCGCGGGTGCAGGCCTTGACCTCGGCGACCGAGCAGCAACCCTGGTCGGTCACGGCGCCCCGGATGGCGCCGGCGCTGACGTTGTTGCACGAGCACACGGTGGCGTCGTCGGGTAGGTCGTCGCCCGGTGGCGGCCCGTCGGTCGCGGGCACCAGGTAGGCGCTGGGATCGGTGCGCAGTTGCTGCCCGACCATCGGCCGCAGGGCGGCGTATGACGAGGCGTCGCCCACCAGGATGCCGCCGAGAAGGGTGCGTGCGTCGTCGGACAGGACGAGTTTCTTGTAGACGCCGGCGACCGCGTCCGCGTAGGACACCTCCAGGCAGCCCGGGGCCGACCCGAACGCGTCACCGAACGACGCGACGTCGACGCCGAGCAGCTTGAGCTTGGTGGAGGAGTCGGCGCCGGGGAAGCTCGCGTCGCCGCCGAGCAGTCGATCGGCGGCCACTTCGGCCATCGTGTACCCGGGTGCGACAAGGCCCCAGACCCTGCCCTCGATGCAGGCGACCTCGCCGATGGCGCTGATCGCGGGGTCCTCGGTGACGCACGACGCGTCGACCACCACGCCGCCCCGTTCACCGACGGAAAGTCCTGCGCTGCACGCCAATTCGTCGCGTGGCCGCACGCCCGTCGCGAACACCACGACATCGGCGGGGAGCGAGCTGCCGTCCGCGAACCGCATGCCTTCCACGACGCCGCGCCGCTCACCGAGCACCTGGGAGGTGGCCGTGTCGGTCAGCACGGACACGCCGAGGTCCTCGATCAGGCTGCGGAGCACGGCGCCGCCGCCGTCGTCCACCTGGAGCGGCATCAGCCGTGGCGCGAACTCCACGACGGTGCTCTTCACTCCGAGGGCCTGGAGTGCGCCGGCCGCCTCGAGCCCGAGGAGACCGCCGCCGACGACGACACCGTGCAACGGCCGGTCGCTGTGGGCGCTGCGCAGCGTCTCGACATACCCGCGCAACTCGGCGACGTCGTCGATGGTGCGGTAGACGAAACAGCCGCGGAGGTCCCGGCCCTCGACCGGCGGCCGGGCGGCGTACGACCCGGTGGCGAGCACGAGGTGGTCGTAGTCCACGCCCTCGCCCCGATCGGTGGAGACCCGCTGCGTGTCCCGGTCGACGGCCACGACGGTCGTCCCCTTGCGCAGCGTGACGTGTGGGTCACGCCAGATCTCGTCGCCACCGAGGTGCAGGTCCTCCGGGTCGCGGCCGGTGAAGTAGGTCGTGAGGGCCACTCGGTCGTACGGCGGTCGGGGTTCGTCACCGATGACGGTCACCCGGAAGCGGTCACCGTCGTCGCGCGCCCGCAGCGCCTCCACGAAACGGAAGGCGACCATGCCGGCCCCGGCAACCACGACGTGTTGCTGGCTTTGTGAAGTCATCGGGAGATCTCCTTCTGTGTTGTGCAGGACGTTACGGCGCCAAAGTTTCCGGGGTCGTTTCGTGAATGTTTCCGATGTGCAACGTCATTCGAGGGTTCGACGTCATTCGGTGGATTGACGTCGTCCATCCAGGCCAGCAGTCCGCAGACGACCTCGGTGCAGCCGCCGCAACCGGTGGTCGCGCGGGTGCGTGCGGCCACTGCGGACAGGTCGCGATCGCCCGCGACGTGCGCGTCGACGATGTCCTTCTTGGTGACGCCGTTGCACCGGCAGACGGTCGTGGCCGACGGCATCGTCGTCGGGTCGTCGGTGGCCGACACCGTGGCGGTCGGCAAGCCGTCGAGCAGCAGCAGCGCCGGGTCGGGCGGCACCGGGCCGCCGCGTTCGTAGGCCGCGGTGAGATCCGCCGCGACCCGTTTCGCACCGACGCAGCACGCGGCCACCACCCGGTCGTCGGCCACCGAGACCTGGACGTGGCGTCTGCCCATCGGGTCGCTGAGCGTGACGGTGTGTGCGCCCGCAGGCGGTTCCGGGCCGTCGCCGATGGTCACGACGTCGACACCGACCGCCTTGAGCTTCACCACGGCGTTCGGAGCGGGCGCGGTCGGCACCGGGGGAAGACCGGCCAGGTCCCGCGCGAGCCGGTCGGCCTGCGCCCAGCCGGGTGCCAGCAGCCCGGGACAACCGTCCGGCGTCTCGGCGCAGTCGCCGATCGCCGCAACCCTGGGGTCGGCAGGGCTGCGCAGGTCATCGTCGACCACGATGCCGGTGCGGACCGGCAGCCCTGCCCGTGCTGCGATTTCGGTGCGCGGCACGACCCCGGCGCTGGCCACGACCAGGTCGGCCGGCAATTCACGACCGTCGCGCAGCCGCACCCCGACCAGCCGGTCATCGTCGCGCCGCACCGACTCCAGGTCCGCCTCGGTGAGCACCTCGACCCCGGCATGTGCGAGTGCCGCACCGGCCACGGCACCGGCGGCCGGCGGCAACTGGCGGTCGAGCACGTGGGTGCCGCGGTGCAGGACCTGCACCGCGGCGCCGCGGCCGGCCAGACCGCAGGCGATCTCCAGGCCGAGCAGGCCACCACCGACGACGACCGCCCGGCGTGGGTAGGAGCAGGCGGCCAGCAGTTCGCGGCAGTCGTCGATGGTGCGGAGCATCCGCACACCTTCGTCCGCGCAGCCCGGCAGCGGCTCACGGGCAGCCGACCCGGTCGCGAGAACCACCGTGTCGTAAGGGTGTTCACTGCCGTCGTCGCAGTGCACGACCCGACGGTCGCGGTCGAGCACCGTCGCGGCGACGCCGCGCAGCACGCGCACCGTCATACCGGGGCTGCCCGTCGGCTCGGGCAGCGTGAGCCGGCCGAGTTCGGCGCGCCCGGCGAGCACCTCGCTGAGCAGCAAGCGGTTGTAGGGGTCGTGCGGTTCGTCCCCGACCACGGTGACGTCCAGTGGCGTCGGTCGCTCGGTCGTCACCCGGCCGAGCTGGTCGAGCAGCCGGACCGCCACCATGCCGTGCCCCACGAGCACGATGCGACGGGTGGGTGTCGTCACGCCGTCACCCCCTCCACGTCCACCCGGGACACCTGGACCGCGCACACCTTGAACTCCGGCATGCCGGAGATCGGGTCGGTCGCCGGGTTGGTCACCGCGTTGGCGGCGCCCGGACCGGAGAAATGGAAGGGCATGAAGACCGTGTCCCGGCGGATGTCGGACGACAATCGCGCGACCCCGCACGCGCTGCCCCGCGCGGAGGTGACACGCACGGTGTCACCCTCCGCGATGCCCAGGCCCGCGGCCAACAGCGGGTGCAACTGGACGAACGAACGCGCCTCTCCGCGCACCAGTTCGGGGACCCGCCGGGTCTGCGCGCCGGACTGGTACTGCTGCAGGATGCGGCCGGTGATCAGGTAGATCGGTGCGTCGCCCCGGACATCGTCGTCGACCGGAGTGACGTCGACCGGGATCATCCGGGCCCGGCCGTCCGGTGTCGCGAAGCGGTCCAGGAAGAGGCGCGGCGTCCCGGGGTGACCCGGCTCCGGGACCGGCCAGTACAGCGACGCCCCCGCGTCCAGGCGGGACAGATCCACACCCGTGTAGTCGGCGATGCCACCGGCGCTGGCGCGTGCCAGCTCGTCCAGCACGAGGACCGGATCTGCCGCGAACTCGGTTGGGGCGTCGAGCAGTCGGGCCAGATCGTGCCAGATCTGCAACTCGTCGCGCACCCCGGCCGGCGGTGGTATGGCGCGGCGGCGTCGCAGCACCCGGCCCTCCAGCGAGGTCATGGTGCCCTCCTCCTCGGCCCATTGCGGCACGGGCAGCACCACATCCGCCAGGAGCGCGGTCTCCGACGGCACGAAGTCGGCGACCACCAGCAGGTCCAGCTGGGTGAGCTTCGCGCGAACCCGGTCCGAATCCGGAGCACTGACAACCGGGTTGGCGCCGTGGACGAGAAGCGCCCGTGGCCCGCCCGGTGCACCGATCGCGTCGAGCAACTGCACGGCCGGCAGACCCGGGCCGGGGATGTCCTCCGCGGGCACGCCCCAGACGCCGGCGACGTGCTCGCGCGCCGCGGGGTCATTGATCGACCGGTACCCGGGCAACTGGTCGGCCTTCTGCCCGTGCTCGCGGCCGCCCTGCCCGTTGCCCTGCCCGGTGATGCAGCCGTAACCGGAGCCGGTCCGGCCGGGCAGCCCGAGTGCGAGTGCGAGGTTGATGGCCGCCGACACCGTGTCGGTGCCGTGCGCGTGCTGCTCGGCGCCGCGTCCGGTGAGCACGTAGGCGCCGCTGCCATGGCCGGCGGGGCTTGCCGCCACCAACAGCGCTGCGGCCGCTCGTAGTCGGTCGACGGGCACACCACTCGCCTGCTCGACGCGCTCGGGCCACCACAGGGTCGCCGCGTCACGCACCCGCCCCCAGCCGGTCGTCCGGGCGGCCAGATAGTCCTCGTCGCCGTGCCCGCCGAGGACCACCAGGTGGAGCAGCCCGAGCAGCACGGCGATGTCGGTGCCCGGCACCGGCTGCAGGTGCACGCCACCGCCGGAGTCGGTCAACGCAGCCGTCGCCGATCGGCGCGGGTCGACGACGATCAGCCCGCCGCGCTCCCGGACGCCGGTCAGGTGCTGCAGGGACGGCGGCATCGTCTCGCTGAGGTTACTGCCGACCAGTAGCACGGCAGCGGCGCCGGCCAGATCGGTGAGCGGGAAGGGCAGTCCACGGTCCAGCCCGAAGGTCCGGTTCACCGCCGCCGCGGCGGACGACATACAGAAGCGGCCGTTGTAGTCGATGCGCGACGTGCCGAGCGCGACCCGGGCGAACTTGCCCAGGGTGTATGCCTTCTCGTTGGTGAGACCGCCGCCGCCGAAGACAGCAACGGCGTCGGGTCCCCCAGCCGCCTGCGCCTCTCGGACGCCGGAGACGATCCGCGCATACGCCTGGTCCCAGGTCGACTCGACCAAGGAACCGGACTCGTCGCGCACCAGCGGAACGGTCACCCGGTCGGGCACGCCCAGCAGCTGAGCCGCCGTCCAACCCTTCTGGCACAGTCCGCCGCGATTGGTCGGGAAGTCGCGCGGTTCGAGGTGCACCGCGCCGGATTCGTCTGCTGTCAAACGGATCCCGCACTGCAGCGCGCAGTATGGACAGTGCGAGTCGACACCGGTCATACCGGTTCCGTCCCGGAACCCTTGCGGCCGTACACCGCCCAGGTCACGACCGCCATCAGCAGGTAGCAGGCGAGGATCGCCCAGAGCGCGGGCACGATGGTCCCCGTCGGATGGGCGGCGCCGTGCGTCGCCGATTTCGAGAGCGAGAAGACCTGCGGGATCACGAATCCACCGAGGGCGCCGACCGCTCCGACGATGCCGATCGCTCCGGCAGCGACCTTGCGGGCGACAGCCACCTCCCGCGTCGAGCTACCGGCCGAACGGGCGAACACGGCAGGGATCATCCGGTAGATGGAGCCGTTGCCGATCCCCGTCCAGGTGAACATCCACAAGAAGGCAACCATGAACCAGCCGAAACTCTTGGCGGACAATGCGATCGCGACACCGGCGGCACCGAGCGCCATGGCCGTGAAGCTGCCGACCGTGACCCGCCAGCCGCCGACCCGGTCGGCGACGATGCCGCCGAGCGGGCGCGACATCGAGCCGACCAGCGCGCCGAGGAAGGCCATCGTCATACCGACGCCGAGCAGCGCATACGTTCCGCGTCCGGGGAAGGCGTCGTTCATCAGTTTGGGGAAGACTCCGGAGAAGCCGATGAACGATCCGAACGTCCCGAAGTAGATGAACGACAGGATCCAGGTGTGCCGCGAACGCGTCGCCGCGGCATACGTGCCGGGCTCCGAACGCGCCTCCGCGAGATTGTCCATCCGGAGCCACGCCGCGATCGCCGCCAGGACCACCAGCGGCACGAAGACCCAGCCCACCACGGGCACGTTCGGGTGGCCGACGGAGACGCCGGCACCGGCGGTGACGATCACCGGCGCCGCGAACTGCACCGCTGCGGTGCCGAGATTGCCGCCCGCGGCGTTGATCCCGAGCGCCTTGCCCTTCTCCGCGGCGGGGTAGAAGAACGAGATGTTGGTCATCGACGACGCGAAGTTGCCACCGCCGACCCCGGCGAGGGTCGCCATCGCCAGCAGCACCGGGAAGCCGGCGTGCTGACCGATCGCCAGCGCCAGCCCGATCGTCGGCAGGAGCAACAGCAGCGCAGAGACGACCGTCCAGTTGCGCCCGCCGAAGCGGGTCACCATGAACGAGTACGGGATCCGCAGACTTGCGCCGACCAGCGTCGGGATCGAGATCAGCCAGAACTGCTGGGGGTCGGAGAGCGCCGACGCCCCGGTGTAACCGTATTTCGGCAGCAGCGGCACCACGACGCTCCAGATCGCGAAGACGCCGAAGCCGAGGAACTCGGTGAACACCGACAACGCGAGATTGCGCTGTGCGGTCCGGCGGCCGAACTCCTCCCACTGCGCGGGGGCCTCCGGGTTCCAGCCGGAGATCCACCGTCCGGGGCCGATGATGACACCGGGTGCGACCCGGCGGCCGCCGGCCTCGAGATCCGTCGCGAGCGCCATCTCCACCTCCGTGTGCGGTGCCCCGGGTTGGGGCTTCTGGCACTCGAAGGTAGGAACCGGATGTTTCCGAAAGCGGTGTCGTCGTGTTACCTGGAGGTCACGGCGATCTCACCGGACCTGCTGCGGCAGTGAGAGATTCACCGTGCGTGGCGCCGCAGAACCGCAGGACTGCGCGGAGAACGGGTGCTTATGCGAGCCCGAGGTCGGCCAGCCCGTAGGCCGTGAGATAGGACACACCCGCCTGCTCGATGCGCTCGCGCGCACCCGTCGACCGGTCGGCGATTACCGCGACGGCGACCACCTCGGCACCCGCCTCCTGCACAGCGGCGACGGCTTCGAGCGCGGAGGCGCCGGTCGTGGAGGTGTCCTCGACGACGACGACGCGCCGGCCCTTGATCGACGGGCCCTCGATGCGCTGCTGCAGACCGTGCGCCTTGCCGGCCTTGCGGACGACGAAGGCGTCGAGCGCGCGCCCCTGCGCCGCGGCGGCGTGCAGCATGGCGGTCGCCACCGGGTCCGCGCCCATGGTGAGACCGCCGACGGCGTCATACGAGAGGTGGGCGGTGAGGTCCAGCATCACCTGACCGACCAGTGGCGCCGAGACACCGCTCAGGGTGATCCGGCGCAGGTCGACGTAGTAGTCCGCCTCTTTGCCGGAGGACAACGTGACCTTCCCGTGCACGATGGCCTGTGCCTTGATCTGCTCCAACAACTCCTGCTTGGCCAACGCCAACTCCTCGCTCACTGGGGACGGTGCTTGCGGGCGAGCTTGCCGGCCCGCACGATCGGACGTGGCAGCACCCGCAGCGCGGTCGCGGCCACCTTGTACTGCGGGCCGGGGATGGAGATGACCTTCCCGCGGTCGACATCTTCCAGGCACGCCTTCACCAGCGAATCCGCCTGCAGCCACATGAAGTCCGGGATGCCGTGGCCCTTGATGCCGGCGCGCTCGTGGAACTCGGTGCGGGTGAAACCGGGGCAGAGCGCGGTCACCGTCACTCCGGTGCCGCGCAGTTCACTGGCCAGGCCCTCGGAGAAGACGGTGACCCAGGACTTGGCCGCCGAGTAGGTGCCCGATGCGAGGTAGCCGGCCACCGACGAGACATTGACGATCGCGCCGTTCCCGCGCTGCCGCATCGACAGGGCGGCGGCGTGGGAGAGCACCATGACCGCCCGGACCAGCACGGTCAGCATCTCCTCCTCGTCGCGGATCTCGCCCGCCAGGAACGGCTTCTTCAACCCGAAACCGGCGTTGTTGACGAGCAGGTCGACCGGCCGGTCCGGGTCGGCGAGCCGGTCCGCGACCAGCTGCATGTCGAGCCGGTCGGACAGGTCGGCGGGGAGCACCTCGACCGACACCGAGTGCTGCTGCTCGAGCTCGGCCTTCAACCGCTCCAGGCGGCTCGTGGTGCGCGCGACGAGCACGAGGTCGTGACCGCGTGCTGCGAGTTGGGTGGCGAAGGTCCTGCCGATACCGGCGCTCGCGCCGGTGACGAGTGCGGTGGCCATGGGTGGTGAGTCTATTGGTCGTGCTCCTCGTCGAACTCCTCGCGGTGGGCGACCACCTGCGCGATGTGCTGCTCGGCCCACGTTCGCAGGACGTCCAGCGGCGTCTGCAGGGACCGCCCGAGGTCGGTCAGCGAGTACTCGACCCGCGGCGGGATCTGCGGGTATGCCGTGCGTATGACGAGCCCGTCGCGCGCGAGCGCCCGCAGCGTCGCGGTCAGCACCTTCCCGGACACGCCACCCACCCGGTCACGCAGCTCGGTGAAGCGCAGCGGGCCGTCCGCGAGCGCCCCGATGACCAGCACCGTCCATTTGTCGCCGACCCGGTCCAGCAGCACCCGGGTCGGGCACTGCGGGTCGTAGCCGTCACCGACCCAGCCGGAGACCGCTGCCGTCATACTCGTCACACTCCGCTTTAGTTACCTTGAGGTACCAGGATACCAAAAGTTACTGTTGTCGCATCACGAACAGTCCGTCTTCCAAGGAGCAGGCATGAAGGTTGCAGTCATCGGAGCCAGCGGCATGGTGGGTTCGCGCGTCGTCGCGGAGCTCGTCGGTCGCGGTCACACCGTCACGGGCGTCACCCGGTCGGGCACGCAGGTGCCGGGCGCCACGAGCGCCCAGGGCGACCTCGGCGACGCCGACTTCGTCCGGTCGCTCGCCGCGGACCACGACGTCATCGTGTCCGCCACCGGCCCGAGCCGCACCGGCGAGGACCACCAGATCTGGCTCGACGCGTTGCAGACCGCCGAGACCAATGCCGGCGACAGCCGCCTCTTCGTCGTCGGCGGCGCCGGTTCGCTCCTGGTCGACGGCGGCCGCCTGGTCGACCAGCCGGGCTTCCCGGAGGCATACAAGCCGGAGGCGCTCACCGCCGCCAAGGCGCTGGAGGCCATCCGGCAGGCGCCCGACGGCCTCGACTGGGTGTTCCTCTCCCCCGCCCCCGAGATCGCGCCGGGCGAGCGGACCGGCAACTACAAGACCGCCGACGACTCGCCCGCCGGCGAGCACATCAGCGCCGAGGACTTCGCGGTCGCGATCGCCGACGAGATCGAGCAGCCGAAGCACCGCCGGGCCAGGTTCACGGTCGCCAACTGAGCCTTCTTGCTCGACTCCTCGCAGGCCGGACCGGGTGCCCGGCCCGCGAGCTCGCTCGGTCCGCTGCCCGCCCTGGTCGTCGTCTGGCGTGCCACGTAGGTTGGGCGGGTGCGCATCGCGACCTGGAACGTCAACTCCATCCGCTCCCGCATCGACCGTGCCGTCGGGGTGCTGGAACGCCACGACCTGGACGTGCTGCTGCTCCAGGAGACCAAGTGCCGGGACGACCAGTTCCCCGAGATGCCGCTCTCGGCGGCCGGGTACGAGGTCGCGATGCACGGGCTCAACCAGTGGAACGGCGTCGCGATCATCTCCCGGGTCGGACTCGAGGACGTGACGATCGGCTTCCCCGGCATGCCGTCGTACGGCGAGCCGCCGGTCGCCGAGGCGCGCGCCATCGGCGCCACCTGCGGGGGCGTGCGGGTCTGGTCGCTCTACGTGCCGAACGGCCGGGAGATCGGCCACGCGCACTACGCCTACAAGCTCGACTGGCTCACCCGGCTGCGCGACGTCGCCGCCGGGTGGCTGGCGGACGACCCGCAGGCCCAGGTGGTGCTCGCCGGCGACTGGAACATCGCCCCGCTCGACGAGGACGTCTGGGACATGGCCTTCTTCGAGGGCAAGACCCACGTGACCGACCCCGAACGGGCCGCGTTCCGCGCCGTCGTCGACGCCGGGTATGCCGACCTCGTCCGCCCGTACACCCCCGGTCCGGGCACCTACACCTACTGGGACTACACGCAGCTGAGCTTCCCCAAGCGCCGTGGCATGCGCATCGACTTCGCGCTCGGCACCCCCGCGCTGGCGGCACGGGTCACGGACGCGTCGATCGACCGCGAGGAGCGCAAGGGCAAGGGCGCCTCCGATCACGCACCGGTCATCGTGACGCTGGCCGACTGACGCTGGCCGACTGACGCTGTTCCGTCGCGTCGCGCGACGGCATACAGTGACGGCAACGAACTTCAAGGGGGCACCATGACAGAGGACGACGAGTCGACGGTCGAGCTGCGCCGGCAGAAGGCCGAGGAAGCGGCGAGCACGCAGCGCCTGGATGCGACGCCGCAGACCCAGCGCCTCCCGCAGGCAGCGCCGGCGCCGTACCAGGCGCCGTACCAGCCGCAGCAGCAGTACGCCCCGAGCACTTACCAGGCGCCCGCCGGCCAGTACGGTCCCCCGCCGCCCGCCTACCCGATGCAGCAGTACGCGCCGCAGCCGATGATGCCGCCGCCCCCGGCATACAACTCGGTCGTGATGACCGGCCGGCCGCCCGCCTCCGGTGTGGTGGTCGCGATCGCCTGGATCCTGGCGGTGCTGTCCTTCCTCTACCTGCTGCCGTGGGCGATCGCCGCGACCCGCAACAAGTCCAACCAGGGCGCGATCTTCCTGCTCAACTTCTTCCTCGGCTGGTCGTTCATCGGCTGGATCGTCTCGCTCGTGATGGCGTGCAGCGCCGAACCGCAGACCAACGTGGTGGTCGTCAACCACGCGCCGCAGTACTACCGCTGACGCGTCCCGGCGTTTCGCGCAGCGGCCGGCACCCGGACCCGAAGTAGCCTGGTAAATATGAGTGCTCGCGTCGACCACGACCTGGTCATCGTCGGCTCCGGCTTCTCCGGGATCGGCATGGCGATCGCGGCGAAGAACCGCGGCCGCGACTTCGTCATCCTGGAGAAGGGCGACGAGGTCGGCGGCACCTGGCGTGACAACCGCTACCCGGGGTGCGAGTGCGACGTCCCCAGTCACCTCTACTCCTTCTCGTTCGAGCTCAACCCCTACTGGTCGAAGGCGTACGCGACCGCCGACGAGATCCAGGACTACCTGCTCTATTGCGTGGAGAAGTACGGGCTGCGCGAGCATGTGCGCCTCGGCAGCACCGTCGCCCGGATGACGTATGACGAGGGCCTGGCGGCCTGGCACCTGACCGTCACCGACCGCGGCGGCGACAGCCGCCAGCTCGTGGCCGGCGCGGTCGCGCTGGGCGTCGGCACGCTGCACGAGCCGAAGATCCCCGAGATCCCGGGCATCGAGCAGTTCCGCGGCGAACTCATGCACACCGCGGCCTGGGACGAGGGCGCGACGATGGTCGGCAAGCGGGTCGGCATCGTCGGCACCGGCTGCAGCGCCGTGCAGGCGATCCCGCACCTGGCGGAGGACGCGCGGCACCTCACGGTCTTCCAGCGCACTCCCGCCTGGGTGCTGCCGAAGGTCGACCCGGCATACCCCGACTGGCTCATCGACCAGTACGAGAAGCGCCCCTGGATGATGAAGGCACACCGCACCAAGCTGCGTGCCGCCGGTGACCTGCGGGTCGGTGGGTTCACCCGGGCACCGGCCGCGCTCAAGGCCGCCTCGAAAGCCGCTCTGGCCAATATGCATTCGGCGGTCAAGGATCCCGAGCTGCGCCGCAAGCTGACCCCTGACTACACGATGGGGTGCAAGCGCGCGACGCTGTCCAACAGCTACTACCCGGCGCTCGCGCGCGACGACGTGACGGTGGAGACCTCGCTGATCGAGCGCGCCTGGCCGGGTGGCGTGACGACGGCTGACGGCACCGACCACGACCTCGACGCACTCGTGTTCGCAACGGGCTTCGACGTCACCGGGTCCTACCGGCACCTGCACGTCACCGGCCTCGACGGACGCACCCTGGACGACGACTGGGCGACCGACATCGAGACCTACTTCGGGGTGACTGCGCCCGGCTACCCCAACCTGTTCTTCCTGCTCGGCCCCAACACGGTGCTGGGCCACACGTCCGTCATCCTGATGATCGAGGCGCAGATCGGTCTGGTGACCCGGCTGCTCGACGAGCGCGACACGCGTGGCGCGACGGCGGTGCAGGTGCGCCCGGAGATCGTTCCGGCGCACATGCAGCAACTGGACGCGCGCAGCGCCCGGTCGGTGTGGCAGGAGGGCGGCTGCAGCAGCTGGTACCTCGACGAGCAGGGCCGCAACCGCATCCTGTGGCCCGGCAGCGTCGGCGATTACGAGCGCAAGCTGGCCAAGCCGGAGCTGATCGACTACGAATTCACCGGCTCGGCAAGCTGATCCGCCCGCTCGGCCACCCGGTGCACGTGCCGGCCGAGCAGCATCGCGACCGCGGCCGCCACCAGCGCCACGACCGCTGCGCCGAGGAACACCGTCTGCACCTGCAGCACGCCGGCGTCGGTCACCTGCGCCTTGGTCGGGTTGTGCAGCGACTGCACCCGCCCGTAGAACCGGTGCAGCCCGATCGCGGTCAGCAACGCCAGGCCGACGACCATCCCCACCATCCGCGCGACCACCAGCAGCGAGGACGCGACGCCGTGCGCGTCCTGTGGCGCGTCGTGCAACGCCGCGTCGTTGACCGGGGCGATGGCCAGCCCGACGCCGAGACCGGCGAGCACCAGCATGGCGGTCGGCAGCAGCCACGAGTGGAGTGCGTCGGCGTCCCAGGTGGACATCTGCAGCAACGCGAGGCCGGTCACCAGCAGCCCGGGGGCGGCGATCCAGGCCGGCCCGAGGCGCCGGAGCAGCCAGCCGCCGACGAGGGCGCCGATCGGCACCGCGACCAGGAAGCGCAGCAGCACGAGGGCGGCCGTGGTCTGCGACGTGGTCACGGTCAGCCGCGCCAGCACCGGTATGTCGACGACGATCGCCACGATGGCCGTACCCACGCAGATCGACACGAGGAGCGCCGGGCGTACCCTGCCGACCACAACGCCCTTGGCGATCAACGGGTTTCGTGTCGTCCGCTGACGCCATACACACAGCGCAGCGGCGACCGCGGCGACCGGCAGCAGCCACCAGCCCAGCGGGCCGACGACCTGCTTCTCCGGGTTGGACGCGGCGAAGGTCAGGACGAGCGCGCCGAGCGCGATCGCGATCAGCAACGCGCCGAGCACGTCGACCCGGCGCACGATCGGCCACCAGTACCGCACCGACAACGCCAGGAGGACGACCAGCGCGGCCAGTCCCCACACCCCGATCGGGGTGAGCAGTCGCGCCGTGTGGTCGCCGTAGGGCACGAACGGGCCGCCCCACCGGATCGAGGTGGTGAGCGACTCGGGCGCCCACAACGCCAGCCCGAGGACGGCGACCGTCGCGAGCGCCGCGAGCCCGGTCACGGCGTGCCACCACCAGGGCAGCTGCGACCCGACGCGTTCGCCACCCCGGGGACCGCCGGTCACGGCGACACCGACGGCGAGCAGGATGCCCAGCAAACCGTTGAGCCAGAAGATCATTCGCCAGTCGGAGACGGCCAGGATCAGCGCGCCGAGCAACGGCCCGACCACGCTGCCGATCTCCTGCACCGCACCGACGACCCCGAACGGCGTGCCGCGTTTACCGGGCGGCCAGATGTCGGCGACCAGGGCGAGTGTCGCGGGCACCAGGCCGCCGCCGCCGATGCCCTGCAGGAACCGCCCGGTGACCATCACCGGGAGGTCGGCGGAGATCGCGGTCACCGCCGAGCCCACCACGAAGAGCGCCAGGCAGGCCAACAGGATCCGTTGCCGGTCGACCAGGTCGGCGAGCCGACCGATCAACGGCAGCATCGCGATGTAGCCCAGCAGGAAGCCGGAGATGATCGGCGTCGCCTTCTGCAGCGCGTCGACCCCCAGGCCGACGCCGTTCATCATGTCCTGCAGCGCCAGCACGACGACATAGGTGTCGGCGGCGGCGAGCGCCACGGCCACCGACGCGGTCGCGAGCAGCGTCTTGTCGCGGCCGGAGGCGACCGCCTCAGGGCTTGGAGACTGCAACCTTCTCGCCGTACTTGCTGAACTCGACGGTGTATGATGTGTCATTGGTACCCTGGTAGAACTCACCCGTCAGCTGCGCCGAACGCAACTCGCCCGAGTCGGTGATGAGGTAGACGGCGTCGTAGGTCTGGTCCGCCTTGCCGAAGCTGAGCGTCTTCTTGATGACCGAGCCCGGGAGCGTGCCGGTGACCGTCTGCGCGATGTCCTTGCCGTCGCGCTTCTTGGCGCCGAACTTCGGTGACTTGGTCGCGACCAGCAGGGACGAGAAACCGCCGTCCTTGGCGAAGATCTGTGCCGGGTCGGGTGCGCCGAACTGCTTCGGGTCGACCTTGGACATCTTCGGGCTGAGCGGGGTCTTGGCCCACACCATGCCGTCGACCGCGACGACCGGCACGCTGATGGTGCCGGCGACCGCTATCCGCACCCCGATCTTGCCCTTGAACGCCGGAGCGTGGGAACCGTCGCCCTCACCGCTGATCAGGCCGTTCTGCTTGGCCGGCACCTTCGCCGAGGTCAGGTTGAGGTGCACCCCCGAGGTGTCGTCCAACGTCTGCTTCGCCTTCGCGAGCGTCGCCGCGGGAGTCACCGCAGCAGCGGAGGTGCCGCCGGACGGGGCGTCCTTCTTGCTGCTGCCGCTACTGCAGCCGGTCAGCGCGATCGTGGCCGCGAGAGCGACAGTGCCGGTGGCGGTCAGAGTACGTCGCATGCAGAGCAACCTATCTTTCCCGAGAGTTGAGGTGAGACGTGTCCCTTGGTTGACGCGCAGGACGGCTTGCGGGTTCCCCGACACGTCGCGGCGGCCGGCGCTCCGGAAGAATGGCGACATGCCCGAGCTACCCGCGCAGCGCGCGACCATCAGGGACGTCGCCCCGCAGCTGCGTGCGGAGGCGGATCGGTTGCTGGACTTCGCGCTGAAGTCGCAGGTCGAGCACGGCTTCGGTTGGCTGGACGACGCGGGTGGGCTGCTCGACCGGCCGCTGGAGCTGTGGGTGACCTGCCGTATGACGCACTCGGCCGCCCTCGGTCTGCTGACCGGCCGGACGGAGTTCGCGGCGATGGTCGACCACGGGGTGGGTGCGCTGCGGACGGCGTTCCGGGACGCGGAGCACGGCGGCTGGTTCGCCCGGATCGACGCCGCCACCGGCGCCGTGGTCGACGGGTCCAAGGAGGCCTACGCGCACGCGTTCGTGCTGCTGGCCGCCAGCAGCGCCGTCGTCGCGGGCCGGCCGGGCGCCGCGGAACTGCTCGACGAGGCGCGGCGGGTGCACGAGGCCCACTTCTGGCTCGAGGCGAAGACCCGGGTGCGGGAGTCGTTCTCGGCCGACTGGGCGACCGCGGAGCCCTACCTCGGCATCAATTCGGTCATGCACACCGTCGAGGCGTTCCTGGCGGTGCACGACGTCACCGGCGAGACGCTCTACCTGGACCGCGCCGAGGCGATGACCCGGCAGATGGCCGGCTGGGCGCGGACGCGTGACTGGCGCATCCCGGAGCACTTCGACGGCAACGGCGCCGTGCTGCCGGAGTACAACCGTGACCGTCCGACGGACCCGTTCCGGCCGTACGGCGCGACGGTCGGTCACGGCCTGGAGTGGTCGCGCCTTGCCCTCTCGGTCGTGGCGGCGCGCAGAACGCGCGGGGCGTCATACAACTCGGACGTGCTGGTGGCGGCGGCGACCGGGCTCGCCGAGCGTGCGGTCGCCGACGGGTGGGCGGCAGATGGCGCGGACGGTTTCGGCTACACGACCGACTGGGCCGGCCGGCCCGTGGTGCGCGCCCGGCTGCACTGGGTGGTCTGTGAGGCGATCGCCGCGGCATACGCCATGCACGAGGAGACCGGTGACGAGCGGTGGGCCGGCGACATCGTCACCTGGTGGCGTTACGCGCAGCAGTACCTGATCGACACCGCGCAGGGCTCGTGGCACCACGAACTGTCGGCGGGCAACCAGGTCGCGCACGAGACGTGGGAGGGCAAACCGGACGTCTACCACGCGCTGCAGATGTGCCTGCTCGTCGGCGACGGGTTGCCCCTCGCCCCCTCCTTCGCGACGGCCCTCGCCGCCCGACGCCGCAACTGATCCGCCGAGAGGCCCAGAAACACACCGAAAGGCCCAGTAATTCGAGCGGATCCCGCTCGGATTACTGGGCCTCTCGGCGTTAGGTGGGCCTGTCGGTGGGGAGGGTCAGGCGACGGTCGGTGAGGAGGGTCAGGCGACGTCCGCCGGGTCGGCGCCGGCTTCGACGCCGGCCGGGGCGAGGGTCAGGCCGTCGCCGTCGGCCGCCTTGTCCACCGTGACGGTCTCGCCGTCACGGATCTCACCGGCGAGCAGGGCCTTGGCCAGCCGGTCACCGATCTGCTTCTGCACCAGCCGGCGCAGCGGCCGGGCACCGTATGCCGGGTCGTAACCCTCGTCGGCAAGCCACTGCTTGGCTGCGTCGGTCACGTCCACGGTGATCCGCCGCTCGGCGAGCCGCAGCGCGATCGCGTCGACCTGCAGGTCGACGATCCGGGTCAACTCCTCCTTGGTCAGCGCCTCGAAGATGATGACCTCGTCGAGCCGGTTGATGAACTCCGGCTTGAACGACTGCCGCACGGTCTGCATGACCGATTCCTGCTTCTGCTTCAGGTCCAGCGTCGGGTCGACGAGGAACTGCGAGCCCAGGTTGGAGGTCATGATCAGGATCACGTTGCGGAAGTCGACCGTGCGGCCCTGGCCGTCGGTCAGCCGACCGTCGTCCAGCACCTGCAGGAGTATGTCGAACGTCTCCGGGTGCGCCTTCTCCACCTCGTCGAGCAGCACCACCGAGTAGGGGCGACGACGCACCGCCTCGGTCAGCTGGCCGCCCTCCTCGTATCCGACATACCCCGGAGGCGAACCGATCAGCCGCGCGACCGCATGCCGCTCCGAGTACTCCGACATGTCGATCCGCACCACGGCCCGGGGATCGTCGAACAGGAAGTCCGCGACGGCCTTGGCCAGCTCGGTCTTGCCGACACCGGTGGGGCCGAGGAAGAGGAACGAACCGGACGGCCGGTCGGGTTCGGAGACGCCGGCGCGGCTACGGCGCACCGCGTCGGACACCGCCTGGACGGCGCTCTTCTGTCCGATCACGTGCTCGCCGATCCAGTCCTCCATGCGCAGCAGCTTCTCGGTCTCGCCCTCCAGCAGGCGCCCGGCGGGTATGCCGGTCCACGACGAGATGACATCGGCGATGTCGTCCGGGCCGACCTCCTCCTTGACCATCGGCGCCTCACCGCCGGCGGTCGAGCTGGTCGACTCCGCGGCCTGTGCGTCCGCCAGTTGCTTCTCCAGCGCGGGCAGGTCGCCGAAACGGATCTTGGAGGCCCCGCCGAGGTCGCCGTCGCGCTCCAAACGGTCCGCCTGGGTGCGGAGTTCGTCGATCTCGCTCTTGAGGTCACCGACCTTGTTCAGGCCGGCCTTCTCCTGCTCCCACCGCGCGGTGAGGGCGTTGAGTTCGTCCTGCTTGTCGGCCATGTCGGAGCGCAGCTTGGCGAGGCGCTCCTTGGAGGCGTCGTCGGTTTCGTTCTCCAGGTGCAGCTCCTCCATCTTCAGCCGGTCGACGGCACGACGCAGTTCGTCGATCTCGACCGGCGAGGAGTCGATCTCCATCCGCAGCCGGGACGCGGACTCGTCGATCAGGTCGATCGCCTTGTCCGGCAGCTGCCGGGAGGTGATGTAACGGTCGGACAGCGACGCGGCGGCCACCAGCGCGGCGTCCGAGATGGCGACCTTGTGGTGCGCCTCGTAGCGCTCCTTCAGACCACGCAGGATCGCGATGGTGTCCTCGACCGACGGCTCACCGACGAAGACCTGCTGGAAGCGCCGCTCCAGCGCCGGGTCCTTCTCGATGTGCTCGCGGTACTCGTCGAGGGTGGTGGCACCGACCATTCGCAGCTCGCCCCTGGCCAGCATCGGCTTCAGCATGTTGCCGGCGTCCATCGACGAGTCGCCGCCGGCGCCCGCGCCGACCACGGTGTGCAGCTCGTCGATGAAGGTGATGACCTCACCGTCGGAGCCCTTGATCTCCTCCAGGACGGCCTTCAGCCGCTCCTCGAACTCGCCGCGGTACTTCGCACCGGCGACCATCGCCCCGAGGTCGAGGGAGATCAGCCGCTTGTCCCGCAACGACTCGGGGACGTCCCCGGCGACGATGCGCTGCGCGAGGCCCTCGACGACGGCGGTCTTGCCGACGCCCGGCTCACCGATCAGCACCGGGTTGTTCTTGGTACGCCGGGAGAGGACCTGCACGACGCGGCGGATCTCGGAGTCACGGCCGATGACCGGGTCGAGTTTGCCCTCCCGGGCGACCGCGGTCAGGTCGGTGCCGTACTTCTCCAGCGCGTCGAAGCTGCCCTCGGGCTCGGCGCTGGTCACCTTGCGGCCGCCACGGGTCTGCGGGATCGCCTCGGCCAGGGCGTCGCCGTTCAGGCCGAAGTCGCCGGTCTTCGCCAGCGCGACGAGCAGGTGGTCGGTGGACACGTACGTGTCGCCCATCGACTCCATCGTCTGGCGCGCCTGCTCCAGCACGTTGGCGAGCGTGCGGGACATCGTCGGCTGCGCGACGGAAGCGCCCTGCGCGGCGGGCAGCGAGCGGATCGCCTGCTCGGCGGTGGCCCGCACAGCCTGCGCGGACGTGCCAACGGCTTCGAGCAACGGGCCGGTCGTCGTGTCGGTCTGCTCGGTCAGCGCGAGCAGCAGGTGGGCGGGCTCCACTTGGGGGTTGCCCGATCGGGTCGCCAGTTGGACGGCGTTCGAGGCGGCTTCTTGCGCCTTGGTCGTCAGCTGCAGATCCACGTCAGTCGGTCTCCTTCGTCAGGGTCGGTCAGGTCGTATGCCGGACCGCGGCGCCAACCACTTCAAGCTCCCCGTCAACCCTGACGTGTCACGTGCAAGCGGGCAAGGGCGTCCGGTCCGGTACGTCTTGTCCTCAGTGTCAACCATGTCGAAGTTGAGTCTATTCCGCTCAACTTTGATCGGATGCGGACCCACCGCCTTTCCCGCGCCCGTCCCCACCCCCCGACCGTCGGCACTTCGGGACGCCTCCGCACGCCATACCCGTCCCGACACCCCGACCGTCGGCACTTCGGGACGCCTCCGGACGCCATACCCGTCCCGACACCCCGACCGTCGGCACTTCGGGACGCCTCCGCACGCCATACCCGTCCCCACACCCCGACCGTCGGCACTTCGGGACGCCTCCGCACGCCATACCCGTCCCCACACCCCGACCGTCGGCACTTCGTGTCTGTGATCAACTTTCTGTAGGCCGTTTTGGCGGGGTTTTCCTGCCGAGGTAGTGGCTGGTTTCCTGCCAAAAGAGCGCTAAGAATCCGGCCACTGGACTGCTGGACGCGGTAGTCGGTTCGGTCCTTTTGATTCCCCTTGCTGGTGACCGCTGCCTGGCGTGCACCACCGACCTCCATAGGTTTCCTTCATTGTTCCCGGTGTGACGGGTGATGCGTGGAGGAGCCGGAAAGTAGATGACGATCAGCATGTCCGTTCAAGAAGAGATCCGCCGGTTGGACTCCGAGGGAGTCCCGGCCCGTCAAATCGCCCGGGACCTGGGTATCAGTCGCGACTCGGTGACGAAATACGCTGACATCAGTGACTATTCGCCCCGGCCCGCGACACCGGTACGCCGCCCGGGGGCGTCGGTGTTGACCGGGTACATCGACGTGATCGAGGGTTGGTTGGCCGATGATGCGCGCCGTCCGCGTAAGCAACGCCACACTGCCCGGCGGATCTTCGACCGCCTCGTTGCCGAACACGGGTACGCCGGGTCGTACTCGCCGGTGCAACGGTATGTGAAGGCGTACCAGCAGGACCGCCGCGGCGCCGGGGACGGGTATGCCGAACTGTCCTGGCCTGCTGGGACCGCGCAGGTCGACTTCGGCCAGGCGAACGCGGTCATCGCCGGCGTGCTGCAGGTGCTGCACGTGCTGGTGGTCACGTTCCCGTTCTCCAACATGCGTTTCGCGCAGGCCTACGCCGGGGAAACCGCCGAGTGCGTGTGCCACGGGCTACGCACCATCTTCGAACACGCCGGCGGCGCGCCTCGGCAACTGGTCTTCGACAACGCGACCGGCATCGGCCGCCGGGTCGGCGCGCAGGTGGTCGAGTCGAAGTTGTTCGCCGCGTTCAAACTGCACTACCGGTGCACCGCACGATATTGCAACCCGTACTCCGGCAACGAGAAAGGCAACGTGGAAAACGCGGTCGGGTTCCTGCGCCGCAACTTGATGGTCCCCGAACCGGTCGCCGCGACCCTGACCGGGCTCAACCAGGTGTTGCTGGCCCAGTGCGACCAGCTGGGCGCCGGCGTCCACTACCGCAAAGGCGTCCCGATCGGTGACCTGTTCACCGACGACGTGACCGCATGCCTGGCGCTGCCGACGGCCGGGTTCGACCCCGTCCGGTACGAAACCCGGGTCGCGGACAAGACAGGCAACCTGCTCATCGACGCCAACACGTACGCCGCCGGGACAGCGTTCGGAGGACGGAAAGTGACCGTCGGGATCCGCCACGACCGCGTCGAGATCCTCGACGAACACGCCCGCCCCGTGGTGACCTTGCCCCGCGCGTTCGGACACCAAGCCGACACCGTGTTCGACCCGATCAGCCTGCTACCGGTGCTGATTGCCAAACCCGGCGCCTGGACCCACTCCCCGGCCCGAGCCACCGTCACCGACCCCGTGCGCGACTGGCTCGATACCGCGGACACCACCGACCGGCGGCAACTACTGGCCGCGTTGCACGCGGCCGGCACCGCCGCGGGGTACCAGCACGCCATCACCGCCGCCGACACCCTCATCCGCGCCGGTGACGACCCCGGCACCGCCGCGATCGGGATGCTCGCCCGCCGCCTGGCCACCGGCACCGAACCAGCCGCCAGCACCGTCGACCTGCACGTCTACGACACCCTGACCACCGGCCAGCACAACCACGGCGACCAACCCGACGTCGAGCACGACGACCAGCAGCACGACCAGCACAGCGGGGTGTGCGCGTGAGTACCGCCAGTGTGCAAGAGGTCATCGACGCCGGCCGCCGCGCCTCCTTGACCTCCGCCGTGCTGGAACACTGGGCGACCAAGGGCACCCCGAAGCAACGCGAGTACCTGCTCGGGCTACTACAGGCCGAGCACGACTCCCGGCAAGAATCCCGCCGGCAACGCCTGCTCAAAGCCGCCAAACTCCCCGCCCGTAAAACCCTGGACGGCTACGACTGGTCCGCGATCAGCTTCCCCGCCGACTACGGCCGCACCCAACTGACCAGCCTGGACTTCCTCGGCCGCGCCGAAGACCTAATCCTGTTCGGCGACGTCGGCACCGGCAAAACCCACCTGGCCACCGCCCTAGCAGCCGCGGCCTGTCAGGCCGGGATCCCGGCCCGCTACTTCACCACCAGCTCCCTGGTCATGCAGCTACGCCACGCCAAAGACACCGGCAGGCTGGACCACCAACTGGCCGCCCTGGCCCGCAACCAACTCCTGGTGATCGATGAGCTCGGCTACCTACCCATCGACACCGATGGTGCCCGGCTGCTCTTCCAAGTCATCGCCGGCGCCTACGAACAACGCTCCCTGATCATCACCACGAACCTCGAATTCTCCCGCTGGGGAAGCGTATTCGGCGACGACAACATCGCCGCCGCGATCATCGACCGCCTCGTCCACCACGGCCGACTCCTGCAATTCCGCGGCGAGTCCTACCGCGTCAACCACGCCCTCATGAAATAACCACCCACCAAGAACAGCCACACAGCTCACCCGGCCGGAAACCCCGCCACCCTGGCCGGAAAATTAGCGCTCAAACGGCCGACAACCAGTTGACAAAACACACACTTCGGGACGCCTCCGGACGCCATACCCGTCCCGACACCGCGACCGTCGGCACTTCGGGACGCCTCCGCATGCCATACCCGTCCCGACACCCCGACCGTCGGCACTTCGGGACGCCTCCGGACGCCATACCCGTCCCGACACCGCGACCGTCGGTACTTCGGGACAACGAGAAGTCCCCTGACCCGGCGGGGGTCAGGGGACGTGATGGTGGAGGTCGGAGGTGCCGCCCGAGGCGGTCGCCGTCAGCGGCGGCTGAGCCACGGGGCCTGCTTCTCGAGCAGCAGCTCGTGCGCGTCCTGCTGCTCGCGGAAGAAGGCCCGGACCTTGCCGGAGAAGCCGGCCTCGGACCGGCCCTGGTGGGTGTGCTTGCCATTCAGTGACTGTGTCGTGTTCATGTTGTCTATTCTGACCGACTTAATCGTTGAGCACAAGCTGTGATTTCTACACCACCGTTCAGTTTTGCTGTACTATCGAATCATGCTCGACACACACCGCCTCCGGGTCTTCCGGTCCGTCGTCGCCAGCGGTTCGGTACAGGCCGCCGCGACCCACCTCGGCTACACACCGTCCGCAGTCAGCCAGCACATCAACCAGTTGCAGCGCGAGACCGGTCTGACGCTCTTCGAGCGTGCCGGTCGCGGCATCGCGCCCACCGCCGTGGGCCGGATGCTCGCCCAGGAGAGCGACGAAGCCATGGCGGCGCTGTCCCGACTCGGCGACCTGGTCACGGACATGCGCAGTGGCCGCACCGGCAGCCTGACCATCGCGTGCTTCGCTTCGGCGGGCGAGGAGTGGATCCCACGACTGGTCGCACAGTTGCAGCGGGAGTACCCCGACGTCGTGATCACCGTCGATCTCAACGAGTTGAACAACGACGGCAAGGCGACCACCGATCTCGACATACGCACCGAGAACCCGAACGAGAACCATTCTGCCCCAGCGGGTTACACGCGCTACGAGCTGATGTCCGAGCCGTATGTCGCGGTGCTTCCTGCCGATCACGAGCTGGCGCCGCGGGAGACGCTCACGCTGGCCGAAGTCGCCGAGCAGCCCTGGGTCGACGAGAGCATCGCCGAGCAGACCTGCAGCCGGATCATCCGCCGCGCGCTGACCCAGGTCGGCGCCAAACCGCGCATCGTCGCACGCTGCCAGGACCATCACACGGCGTTCGCGCTCGCCGCCGCCGGCGTTGGCGTCACACTCGTCCCCACGCTCACGACCGGCGCTCTGCCCAAGGGCGCCACCGCTGTCCCGGTCTGCGACCCGGAGATCCGGCGCGGCATCTCGGTCCTCGTGCGTGATGCGGCCGCAGGAAACCCGGTGGCCGGGCGCGCCCTGGAGCTGCTCCGGGAGATCGCCGCGCCGACGGAATAGGCAGCGGGACTAGCTGCCGATCGCGCTCGGGGCGGGCGCTCCCCGATCGCCGGCCGGCGCGATGTCGATGGTCCACTCGGTGAGCACCTCGACGACCTCGAAACCGAGCTGCACGTTGATCGACACCATGTGGTCGTTCGTCTCCGCGTTCATCGTGCGCACGAACCGGACATCCGGTCGATCACGGTGCAAGCGCCGCAGATTGGCAACCTTGACCGCCATACCCAGGCGCTTGCCGCGATGTGCGCGGTGCACGAACGTCCCGAGCTGATTGGCATGCTCGACGCCGGCATCGATGGTCAGGTCGCTCTGCGCCGCCACCACCCCGGTGCTGCGATGAATCGCCAGAGCGCTCAGGTGCGTCCGTCCCTGCTCGCGCTCGCGGGCAGCCATTCGGCGCAGCCGGTCGGGCGTGACCGCCTCGGCCTCGAACTCGATGTCGCCGGAGGGCGCGTCGACCGCCAGCAGGCTGAGGAGTTCGGCAAGCCCCGCCAGGTGCTGCTCCGGCACTCCGTCGACGAACACCTCGATGTCGTAGTCGCCGACGTGTGCCGCAGTGGCAGTCGCCAGCTCGTCGAGCCGCTCCGGAGGCACCGGCAACGACAGATGCCGGGCAACTTCGTCCCACCCGGCCGAGAATCCCGTGGCTCGTGCGAATTTCACGAAGGGGTGGTCAGGGTCGGCAACGCCCGGCACGAGCGTCTCCGCGAACAGCATCGAGCGCCCCAACTCGCCGGCGCGCTGCACGTTCCGCTCGACGAGGGCCCGCCCGACCCCGTGCCGGCGGTGCTCCGGCGCGACGTCGACCACGGAATAGACCTTGTCGGTGTTGTCCTGCAGCGGAATGAACAGCAGACTCGACCCCAGGCATCGACCGGCAGGGTCGAAGAAGCCGTACAGCTCTTGGGCGTCCTCCGGGTCGGGCCGCCGCATGTGGATCAGCCACGAGTCGAGGCTGATCGGGGCGAACCACTGCTGATCATGTGATTTCGCAGCGATCCCGACCTCGAAGATCTGGCGCATGTCGTGGTCGTCCGCAACGTCGATGAGTCGAATCACCCGAAACACGCTAAGCAAGGATGCGGCGCCGGGCGATCGAATTTCGTCGGCACGAGAGCCACCAAACGTTGTTACTCACCAGTAACATGGTGGTGAGCGAGCCAGCCCCCTCACCACGGAAAGTGAGCGACGATGTCAATCCTGCGACGTCTGACCCTCGGCACCGCCATCGCCACCAGCGCCGCCTTCGCGGTCACCGGCACCGCAACAGCCGCAGCCGACCCCGTCGGCCCGGCGCAGTCCGGTTTTTACCCGGCGCTGGCCTACAGCCTCGCCCACCCGACCGCCCTGCCACCCGGCATGAACGACTGGTCGTGCAGGCCGTCCGCGGCTCATCCGAACCCGGTGGTCCTGGTGCAGGGCACCTGGTCCAGCCGGTACGACAGTTTCGCGGCACTCGCCCCGGCCCTGGCGCAGCAGGGCTTCTGCGTGTTCGGCGAGAACCTCGGCGACAGCGACGCCGCTGCGAGTCAGATCCCCGGGGTCTACCTGACCGGTCCGGTCAAGGACTCCGCCCGCGAGCTCGGCCAGGAGGTCGACAGGGTGCTCGCCGTGACCGGGGCGCGGAAGGTGGATCTCGTCGGGTGGTCCCAGGGCGGGATCGTCGCGCGCGGCTACCTGAAGTTCTTCGGCGGCGCCGATGCTGCCGATCCGGCAGCTGACAAGGTGGCGCACGTGGTCACCATGGGCGCCACCAATCACGGCACGACCTTGTCCGGACTGGCAACACTGGCAAAGGTCTTCGGGATCAACCCGGCGCTGCCGAGCACGATGGGGCAGGCCGCGGTGGACCAGGAGATCGGTTCGACGTACCTCGCCGAGCTCAACGCGGGAGGCGACACGCTGCCGGGCGTGGACTACACGGTCATCGGCAGCAGGTACGACGAGGTGAGCACGCCGTATCAACGCACCTTCCTGACCGCCGGCGCCGGAGCCACCGTGCACAACGTCACACTGCAGGACGGCTGCCCGATCGACCTCAGCGACCACATCCAACTGCCGTATTCACCACGCGTGATCGGATTGACCGAGAAGGCCCTGGGGGCGAACGTCTCGGTACCCTGCACCCTCCGCACACCCATCGGCTGAGGCGGCAGGACGCACCCCCGACGAACGAGAAGTCCCCTGACCCGGCGGGCGTCAGGGGACGTGATGGTGGAGGTCGGAGGTGCCGCCCGAGGCGGTCGCCGTCAGCGGCGGCTGAGCCACGGAGCCTGCTTCTCGAGCAGCAGCTCGTGCGCGTCCTGCTGCTCGCGGAAGAAGGCCCGGACCTTGCCGGAGAAGCCGGCCTCGGACCGGCCCTGGTGGGTGTGCTTGCCATTCAGTGACTGTGTCGTGTTCATGTTGTCTATTCTGACCGACTTAATCGTTGAGCACAAGCTGGGATTTCTACACCACCATTCAGTTCTACTGCATTGTTCTGCTCGCTCGACACGCCTGCCACGGCTGGTGTGGGTTCGCCGCCGACCGAGGGTTCCGGACCGTCCGGCGCGCGCCGAAAAGTTTTTCCTCCCCGGATGTATCAGAAGCGCCGGTCACGCCTCCTGAACGGCGTCCAGGACTTCGACAGTGACGGTTGGGAGGTCGCCGTCGGTCAGCCGCCTCGGCGGTGTCGGTCCCTGGACGCGAAGGGTGCGCCTCGGGGGGTCCGGGCCCACCTCGGCACCGCCTGCACCCGGGTCCACGGGGGATGATCCGGGTGCAGGCCCCCGGGCGGGCAAAGGGCTCGTCCACTACGGTCAGGAGCGAGGTATGCGGGCTGTCATCGGTGGTTGCCTGCGTGCCTCGCAGACCGTGCACCAGCCACCGCCCAAGCCGATGAGCGACATGATGACCGCAGCGGATCAGCCGGACGACGAAGAGCGCAGCCCGGACGGTGATGTATGGCGTCCCGCCGGCATCCGCTTCGCACAGTTCCGGGCCGGCGATCGTTCGGCGCTCGACGACCTGGTGCGGCTGCTCAACCCGGTGCTGTGGCAGGTCGTGCGAGCCTACGGGCTGGACAGCACGCATGCCGAGGATGTCGTGCAGCAGACCTGGCTGACCCTTGTGCGGCGCCAGGCAGCGATCCGTGACCCGCAGGCGGTGTCCTCCTGGGTGATCATCACGGCCCGCCGCGAGGCGTGGCGGGTCGCCAACCGCGACAACCTCGTGACCCCGGTGGAGGACGAAGTGCTCGAACGGCGAGCCGCCGTGGGCAAATCCGCGGAGGCTCAGGTCCTCTCCCGAGACGCGGCGCAGGAGATGTGGCAGGCGGTCGCCACGCTCGGTGAACGCTGCCGACGGCTGCTGCGGGTCATCGCCTTCGACGACCGCCCCGACTACCACGGACTCGCGGAAGAACTCGCGATGCCGATCGGCAGCATCGGCCCCACCCGCGGCCGCTGCCTCGCCAAACTCCGAGCCGCTCTGAACGACGGCGACAGGCAATGAAGGAGACACCGATGGCGCACGGTGACGACGATCCGCTGTGGCAGGACCTGCGCGAGATGTGGCAGACGCTCGACCCGCCGCCGGACGACCTCAACGCGAAGGTCCTCGCGGCCATCGCGGTCGAGGACCTCGACCGCGAATACGAGTTGCTCCACCTCGTGGAGTCCAGCGCCGAACTGGCGGGCACCCGCGCGGCCGGCTCGGACACGAGCGGTCTCGTGCGCGCGATGACCATCGAGTTCAGCCACGACGAGATCAGCGTCCTGCTGCGGGTGGGCGGGCTCGACGACGGGCGACGCCGCATCGACGGGTGGATCGCGCCGGCCTGCGGGACAGCGGTCGTGATGCGCGGCGACAACCGGAGTTGGCGTGCCGCGATCGACGAGTCCGGGCGGTTCGAGTTCGGCTCGCTCCCGCCCGGACGGGTCCGGCTGTGGCTCGAGGGAGCCGAGCGCTCCTTCACCACCACCATGTTCGAGATCTGATCGGCACGAGCGGAGGCACCGATGAGCACCAGGCAAGGCAACGGCCGGCACACGCCGGAGGGACCCTCGCGTATCGAGTGGCGTCAACTGGACCCTGCCACGGCCGTGACCGTCGCCGGCGTCGAGGCGGGACCGACCGTCTATGCCGCCTCCCGCCTGCTCGTGTCGACGCTGCGCGACCTCGACCCGGTCCTGACCCTGCTGCGCGCGACCGCGGCCGGGCTCGGCTGGTCCGTGACCGTCGACGAGGAGTGCACGCACGCCCGGCTCACCGAGCCGGAGCCGGTGAAGACGGATCGGTGTCAGCGCCTGTCCTGGGCGCAGCACGGTGAGCTGGGCATCCACCGGCTGCTGCTGTCGGTCGCCGACGGCCACGCGAGTGAGGTGCCGGATGCGTGGGATCTGCTGCAGCAGGCGCGCGGCCAGCACGGGCTCGCGGCGCTCGCCGGGGTCGGGCTGGACCATCTCCTGTCGCCGGCGCCGTTCACGACCTCCAACCCGTTCACCACGTCCAATCCGTTCACGACGTCCAATCCGTTCACCACGTCCAATCCGTTCACGACCTCCAACCCGGTGTCGTCATACGGCGCTCTCGGCCTGGGCGGGCGGCAACCGATCGCCTACACCGGCGCCGCGCCGCACCGGACTCCGGACCGCGAGCTGAAGCGGCGCCGGCCCGTCGTCGCGCTGCTGGATACCGGCTGCGGCTCGCACCCATGGCTCGACCCGGTGGTGCGCACCGACGTCAAGCTCGACGGACGGCCGATCGGATACGCCGACCCGGCGACCGATCCCGAGACCCACCCCGACCAGTCCGGTCCGCTCGACGGCATGCTGGACATGCTGTCCGGGCACGGCACCTTCCTGGCCGGCCTGGTCCGCCAGAACTGCCCGGACGCCGACATCCTGTCGTGGCGCGTCACACCCTCGGAAGGGCCGATCGCCGAGTCCGACTGGATCGAGGCGTTGATCCAGATCTCCGAACTCGCCCGGCGCGGTCGCGCCGGGGAGCATGGCGGCCGGCCCATCGACGTGCTGTGCCTCGCGATGGGGTACTACCACGAGACGCCCGAGGACGAGATGTTCGATCCGACGATCCACGAGGTCCTCACGTCACTGACCAGGACGGGCACCGCCGTCGTGTGTTCGGCGGGCAACGACGCCACCACCCAGCGCTCGTTCCCCGCGGCGTTCGCCGCGACGTCGGCCGACGCGGGCGAGGGTGCCGGTGCGGCACCGATCCTCTCGGTCGGCGCCCTCAACCCCAGCGGCCGATCGGTTGCACTGTTCTCCAACACCGGCGACTGGGTGACGACCTACGAGCCGGCCGCTTCGGTGATGAGCACGATGCCGGCGTTCCAGGGTGGGCTCGAGCCCGTCGCCCGGACCGAGGCCGAGGGACACATCCGTGAGGCCATCGACCCGGACAACTTCGAGGGACAGTTCGCGGTCTGGAGCGGAACATCGTTCGCCGTTCCGGTGCTGGCGGGTCGGCTGGCCAGCGAGTTGCACGCACATCTGCCGACCGCCGGCGGCAACGACACGGCGAAGCGGGCCGTCCACCGCAGCTGGGCCGCCTTGCCGGCCGTTCTTCGCGCCAAGCCATGATGGAAGGGTGCTGAGCGCGGACGAACTTCACCGACGCGGCCTGGCCGCGATCAACTCCGGCCGTCCACCGCTGGCAACCCGGCTGCTGGATCTCGCACTCAGCCGTGCGACCGACCCTGATCTGCAGGACCGCATCGACATCAGCCGCGCGTATGTCGCCTCCGAACGCGGCGATCTGCACACCGGCACCCGACTGTGTGAGTCGGTGCTGGAGCGCGCGACGAACGCCACCGTGCGCGACCTCGCGCACAGTCAACTCGGTGTCCTCTACACCCGGGCCGGTGAGGGTGAGTTGGCGCTGCAGCACCTGCAGCAGGCCATGGCCGGACGTCGGCTGATCGGCGTCGATCGTGCGCGAGCGTTGATGAATCGCGGGGTCGTGTGGCTCCAGCGCGGCGACATGCCGTCTGCCATCTCAGACTTCGATGCCTCGTCGGAAGACTTCCGAGAGGCGGGTATGCCGGTCGAGGCCGCCCAGGCGCTGCACAACAGCGGCTACGCGCTGATGCTCGCCGGCGACCTGCCACAGGCACTGCAGCGCATGGACAGCGCCCGGCCCGTGCTGGCCCCGCTGTCGGCGAACTTCCGCGCGGTGTGCGATCAGGACCGGGCCGAGGTGTTGGTCGCTGCCGGGCTGCACCACGAGGCGCACGAGACGGTGGCGAGCGTCGCAGCGGCGTACGGGAGGATGCACCTCTCGCAACAACAGGGTGAGGCGGAGTTCCTCCTCGCGCGGTTGCTCCTGCTGGACGATCCGGCCCGGGCCCGCGTCCTCGCACGCCGGGCTGCGCGACGATGGCGGCGGCGCGGCAGCGACGCATGGGCCGATCGTGCCGATGGCATCGAGCTCGCTGCCGAAGCGGGTCTTCGGCGCCGTTCCGCCGACCTGTCGACCCGAGCCGACGAGATCGCGGAACGGCTGGCGCACAACGGGTTACGCAACGACGCCAACACCGTCCGGCTGCACGCTGCGCGCATCGAGCTCATGCGGGGCGACCCGGACTCGGCGCGGCGCCGGCTACGGGAGGTCCGGCTGCGCACTCAGGCACCCATTGCGGGGCGGCTCCTGCGCCGGCAGGTCGAGGCAGAGCTCGACGCCGCCTCGGGCCGGCCGGGTTCAGCGCTGCGCCGGGTGCGCCAGGGGCTGTCGGACCTGCACGAGTGGCAGTCATCGTTCGGCAGCCTCGACCTGCAGAGCTCGCTCGCCGGACACGGCCGGGAGCTGGCCCTGCTCGGCATCCGGGTCGCCCTCGAGGGTGGCCGGCCGGAGTCGGTCTTCGAGTGGTCGGAGCGGGCGCGCGAGCTTTCTCGCCGCGTGCTGCCGATCCGTCCACCGGCGAGCGCGGACACCGCGCGCGACCTGGTCGAGCTGCGGCAGTTGCGGGCGGGCAGCGGGCCGGACGAGATCTCGGGCCGCGAGCGCGAGCTGCGGCAGCACATCCGCCAGCGCGCCTGGCAGGATCCTGGCTCCGGTGTCGTGACCGAGCCGGTCGGCTTCGACCAGTTGACAACGGCATTGGGCGACGACACGGTGCTGCTCGCGCACTTGGCGGTGGACGATGAGTTGCACCTGCTGACCGTCAGCGCGCAGGGCGCCGATGTGACCGCGCTGGGCCCGACGGCGCCGGTCCGCGAGGCGATGGCCGGGCTCCAGGCAGACCTGGACATGTCGGCGAGCAACCTGCCGCGGACGCTGCAGACCGCGGTCCGGTCGTCGCTGCTGCGGCGCCTGGAGCGACTCGACGATGCGCTGCTGGCGCCGGTGCGCACAGCCCTCCGGCGCAGTGCGGGAGGACGGGTCGTGCTGACGCCGACGGGCGTGCTCGCCGGCGTCCCGTGGAGCATGCTGCCGACACTCTCCGGGCATCCCGCATGTCTTCCGCCGAGTGCATCGCGCTGGGTCGAGCGCGGGATCGCGCCACCGTTGCGCTCGGCCGCTTTCGTCGCCGGGCCCCGAGTGCCGCGCGCCGGTGAGGAGGTCGTCCGCTCGTCTGCCGCGCGGCCCGGCTCCACCGTGCTCACCCCTCCGGAGAGCACCAGCGCGGCCGTGTCGCGTCTCGCAGCCACGGTCGACGTGCTGCACCTCTCCGCGCACGGTCGGCATGCCGCCGACAACCCGCTCTTCTCCGGCCTGCAACTCAGCGATGGGACGTGGTTCGGCTACGACATCGACCAACTCGAGCGCATCCCGTCATTGGTGGTGCTGTCCGCGTGCGAGTTGGGCCGCTCCTCGGTGCGCTGGGCGGAGGAGACCCTCGGTATGACGACGGCGTGGCTGCATGCCGGCGCCCGCTGTGTCATCGCCGCTCCCGCGGCCGTCAACGACGACGAGGCCTGCGACCAGCTGACCGAGGCGCACCAGCTGATCGCCGGCGGCGTCCCGCCCGCGGACGCGTTGTCCCGGACGGCACCATCCGGCGGATCGCGTTTCCAGTGCTACGGATCCGGCTGGTAACCGTCCACCGAGCGATCGTTGTCCAGCCAGCCGTCGTGATCCTGCGCCACGGTGCTGAAGCGTTCGGCGATCTCCTGCGCCCGTGGCCCGGTCGGGTCGTCGAGGTGGTCCGCCACGACGTGCACGACCCAATCCACGTCCTCGGCGTCGTCCTCACCGGCCAACGCCTCGGACACGACGCGCACCGAGGCGAATCCGCCCTCCTCGACGAGTTCGTCGGCTACGTCCTGGGCGGCTTCTCGGTCCGGAAAGACCATCAGGAATTCGATCATCTGAGTCCGTCAACTCCGTTTGCGCCATACGACCAGGGCGCGCTCTGCCCGGACGGGCTGCACACGCTCCCCCGGTCGCAAGGGGGTGATCTGGCCGTCGGGCGAGGCCGCGAAGACGCGGCGGAGCCCCTTGTCGCGCTCCCGCTGCAGCTCGTCGGCGAGCTCGCGCACCCGAGACCGCAGTGCGTCGACCTGGTCCTCGAGCTCCAGGATCCGGCGGATGCCGGCCAACGACACGCCCTCCTCCTGGGAGAGTCGCTGGACCTCGGCGAGCACCTTCAGGTCGTGGACGGAGTAACGTCTCCCGCCGCCCTGTGTCCGGGAGGGTGTCACGATGCCCAATCGGTCGTACTGGCGCAGGGTTTGGGCGTGTATGCCGGCCAACTGCGCCGCCGCCGAGATCGCGTAGATCGGCGCGTCCTCGGGGGGTGGCGTGTCACCGCGCCAGAACGACCGGACCATCAGAGCGCGGCTTTCGCGGTCAGCTCAGCGCGCGGGTCGATGCCACTCTCCCGATCCTGCTCGGCGAGCGTCTCGACGGCCTTCTTGGCGTCGCTGTTCAGCTTCTGCGGCACGAGCACCTGGACGGTCGCGATGAGGTCGCCCGTGGAGGTCTTGCCCTTGATGCCTTCACCCTTGACACGCAGCTTGCGCCCGGACGGGGTTCCGGCCTTGATCTTGACCTTGACCGCCCTGCCGCTCAGCGTCGGCACGGAAACCGTTGCGCCCAGGGCTGCTTCGGCGAAGGTGACGGGAAGGTCGACCGTCAGGTTGTTGCCGTCACGATGGAAGACCGGGTGGGGCTGGACCGTGACGTGCAGCAGCAGATCACCGGCCTGCCCGCCGTTCGGGCTGGGCTGTCCCTTGCCGCGCAGCCGGATCGTCTGACCGTCCTTGACCCCGGCCGGGATGCGTGTCTTGATCGTCTGACCGTCCGCGGCCTGCAGCGTGATGGTCTCGCCCGCGGCGGCATCACGGAAGCTCAGCGTCGTACGCGCCTCCATGTCGGCGCCCTTGCGCGGCCCGGCCTGGTAGCCGCCGTACGGCGAGCCGTAGCCACCGCCGCCGCCGAAGCGCCCGAGGATGTCGTCCAGGTTGATCTGGTCCCCGCCACCGGTGGAGAAGCGGACGTGCTGCCCGCCGCCGCCGAACATGGAGCCGAAGAGGTCCTCGAACCCGCCGGCGCCGCCGGCACTGCCGGGACCACCCGCGGTGAAGCGGGCGCCACCACCGACCATCTGCCGGAGCTGGTCGTACTCCTGGCGTTTCGCCGGGTCGGACAGCACCGAGTTGGCCTCGCCGATGTCCTTGAACTTCTGCTCTGCTGCGGTGTCACCGGGGTTCTGGTCCGGGTGCCACTTTCGGGCGAGCTTGCGGTACGCCTTCTTGATGTCGTCCTCGGACGCGTCCTGTGAGACGCCGAGGATCTTGTAGAAGTCCTTCTCGAGCCAGTCCTGACTAGCCATCAATCACTCCAATCGGGTCGAAGTCTCCTGCCGAGCGGGGTGTCCGCTGTCGCGCACCCCGCTCGGCAGAAGACCTGGGCTGCATCAGGACGGGTCCGCGACCGCGACGCGTGCGGGACGGACCATGCGGTCACCGAGCCGGTAGCCCGGCTGCATGACCTGCACGATGGTTGTGCCCTCCGCACCCTCCGGCACCTCGGCCTCGATGTGCATCAGGGCCTCGTGGTGCGTCGGGTCGAAAGGCTCACCGACTGCGCCGAACTCGGTCAGACCCAGCTTGCTGAGCGTCGCCTGCAGCTTGTCGGCGATCTTCTCGAAGGGAGTCCCCTCCAAGTCGCCGTGCTCGCGCGCCAGGTAGATGTCGTCGAGCACCGGCAGGAGCGCCTCGAGGACGCGCGCCGTGGTGGCGTCCCGCTGGGCTTCCCGGTCGCGCTCGATGCGCTTCTTGTAGTTGACGTATTCGGCCTGCACCCGTTGCAGGTCCGCGAGCCGTTCGGCTGCGAGGACCGTGTCCGGGTGCTCGTCATCAACGGCGGGACCGGTCCCGGCGGACGCGCCGGCCGGCTCTGCGGGAGCCTGCGGTGCGTCGTCGGAAACGGCTCGCACATCACCGTTCTCGTCGATCCGGCGCTTGTCGCGGATGATCGGGCCCGACTGAGCCTCCTCATCCTCCGGCCGCCGGCCGGGCTCCGCCGAAGCGGAACCCGGCTGCGAACCCGTGGGCTGGGAGCCCTTGATGGGGTCGGTCACTTGTTGTCACCCTCGTCGTCCACGACCTCGGCGTCGACCACGTCGTCATCGTCGGACGACGCGGAGGCACCGGCGTCGGCGGGCTGCTC
Organism: Flexivirga oryzae; assembly: GCF_014190805.1. Lineage (NCBI taxonomy): Bacteria > Bacillati > Actinomycetota > Actinomycetes > Micrococcales > Dermacoccaceae > Flexivirga > Flexivirga oryzae. The sequence goes on along the minus strand of NZ_JACHVQ010000004.1, from coordinate 224,376 downwards.
GGCACCGGCCGTGGCGGTGTCGTCACCGGACTGCTGCTGCGCGGCATACAGGGCGGCACCCATCTTCTGGGAGGCGTCGTTGACCTTGGTGGTCTTGGCCGAAATGTCCTCGGCAGAGGTGTTTTCGTCCTTCAGCGCATCCTTGAGCTCGCTGACGGCGGCCTCGACCTCGGACTTGGACTCGGCCGGGACCTTGTCGCCGTTGTCGGCGAGGAACTTCTCGGTCGAGTAGACCAGCTGCTCCGCGGTGTTGCGGGCCTCGGTCTCCTCACGCCGCTTCTTGTCCTCCGCCGCGTGCTCCTCGGCGTCGCGGACCATGCGGTCGATGTCCTCCTTCGGCAGCGCGGAGCCACCGGAGATCGTCATCGACTGCTCCTTGTTGGTGCCGCGGTCCTTGGCCGACACGTGCACGATGCCGTTGGCGTCGATGTCGAAGGTGACCTCGATCTGCGGCACGCCACGCGGCGCGGGCGCGATGCCGGACAGCTCGAAGTTGCCCAGCGGCTTGTTGTCCTTGGCCAGCTCACGCTCGCCCTGGAACACCTGGATCTCCACCGACGGCTGGTTGTCCTCTGCGGTCGAGAACACCTCCGAGCGCTTGGTCGGGATCGCGGTGTTGCGCTCGATCAGCTTGGTGAACAGGCCACCCTTGGTCTCGATGCCCAGCGACAGCGGGGTGACGTCGATGAGGAGCACGTCCTTGCGCTCACCCTTCAGCACACCGGCCTGCAGCGCGGCACCGACCGCGACGACCTCGTCGGGGTTGACGCCCTTGTTGGGATCCTTGCCGGTCAGCTCCTTGACGACCTGGGTCACGGCCGGCATACGGGTCGAACCACCCACCAGGACAACGTGATCGATGTCGTTGACGGTCACGCCCGCGTCCTTCATGACCTGCTCGAACGGGCCCTTGGTGCGCTCCAGCAGATCCTTGGTCGTCTGCTCGAACTGTGCACGGGTGATCGTCTCGTCCAGGTGGATCGGGCCGTTCTCGCCCATGGACAGGTACTGCAGGCTGACGTTGGTGGACGTCGAGCTGGACAGCTCCTTCTTGGCCTGCTCCGCGGCGTCCTGCAGACGCTGCATGGCGATCTTGTCCTTGGACAGGTCGACGCCGGTCTGGTTCTTCACCTGCTGGACCAGGTGGTTGACGACCCGCTGGTCCCAGTCGTCACCGCCGAGCTTGTTGTCACCGCTGGTGGCCTTGACCTGGATGGTGGAGAAACCGTCCTCGGGGTCCTTGCCGACTTCGAGCAGCGACACGTCGAAGGTGCCACCACCGAGGTCGAAGACGAGGATGAGCTCGTCCTCCTTGCCCTTGTCGAGGCCGTAGGCGAGCGCGGCCGCGGTCGGCTCGTTGATGATGCGCAGCACGTTGAGGCCCGCGATCTCACCGGCCTCCTTGGTCGCCTGACGCTCGGCGTCGTCGAAGTATGCCGGCACGGTGATGACCGCGTCGGTGACGTCCTCGCCGAGGTAGGCCTCCGCGTCGCGCTTCAGCTTCTGCAGGATGCGCGCCGAGATCTCCTGCGGCGTGTACTCCTTGCCGTCGACTTCCTTCTTCCAGTCGGTGCCCATGTGGCGCTTGACCGAGCGGACGGTGCGGTCGACGTTGGTGACGGCCTGACGCTTGGCGATGTCGCCGGCCAGCACGTCACCGTTCTTGGCGAACGCCACGACGGACGGCGTGGTGCGGCCGCCCTCGGCGTTGGCGATGATTTCCGGGTCGTTGCCCTCCAGGACCGCGACCGCTGAGTTGGTGGTGCCGAGGTCGATACCTACCGCACGTCCCATATCGATGTTCTCCCTTGGTTGAGATGTTGGTCTGTCATGTCTCGTCGCCGGACGCAGAGCAGCCCCACGTCATACCTGCGAAGTTGACTGCCTCCGACTCAACTCCGGCGTCGCGGTCATGTCAAACCGACGACTCCAAAGTTGCGCTTACTAGACTCAACTTTCGACCTGGTCGAATGATTCCCGGCTGCGGAAACTTACTTTGGTTTTTGTCACGACTGCGTGTCGGGACAGCCGGTTCCGTGGTGACAAGGGAGTCTCGGACGATGCCGACCGACCCCTCGCAGCGCTTGCTCCACCCGGTCGGACGGCTGCTCGAGCGCGCCGCGGCCGGCGAGCCACCCCCGGCGGATGGCACGTGGTCACGCGAACGCCCCTGGTCGGCAACGGTGTATGGCGTGCTCACCTTCACCGGTCACGCCGTGCTGTGTGTGCCGGACTCGGTGACGGACGCCGACCTCGCCGGACTGCACCCGGACGGTTTCGGTGGGGCGGCCGATCCGCGGCTCATCGTCGCGCTCGCCGGGCAGCGAGGCTGGATCGACTCGCTCGATCTCGTTCTGTCGGCGCCCGGGCTGGTCGGCCGACCGCAGTGGCTCGTGCCCCGCCCCGATCTGGCCGACCAGCCTCGCGCCCTACGCGCGGCCGGGTTGCGCACCGCCACCCGCGTGTTCGGCCTCGCCGACCGGGACGACGCGATCCTCACGATCGGGAACGGGATCGGCGGCCTCCGTGAGCTGAGCTTCGAACTCGATCCGACGAGCCGCGATTCGGGCCTGGGACGACGGCTCATCGCTGACGCGCGACATCTGATCGTCCCCGACGAGATCGTGCTGGCCTCGGTCGCGCCGGGGAACATCGCGAGCATGCGTGCGACCCTCGCGGCCGGCTTCCGTCCGCTCGCGGGCGTACAGCTCTTCCGGCCGGACGTCGCCTCCGGCGGCGACACCTGACGAATCCACCACCACAGCGTCTCGGCCCAGCCTGAGGAGACTACTTGCCGCTGTAGACGGGGAAGGCGCTGTGCTCGCCGTAGTCCTGGGCGTGCAGGTCCCGCAAGGCGGCCATGTCCTCGTCCGAGACGACGAAGTCGACCTCGGCGTTGGACCGCAAGTGGTCGGGGTTGGCGGTCTTGGGCAGCGACACGGTGCCCAGTTGCAGCGTGTAGCGGATGCACAGCTGCGGAACGGTGACGCCATACCGCTGCGCCATGACCGCGACATCCGGGTTGTCCAGGATCTCGCCGTGCGCGATCGGCGAGTACGCCTCGACGCGGATGCCCAGGGAGTCGCAGTAGGCCAACAGCTCGCTCGGGGTGTTGCCCGCGTGGACGAGCAACTGGTTGACGTGCGGCACGACAGTGCCGCCGGCCAGGATGTTCTCCACGTCCTCCTGCAGGAAGTTGGACACACCGATGGAGCGCAGCTTGCCCGCCGTGTGCGCCTCCTCCAGGGCCCGCCAAGCCTCGCGGTTCCCCTCGGCGTAGTCCCCACCGCGGAAGTCCTGCCAGGGCTGGGGTGCGTGGATCAGCATGAGGTCGAGGTAGTCCAGACCCATCGTCCGCAGCGAGCCGTCGATCGCCGCGACGGCGCCGGCATAGTCCTTGATCTCGGCGGCGAGCTTGCTGGAGACGAACAGCTCTTCGCGAGCGACGTTCGCGGTCCGGACCCCTTCGCCGACACCGCGCTCGTTGCCGTACGCCTGGGCGGTGTCGATGTTGCGGTAGCCGATCTCCACGGCGTCGCGGACCACCTGGGCAACCACGTCGTCGTCGATGAACCAGGTGCCCAGCCCCAGCTTCGGGATCTCCAGGCCGCCGGTCAGGGTGTAGGTCTCGTTCAGGATGCTCATACGTTGTCTCCGTTCTGCGGCAGTCGGCCGTACACCTCGTCGGTGACGGGTTCGAGCCATTCGTTGCTGACGTCCGTGCCCGGGGTGATGAAGGCGACGTGCGAGAACCACGAGTCCGCCGTCGCGCCGTGCCAGTGCTTCGTACCGGCCGGGACGCGGATGACGGTGCCGGGCACCATGCGGACCGGCTCCCCACCGTCGGCCTGGAACCAGCCGCTGCCCGCCGTGCAGAGCAGCACCTGGTCACCACCGCCGTCGCTGCCGTGGTGGATGTGCCAGTTGTTCCGGCAACCCGGCTCGAACGACACGTTGCTCACCGGGACGCTCCCTGCAGCCAGCGGCGCCAGGTAGCTCTGGCCGATGAAGTACTGCGCGTAGGCCTCGTTGGGTTCCCCGAGCGGGAAGATCTGGTCGAATTCGTTGTCACTCATCGTGTCTCCTTGCTTTCGAAGATGTTCTTGGCGACCGCCATGGCGGACATACCGTTGGGCCAGCCGGTGTAGAACGACAGGTGCAGGATCGCCTCCTTGAGTTCGTCCTCGGTGGCTCCGTTGCGACGGGCGTAGTCGAGGTGGAAGTTCAGCTGATCGGCCTTGCCGGTCGCGACCAGCGCGGCGACGGTGATCAGGCTGCGGTCCCGCTTGGAGAGTTCGGGGCGTTCCCAGACCTCGTCGAAGAGCACCTGGTCGGTGTAGTGGACCATTCCGGGCGCGAAGTCGCCGAAGGCGTTCTTCCCTCCCGTCCAGCCGGTGGATTTCTGGGTTTCGTTGTCAGTCATCGGTTTTCACCTTTCGTCTGATTGGGTGCGGATCAGTTGCCCGGGTGAATCTCGAGCGTGGCCGCCACCGCGGTTGTTGCGACCATGGGTCTCAGGTAGCTGTCGCCGTAGCGGGCGTACTTGGCCCGGTATGCCGCGTCGATGGCGTCCTGCACGTCGTCGCCGGCGGGTGCGAACGCGACGTCGATCTGCTGACCGTGCGCACGGATCGCGCCGACCGGGCTCCGGGTGGCGTGCCGGTACCACGCGCCGTCGACGCCGCGATAGGACCGCACGTACAAGGTGCCGTCGACGGAGACCACCCAGATCGGTACGAAGGGCCGCAGCGTGCCGTCGGCGCGACGGGTGCTGATCCCGATCTCTTCGGCATCGCCGAAGAGATTGCGGCTGTTGTCGTCCCACATCGCGGGTTGCAGGTTGTTCACGGGACCTCCTTGGTGGTGGGCAGGAAGAGGGCGAGCACGCCGGTCGCGGCTGCCACAGCGGCCGCGAGCAGCAGACTGGTCCGAACCCCGGACACGAAGGTGGCGGGATTGGTGAGCAGGCCGCCGAACGCGGCGACGGCCAGCGCTCCACCGATCTGGCGGCTGGTGTTGAAAACACCGGACGCGACACCGGCTTGCCGCTGGGGAACCGCATCGAGCAGGATCGCCGTCGCCGGCGGCGACACGGCGGGGCCGGCCAGCCCGACCAGCACCATCAGCAGGGCCAACACCCACAGTGGCGCGCTCGTGGGCAGCAGCGCGACTGCTGCGAGTCCGGCGGTCATCAGGAGCAGTCCGGCCACGATCACGGTCCTGCGGCCGATGCGTTCGCTCAGCCGAGCGGAGAACGGGGTGAGTAGGAGTCCGATGAGCATCATCGGCAGGAACACCAGACCGGTGTGCAGGGCGGTCAGACCGCGGTGTTGTTGCAGGAAAAGGCTGATCACGAACGGGAGTCCGTAGTACCCGACCATGAACGCGAACCCGCTGACGACGGTGATGACCACCGTGCGGGACCGGAACAGGTCCAGCGGCATCATCGGGTGGGCACCCGTCCGCTGGGCCCGGATGAATCCGGCCAGCGCGAGGACCGCCAGGACGAACGCGGCCAGCACGACCGGGTCAGCGAAGCCCTCGGACCCGGCTCGGATGGCGCCGAACGTCAGCCCGCCCATGGCGAGCACTCCGGTCAGCTGCCCGGTGAGGTCGAACGCGACCTTCCGCGGCACCGACGGGCGGGCGCGCGTCAGCAGCAGCAACGCGATCACGCCGACCGGGACGTTGATGAAGAACACCAACCGCCAGTCGACCAGGGTGAGCACACCGCCCAGCACGGGTCCGGACGAGGATGCGATCGCGCCGCCGACCGCCCAGATCCCGACGGCCCGGCCGCGCGCCCGCGCCTCCGGGTAGGCCTGGCGGATCAGTGCCATCGACGCCGGCATGATCGCCGCAGCCGCGGCACCCTGGAGGAATCGCGCCGCGATGAGCACCCCGAGGGTCGGCGCGAACCCGCAACCGACCGAGGCAAGGACGAAGAACACCAAGCCGGCACCGAACGCGCGCCGCGCGCCCAGCCGGTCGGACAGCGAACCTGCGGTGAGCATGAGCGCGGCGAACATCAACGTGTACCCGTCGACAACCCACTGCAGCCCGGTCACTCCGCCACCCAGTTCTGTGCCGATGGTCGGCAGAGTCACGTTCACGACGACTGCGTCGAGAGTGACCACGAAGAACCCGAGGACCGAGGCCAGTAATGCAGAGCGGGCTCGGTGGTCGGTCATCGCTGGTGCGGCGGTCGGTGCCGTCGGAATCCTCGCTGTGGTCGGTGCGGCTGTATAGGCGGAACTTGTCACGTCATCCATTACAGGCCGGGCCGTGCGCCGGAAACAGGTCGCGTTATGGGGGGCACCGGCAGAACCTGGCTAACGACGGACGGGCGCCTACCGTAGTGAGGGTGGACAACCGAGCAGACATCCGGGATTTCCTGGCGTCCCGCCGCGCGAAGCTGACGCCCGACCAGGTGGGGCTACCCACCAGCGGCCGTCGCCGCGTTCCCGGGCTGCGCCGTGAAGAGGTCGCCGTACTCGCCGGGGTGAGCCCCGAGTGGTACACCAGGCTGGAGAAGGGCCACATCGCCCACGTCTCCGACGACGTCCTGGACGCAGTGGCCACCGCTCTGCGCCTGACCGACATCGAGCGGGAGCACCTGTTCAACCTCGCGCGTGCCGCCAAACCCGCGAGAACCCCTGCCCGGCGTACCAAGCCCAAGATCCCGGCCAGTCTGCAGCGGATCCTGGACTCGATGACCGGAACCGCCGCGTTCGTGCGCACCGGCCGCCTCGACATCGTCGCGGCGAACACGCTGGGTGCCGCACTGTACTCACCGGTGCTCGACACCCCGGCCCACCGTGGCAACATCGCCCGGTTCGACTTCCTCGACCCCCGGGCAGCCGACTACTACCCCGACTACAACGGTGCCCTCTCCGTGGCGGTCGCGTTGCTCCGCACCGAAGCCGGGCGCAACCCGCGCGACCCTGCCCTGACGGAGCTCATCGGCGAACTCGCCACACAGAGTGAGGCTTTCCGCACCCGCTGGGGGGCCCATGACGTCCGCGCCCACCGGGGCGGTGTCAAGACGTTCAACCATCCCGAGGTCGGACACCTGCAGCTCGCCTACGACTCCATGGAGCTGGTCGCCGCGCCCGGATTGATCCTGACCGCCTACACCGCCGAGCCGGCCACCCCCTCCGCTGACAATCTGAACCTGCTCGCCAGCTGGGCGGCGACCGAGCGTGATCGCGCCACCATCGACGACCCGACGCGCACTGGGGCCCACGAGAACCGCTAGGGCCACATCACTTTCATCGAGGTCGCCCTGGTTCCCGAACCGATTCGTCACTCGGGGTCGAGGGTGCTGCCACCGTCCCGACCGCGCGGGATCGCGTTGGGAGCAGCAGACAGGGAATGACGGCGACCATTGTCAGACCGAGGCTGCAGAGGAATGCAGCATGAAATCCGGCCGGCGACGCTGTGACGGCGAACCCCGCCACCACGGTGGCCAGGATCGCCGTACCGGCAGAGCCGCCGAGTTGCTGCACGAGTCGCACGACGGCCGAGCCGGCCGGGACGTCCGGCCGGGCGAGGTCGACGAACGCGCCGGCGCTGACGGCGATGTTGACCGCGCTGAGTGCACCACCGCGGACGATCAGGGCCGCACCGAGGAGCAAGTATCCCGTGTGTGAGGTGGCGACCGCGAACGGAGTGGTCGCAATGGAGCAGCCGAGAACGCCGATGACGGCGATGGGCTTCGCGCCGATCTTGTCAACGACGCCGCCGACCCACCTGGTGAGCAAGGAGCCGACGCCCTGAAGGGCGAGGATCGAACCCGCCTGCAACGCGGTCATGCCGCGTTCCTGCTGGAAGTACAGCGGGATCAGGAAGAGCGCACCATAGAGGGCGACTCCGGTGAGGAACAGCACACCGGCGGCGATGCCGAAGGATCGCTGCGCGAACAGGCGAACGGGAATCGCGGCGCGGTCACCGAGCTTCACGCTCCGCACCGCAAAAGCGCCGATGAGGACAACGCCGACCGCGAGCGGGGGCCACGCCCGAAGCGCCGCCCCATCGCCGCTCGAAGCGGCGTTGCTGAGCGCATACAGGAGAATCGTCGAGCCCACCCCGAGCAACAGCACGCCGAGCAGGTCGAGCTCTCTGCCACGCTGCGGTCGCTCGTGAGGAACGTAGGCGGACGCGAGCGCGATGGCGGCGATGCAGAGCGGGACGTTGATCACGAACACCCAGCGCCAGCTGCCGGAGGTCACGATGAGCCCACCGACCAACGGTCCGGCGATCGGCGCGATCGTGGCCACGAGCATGACGACCGTCAGCACTCGAGCGACCTTCGTGGGCCCAGCCGCACGCACCAGGATGGTCTGCATCACCGGCAGCATCAACCCGGCCCCGATGCCTTGGAGGACGCGGAAGGCTACCAGCGCCCCGAAGCCCCACGCTGCGGCGCACAGCCCCGATCCGACGACGAACAACATCAATCCGACCAGCCAGAGGGTCTTCGCACCGAAGCGGTCGGACGCCCATGCGGTCACCGGCACCGTCACCGCCAGAGCAAGCAGGTACCCGGTCGTCAGCCACTGCACTGCTCCGGAGCCGACGTGGAAACCGTCGCCGATCGTGTGCAGGGCGACGTTGACCACGGTCGTATCGATCAACGGCGTGACGCCTCCGACCATGATCACGAGAGCCAGCCGGATCATCGGCCACCCCAACGGCTCCAGCTTCCGTTCCTGCATCCGCACCGTCATCGCATCCTAAGAGTCATGTGTATCTTATCTCAAGATACACCTGTATCCTCGTTGGATGGATACGGCCACCGAGACGTCTTCGACCCGCCGCCGACGACGCGGACCCGCGCTGGACGGCGCGCTGCTCGATGCCGCCTGGGAGCAGCTCCGGAGCGAGGGATACGCGGCATTCACCATCGATGCCGTCGCACGAGCGGTCGGCACGAGCCGCGCCGTCGTCTACCGTCGCTGGCCGAATCGAGCAGCGCTGGTGCTCGCCACCGTGCGCGCACACACCGGGACGGTCGTCGGGCACGTGCCCGACACCGGAAGCCTCGCCGGAGACGCCGTCGCCCTCCTTCACGAGTTCGCGGACCGCATCCGGCAGATCGGCATCGACGTCGCGGCCGGCCTGTTCAGCGAGCTCGACGAGATCCCCGAAGAGACCAAGGTCGCTCCGACCGCTTTCCGTGAGGTGGTCCGGCAGGCCCGCGCACGCGGCGAGATCGGCGACTCCCCCGTTCCCGACGCAGTGCTCGCCATGCCCGGCATGCTCCTGCGGTATTCCATGATCGCCGAACGAACCGCACCGTCCGACGAGGAACTCGAGCGCATCGCGCACCAACTCTTCGTGCCGCTGGTGCACCACCACGCGCCCCTCTGAAACCGCCGACAGGGATAAATTTGCAGTTCATGCAATTTTGCGTATGATGCAATCATGACGTTGGGTGAGCTGAGCATGCGCGAGCGCAAGAAGCTGCGCACACGCGAAGTCCTGATCCGGGTCAGCACCGACCTGGTGGCGGAGCACGGTTTCGACGGTGTGTCGGTCGATCAGATCGCGGCGGCTGCGGACATCAGCACCCGCACGTTCTTCAACTACTTCCGGACGAAGGAAGACGCCGTGGTCGGCTGGGCACCGGACGAGTTGGCGCGCGTCGTCGACACCATCGGTGAAATACCCGCGGGTGTCAGTGCTTTCGACGCACTGACGCAGGCGCTGCGCGAGCAGCTCCATCGGCGCCGGCCCAACGGCGACGAGGTGTTGAAGCGCATGCGCGTCATTGCCGGCGATCCGCGGCTGCTCGCGAACCAGGCCGGTCGGTTCAGCGAACTGGAGCACGAGTTGGTCGCCGCCCTGATCGCCCGTCGGGGGGCCGGTGAAGGTGACGGCCTTCGCGAGCACGTCATGGTGGCATCGGTCCTGGCCACTACTCGCGCCACGCTCCTCGCGTGGGGTGAGAACGGCGGCCGAACGCCACTGGAGCAATACGTCGATGCGGCACTGTCCGAGCTCCGTACCGGCTTCGGTGACACCGCCGACACGGAAGGGTCCGCCGCCGGGCGTTCCTGACGACCACGCCGCGAGCTGAGCCGCGGCAGCACTGCACACGACGAATTTCTATCCATTGAAGGTGATTTTGTGAGTACCCCTGTGCCAATTTCGCAACTTCCGAGCCAACAGCGCGCCGACAACGGCAGATGGCTCATCCTCGGCGTGGTCTGCTTGGCCCAGCTGATGGTCGTGCTCGACGCGACCGTGGTGAACATCGCTTTGCCGTCGGCGCAACGTGACCTCGGATTCAGTGACGCCGACCGGCAATGGGTCGTGACGGCATACTCCTTGGCCTTCGGCGGGCTACTGCTGCTGGGTGGCCGGTTGTCCGACCTGATCGGCCGCGAACGGATGCTGATCGGCGGGATGATCGGCTTCGCCTGCGCGTCGGCATTGGCCGGTGCCGCAACAGGATTCGGCATGCTCATCGTCGGCCGCGCCATCCAGGGAGCGCTCGGCGCGATGCTTGCCCCGGCGGCCCTGTCCACGCTGACGACGACGTTCACCGATTCCAAGGAGCGCGCCAAAGCGTTCGGGGTGTTCGGCGCCATCGCAGGTGCCGGCGGCGCGGTCGGCCTGGTGCTCGGTGGGCTTCTCACCGAGTATCTGGACTGGCGGTGGACGCTGTTCGTGAACGTGGTCTTCGCCCTGATCGCCGTTCCGGCAGCCCTCAAACTGCTGACCTTCCACCCGCGCAACCGCGACGTGCACATCGACGTACCCGGCGTCGTCCTGGCGAGCGCCGGCCTGGTCGCGATCGTGTACGGATTCTCCCAAGCAGAGTCCAACGGATGGAACTCGATCGAGACCTACTCCCTGCTCATCGGTGGTCTGGTGTTGCTGATGGCCTTCGTCTGGCTCGAACGGCGTGTTGCACATCCCCTGCTGCCGATGCGGATCGTCACCAACCGGTTCCGCGGGGGCGCCTACCTCACGATCGGGTTCTCGGCGATGGGGATGTTCGCGATCTTCCTGTTCCTTACCTACTTCCTGCAGATGCTGAAGGGCTACTCCCCGGTGCAGACGGGGTTGGCGTTCCTGCCGATGATCGCGGCCCTGATCGGGGTGTCGACCGGTTCCAGCACGCTCCTGGCGACGCGTGTGGGCCCCCGGGTGCTCATCCCGATCGGGCTACTGGTCGGCGGAGCCGGGATGGCCTACCTGGCATGGCAGCTCGGGGCGGACTCCAGCTACGTGAGAGTGGTGCTGCCGGCGCTGGTGATCGTCGGTGCCGGCCTCGGGATCGTCTTCTCCAGTGCCATGAACACCGCCACCTCGGGGGCGGTCGGGTCGGACGCCGGCGTGGCGTCCGCGATGGTCAACACGACCCAACAGGTCGGCGGGTCGATCGGCACCGCCTTGCTCAACACGCTCGCAGCGAACGCCTTGACGACCTACCTCGTCGACCACGCCGGTGACCCGGCCGCCAAGGTCGAGGCCGCCGTGCACAGTTACGTGGTGTCGTTCGGCGCCGCCGCGGCCATCTTCGCTGTCGCCGCCATCGCCGCGAGCCTCGTCCTGCCGTCCGGCCTCATCCCGGCCGGCAAATCCGACGACGTACCCACCCCGGCATCCGTGTAGATCGCGTGCAGGTAGTCGACCGAGTGCTGGCCCGCCATCCAGGTATTCGGAGCGGGACGGGAGTCGGCCTGTCAGCCGATCCCGTGGATGGCGGCGACGCTCGGTGGCACGGGGATGCCCTGTGCGAGCCCCGGAGCGGGTACGGCGCGGACGGCAGCGGGTTCGAAACGTGCGTGCCCGGCCCAGACCTCCGTACCCAGGTCCGCCTCGTCGTCGTCCGGCCAATCGTCGGAGATGCGCACCGCCCACCTCGTGACCGGCATCGCGAGAAGCAGCGTCGCCGCGTGTTCCTTCACCGATGACTCACGCACCTCAGTGGTCCTCCCGGGCAGGATGCGTTCGGTCAGGATCCGCAGCGCGGTCGACTTGTCCGCGCCGTCGAGCACAGTGAATGACCCGAAGAGCACCGCACTGCGGTAGAGCACCGAGGACTCGAAGGCAGATCGCGCGACGACCACCCCGTCCACCGCCGCCATGGACAGCGATGCCGGAACCCCTCGTGCCAGCGTGCGCATCCACCGCGATCCGGTGGATCCGTGGATCACGACCCGGTCGCCCCACAGCACGGCCGCGGTCGGCATGGAGACCGGTGAGCCGCCCACCACGAAGCCGACGTGCGCGACGAGGGCGTCGTTGAAGATCCGGTCGAGGTCGGCCCGGTCGTGACTCATCATCTCCGGAGAGCGCGTCGGCTCGAGGCGAGTCATGTCCGCCAGCGTCGACGTCGGCGGACCGGCTCAGGCGACGGTCGGCTGGTAACCGTCGGCCCGCAACGCGGCGAGCAGTTGCTCGCGGTGCTCCACGCCCTTGGTCTCCACTTCGACCTCGATCTCGACCTCGTCGACGGACAAGGTCGCCTCGCTGCGTGCGTGCCGCACCTCGACGACGTTGGCGTCCTCGGCGGCGAACTTCGCGAGCAGCCCCGCGAGGGAGCCGGGGCGGTCCGGCATACGCACGACCACGGACAGGTAGCGTCCCGCGGCCGCCATCCCGTGCCGGATGATGCGCATCATCAGCAACGGGTCGATGTTGCCGCCCGACAGCACGGCCACGACCGGGCCCTCGACCTGGGCGATGACGCCCTCGAGCAGCACCGCCACCCCGGCAGCCCCGGCCGGCTCGACAACCAGCTTCGCGCGCTCGAGCAGGAAGAGCATGGTGCGCGAGAGAGCTTCCTCGCTGACCGTCACGACCTCGTCGACGAGCTCCTCCACGATCGCGAACGGTATGTCGCCGGGGAGGCCGACCGCGATGCCGTCGGCCATCGTGGCCATCCGCTGCAGCGCGACCGGGTGGCCGGCGGCGAGGGACGGCGGGTAGGCGGCCGCCTGCTCCGCCTGCACACCGACGATCCGCACATCCGGCTTGAGTGCCTTTGCGGCACAAGCGATCCCCGCGATGAGACCGCCGCCCCCGATGTTGACGACGATGGTGCGGACCTCCGGGCACTGCTGCAGGATCTCCAGACCGCAGGTGCCCTGGCCGGCGACGATGTCACGGTGGTCGTACGGGTGGATCAGCACTGCTCCGGTGTCGGCAGCCCACTGCTTCGCGTGCACCATCGACTCATCGAGAGTCGCGCCGACCAGCTCGACCTGTGCGCCATACCCGCGGGTCGCCTGCAGCTTCGGCATCGGCGCACCGACCGGCATGTAGACCTTGGACGTGATGCCCAGCAGCTGCGCCGCCAGGGCGACGCCCTGCGCGTGGTTACCGGCGCTGGCGGCCACCACACCGCGGGACTTCTCGTCGTCGGACAACCGAGACATCCGCGTGTAGGCGCCACGGATCTTGAAAGACCCTGCCCGCTGAAGGTTTTCGCACTTCAGCAGAACCTGCGCACCCACCTTCTCGGAGACCGCCCGGGAGTACTCCAGCGGCGTCTCACGGATGACGTCGGTCAAGCCGTCGCGCGCCAACTCCACGTCCTGCAGGGTCACCGGCATCGTGCTCATCTTCCGAGCGTATCCCCGTGCTCACCAAGCCATCCGGCACCTCAGCACAGACCGTGCCCGGGCGGGTTCGAGCCCTCTCAGTACGCACCCTTGATGACGAAGTAGGAGCCGCGGATGGTGCCGGCCAGCTTCGACTTCTGCCGCGCGAACTTGAACGCGCCGAGCTCCTCGGGCACGTCCATACCGTCGGAGAGCTTGAAGCCGACGGCCCGCTTGCCGTCGTCGGCGAGCGTGTACATCACGTTGATCGACAGACCGCTCTCGTAGAAGACATACGCCATCCGGATGCCGTCGACCTCGAACTCCGTCGCCTCCAGCGCCGGTGACCCGATCACGATGTCCCGCTCGTCCTTCAGGATGCCGCTGACCCACTCGATCGCCTGCTTCGCGTCGGCGGCCGGCTCGACCGTGAACGTGTGGACGTACTTGTTCTTGAAGTAGCGCGCCTCATTGGCGCGCAGCCCGGCCAGCGCCTCCGCGACCGGAGATGACTCGAGGCCGACGGTGGACACGTTCTTGAAGTCAACGGCGTAGGACATGCGGCGCTCCCGGCGAGTCGTGACGAGGTCGATCGGTACGACGGGCAACACTACCGATGACATCCCGGGAAACCGCCGCTGCGGTCGCTGCGTCATACCCCACATTGGCCGGGGATCGACCGAGGGAGGTCCGGTGCAAGGGCTCTACGCGCTCAAACCGTGGTACAGCCGGCGGCTGGGCCGCATCGTCCGGTTCGCCGTCGACCGGGGCATCTCCCCCGACGTCTTCACCCTGCTCGGTATCGCCGGGGCACTGCTCGCGGCCTGCTGTGTCGCGCTGGGCTGGTGGCTGCCGGCCATCCTCATGCTCGCGGTTCGCCTCGGCGGCGCCAACCTGGACGGCGCCGTGGCACGTGCACGAGGGGTGAGCAGGCCGTGGGGATTCGTGCTCAACGAGATCGGCGACCGCTGCTCCGACCTGATCGTCTTCGGTGGACTCTTCGCGCTCGCCGCCCGCAGCGACGGTATGGCGAGCACGCCGGCCGTGCTGGTTGCGACGGCTGCTGTCGCCGCCACCCTGCCGACAACCGCATCGCTGGCCGCGGCCGGTGCCGGAGCGACCCGGCGCAACGGCGGACCGTTCGGCAAGACCGAGCGCTGCCTGGCGATGGTTGTCGCGACCGCATTCCCCGGTGTGCTCGGGTGGGTGTGCGCAGTGATCCTCGCCGGTTCACTGCTCACCGCCACGGTGCGCCTGTGGGCGGCGCATCGTGAGCTCGCCGAGCAGGTGGCCGGATGAACGACTCACTGCCGCACGAGCTCCTCGACGCCTACCTGCGGATCCTCCACCTCGATCGCAGGTCGATGCACCTGGACCTGGACGTCTGGTTCGTCCATCTGCACATCACCGGCCGCGGGGTGTTCTTCTTCTGGGTGACCCTGACCATCCTCGCGCTCGCAGGCATCGCCGTATTCGCTTCCCGCAAGCGTGAACTGATCACCAAGTGGGTCACCTGGGTGATGATCCTGCCGGTCGTCGGGATCCCGATCTGGATCGGCCCGGGGCCGACAGCGGCACTGTGCGTCGTGCTTGCGCTGATCAGCGTGCGGGAGTACGCCCGGCTCATCGAACTCCCGGCGATCGACTCCGCGGTGCTGTACGCGCTGTCGATCGCCTACCCACTCGCCGCCTGGCAGCGTCCGGAGTGGCTGCACCTCGTCCCGGTGCTGGTCCTGCTGTGTGCGTTGCCGTCGGTGCTCGCAGGGGACCTGGAGCACGGCATCCGACGGGCCGCCTTCACCGGTTTCGGCTCGGTGTGGATCTGCTGGTCGTTGGCCAGCATGGTGTTGATCTGGCGAGACGCGTTCCTGGTGTGCTTCGCCGCAGCGGCCACCGACGTCGCTGCCTGGTGCGGTGGCAAGGGATTTCACCGCTTCCGATGGGCGAGCCGGCCACTGTCCCCGCTCAGCCCCAACAAGACGGTCGGTGGTCTCGCCGGCGCGGTGATCGGCGCCTTTGTGGTGCTCACCCTGCTGGGCACGATCTCGGTCGGGTTGCTCCTCGCGGTCGCACTGGGTGGTGTGCTCGGCGACCTGTTGGAGTCCATGTTCAAGCGGCAGGCCGGTGTGAAGGACGCCGGCGAGTGGCTGCCCGGTTTCGGCGGTCTCCTCGACCGCATCGACTCGCTGCTGCTGGTGCTGCCACTGGCTGCGGTCGCGCTCACCTAGGAGGCACCGATGTCATTCATTCCCAGCAGGTTCCGGCGGCGACTGTGGCGGTCGGTGTGTTCGCTGGCCGGCGGGCTGACGGTCACCGGCAACTGGGACCGGTCGCCGACCGGACGCGTGGTCGTGGCCAATCATGCCTCGCATGCGGACACCGCCGCGCTCCTGGCCGCCATACCGGCCGAGAGCAGCCCGGTCTTCGCCGCTGCCGCTGACTACTGGTTCGACGTGTGGTGGCGACGTGCCCTGATCTCCGGGCTGGCCGGCGGGTTACCGGTGCGGCGCGGCGAACGCGGTGGGTATGCCGAACTCCTGGAAGCTGCACGGCCGGCGCTGGCGGCCGGCCGCACCGTGGTGATCTATCCCGAGGGGACACGCAGCACCGACGGATCGGTCGGCGAATTCCATTCCGGCGCGGTGCGTCTCGCCCGTGATTGCCGCGTGCCCGTCGTGCCGGTTGCGATGCTCGGGACCGGTGAGGTGCTGGCCAAACATGGCAGCTTCAAGGCAACTCCGATGGAGGTGCGCTTCGGCGCACCGGTCGATCCGACCGGCGCGGACGCGGAGACGTTGCGCGATGACGTCATCGCGCTGCTCGACGCAGGTCCGGTGCTGCTGCGGCGTTCGCCGACGTGGCGGACGATCCATGCACTGACCGATGGAAACCGCGGTATCGCAATTGGTTTCGTGTGGGGTCTCGCTGAGGCTGTGAGCTGGCCGATCATGGCGGAGATGGCGGTCGTGTTCCTGGGAGTGGCGGCGCCCCGTCGCATCCCCACACTCGCCGCGTCGATCACCGCGGGCTCGGTCTGCGGTGTGCTGCTCACCTCGACCCTTGCCCGTCGCGGCGTGCGGGTGCCGGCACCGTTGACGACACCCCGCATGTATGCCGCCGCGCGGCGTCACCTCGACAGCGGCGCGTCGGGCATCTGGCATCAGGCACTCGGCGGCATACCGGTCAAGGTCTACGCACGCGTGGCCGGCGAGCTACAACTGCCGGCGGGCCGGCTGGCGGGAGCGACGCTCGCCGAACGCGGTGCCCGGATGGGTGCGTGCGCCGGCGGCATCATGGTCGCCGAGCGGCCGTTGCGGCCCGTCATACGACGTCTGTACGGCCCGTACCTGGGAGTGACAGCGACGGTCTTCAGCGTCACCCTGCGCAAGATCGTCCGGGCGTGGAGCGGCCCGACCCGTTGACCTCTTGAAATCGCTGCACGGCAGGTGTCGGATCGGAGGGTCGCCGTTCGTGGAGTTTGGTGAGCGGCCCACCGGGGGCCGCCGGAGAAGAGGAGCCGACCGTGCCCGAATACCTGATCGCGTTCAACGACGAGTGGGTGCCGGAACACACCGAGCAAGAGATCGGGGCAAAGGGACGTGCATCCCGTGCCGTGCTCGAGGAGATGACCGCCGCCGGGGTGTTCGTCTTCAGTAACGGTGCGCTGGACGCGTCGTCCGTGTTGTGCAGCGTGACCGCGAAGGACGGCGAGCCCGTGTTCAGCGACGGCCCGTACGTGGAGAGCAAGGAGCACCTGGGCGGGTTCTGCGTCGTCGACGTCCCTGACGACGACGCCGCGCGGTACTGGGCCGGGCGGCTCGCGGTCGCCCTGGACTGGCCGCAAGAGGTGCAGCGCTTCCCCCGCAGGCGGCCGGACGACCCGGGCGACCACACGAAGAACTGAATCAGCTGCCCGCGGCGTCCTGGTGGACGGCGAGCGCGAGCGCGACGGCGGCGATCCCGACAACATCCCGGACGCCCGGCACCTGATGGAGCACGACGAGGCCGATCACCGTTGCGGATGCCGGGAGCAGACACAGCAGGAACGCGAACGTCGCCCGCGGCAGCCTGGCCATGGCGAGCTGATCGGTCACGTAGGGCACCACGGACGAGCAGACTCCGACCCCAGCTCCCCACAGCAGCCAGGTCGGATGCGCGAATGCCGTTGCAGCTTGGGAAATTCCGAATGGGGTGACGACTAGGGCGGCGATCAGCATGGACGCGGCGAGTTGGTCGATGCCGGTCTGCCGGCCCTCGTGGGCCGAGGCGATTCGGTGGCCGAGCACGACATACCCCATGAACCCGGCGCAATTGAGGAACGCGAAGGCGAAGCCCCGGGGGTCGACCGACCAGCGCGCGTCGGTCAGCACGGCGACCCCCGCCACCGCGAGCAGGAGCGCCGCCAGGTTCCGGGAGGTACGGGTGCCGACCAGGGCCAGCACGATGACGCCCAGGAACTCGATGGCGCCGACGGTGGCGAGCGGCAGCCGATCCGTCGCGAGGTAGAACGCACAGTTCATCGCCGCGAGCAGCACGCCGAGCGCGAGCATCGTGCGGCGACCGGCCGGCGACATGGTGCGCAGCGTGGTGATCGGCCGTCGCCAGCAGAGGAACACCAGCGCCGCTGTGACGATGCGCAGCCAGGCGACACCGAGCACGCCGATGTGCACGAAGAGCAGCACCGCCAGGGACGGGCCGAGGTAGTGGAAGATCGCGCTCGATCCGATGAACACCGAGGGCGGTATGCCGTCCCCGACGCTCGAGGGGCGGTGGCGAGGGCCCACGAGTGACTTCACCTGCTCCATGACGCTCTCCTCGGGACTCTTGACGGTCGACCTGACGGCAATAGTCTTTCGACAGATGAGCCGTCAGAGAATGCATGATTGAAGGGTGCGTGGGCCAGATGCCTTCAAAACGTCAAGTTCCTGAACAAATTGCTTTCGGACCGCACCATCCGGAGCTGGATGAGGTCAATCTGCGCATCCTCGCCGCGCTGCACCGCGATCCGCGACTGTCCATGTCGGCGCTCGCCCGCGCGGTCGGCCTGTCGGCGCCGACGGTGACGCAACGGGTGCGGCGCATGGAGGAGGCCGGCATCATCACCGGCTTCTCGATGCTCGTGGACCCGGCCGCGTTGGGTCTGCCGGTGACCGGTCTCGTCCGCGTGCGGCCCGGTCCCGGTCAGCTGCCGAAGCTCATCGAGCTGGCACAGAGCCACCCGCAGGTCAGCGCATGCGACCGGATCACGGGTGAGGACTGTGTGATCCTGCGCGTGCACGCGGCGACCGTCGAGGGTCTGGAAGGCGTGCTCGACAGGCTGCTGCTCTTCGGGCAGACCACGACCTCCATCGTGGTCTCCCAGCCCGTCGCGCCACGTCCTCTTCCGTTACCCGAGATCGGCGCCTTCGATCCTACGACCGGCCGCACCGGTCGGTCGTAGGCTGAGTGCATGACTGTCCGGCGTTATGCGGGTGTTCTTGCGTTCGACGGCGATTCGGTCGCGCTGGTGCGCGAGTCCTATCCCACGTGGGGCGGCAGTTACTGGAACGTGCCGAGCGGCAGCGTCGAGTCCGGCGAGGACCCAGCCACAGGTGCGGCCAGGGAGCTGGCCGAGGAGATCGGGCTGGTCATCCCGGCCGAGTCGCTGTCCGTCGTCTCGACGAGCACGAACCGCACCGGCGACCGTACTTCGCAGTCCTGGAACTTCGTCGGCCACGCAGCCGATCCGCACCTGCAGGTGGACGACCCAGACGAACTGATCGAGCAAGCCGCCTGGTTCACCCGAGCGGACGCGATCCGCGAGCTCTCTCGGCTGCCCTACGCCCCGCTGCGCGAGCCTGCTGTTGCCTACCTGTCGGGGACTGCCGAATGGACTGTCGCGCACTGGGAGTTCACTGAGGGAGTCCTCCAGGACTGACGGTTCACCGGCGTCTGGCTTTTCGCGGTGCTCGGTTCTGCGACTGCTGCGTGTCCCGGGCGCTCGCAAAAGCGATGGCCCAGTCCTCGGGGCGCAGGTCGCGTGGCAGCGGCGCGCGTCGACCCCGGGACAGCTCGCTGACGATCCGGGTGCTGACGTCCCGCGGCACGCCCCGTCGGACGAGCACGTCATACAAGCCCCGGCCCCTGCTGCCGAACACGGAGACGACCCATCGCTGGTAGCGGCTGCGTTCGGCGGGATCGAGGAGCCCCTGCTGACGTCGATCGATGACGAGGAGGCCGGCGTCGACCGACGGGCGGGGACGGAAGGCCGATGCCGGAATCCGTTGATCCAGGCTGAATTCGAACCACGGCCACGACTGCGCGGTCAACTGGGTCGCGCCTCCGATGCCGGCCCTTTTGCGCGCCACTTCCCATTGCAGGATCAGCACGGCGCTGCGCCAGCCGGGGGCGGACAGCAGGTGCCGCAGGATCGGAGTGGTCAGGTGGAACGGGACGTTCGAGACGACGATCGATCCTGCGGGCGGCGCGTGGCGCAGGATGTCACCCTGGCGAATGCAGACGTGCGGTCCGAGACGGCGGCCGAGTTGCTCGGCTCGGCGGCCGTCGACCTCGATCCCCTCCACCGGACGTCCCAGATCGGCGAGGTACTCAGTGATGGCACCGGAACCGGTGCCCCACTCGAGGATCGGACCGGGCCTGTCCCGGACGAGTTCGGTGACACGACCGATGACTCGGTGGTCGACGAGGAAGTTCTGTCCGAGTTCGTGACGACCTGGACGTAGTTGTGCGCACATGAGGCTCCTTGGAGGGGCTGGAAGGAGCCGGGCAGCCTGAAGCGCCGCCCGGCAGAATTGCCGGAGCGCGGCGCGAATACGACTGCTGCTGGTGAGGATCCGCGCCGCTAGAAGCGACGGGTCCGAATGATCGTCATGAAGCAATTCACGGCCGTCAAGGTAGCCGCAGCGTCGACTTCCGGCAACGGATTTAGCGTCGCCGTTAGGCTCGACACGTGTCGCGTGTGCTGATCACCGGAATGTCGGGTGCCGGGAAGACAACTCTGCTCGACGAGTTGGCCCGGCGCGGACACTCCACCGTCGACACGGATTACGACGGCTGGGAGCTGGCCGACGGCACCTGGGACGCGCCGCGGATGGCAGGCCTGCTCGCGACCCACGACACGATCGCCGTCTCCGGCACGGTCCGTAACCAGGGTGACTTCTACGACCGGTTCGAGCACGTCATCCTGCTCAGCGCGCCGGTACCGGTCCTGTTGGAGCGGGTCGCCATACGCACCAACAATCCGTACGGCAACTCCGCAGCCGAACGCGCCGAGATCGCAGGGTATGTCGAAACGGTGGAGCCGTTGCTGCGTCGGACCGCAACGCTCGAACTCGACGGCCGGCGGGGGATCTCGGAACTCGCCGACATGGTCGAAGGACTGATGCGTGAGCCTGTCCGGACAACGATTCCGGCCGGTTTCGAAGCGCTCTTCGGCACGACGTATGTCGACTACGCGAACGCGGACATCAGCGGCACGTTCGACACCCCGCCACCAGAGTTGGTGCACCGGATCCACCTCGTCGCCTCTCCCGCCCCCGGCATCGTGACGGTCTGCGGCTCGATCGAAGGCTGGCGCTTCCTCCCAGGTGGTCGGCTCGAACCCGGTGAATCGCTCGAATCTGCAGCGGCCCGAGAGCTTTACGAAGAGGCAGGCTCCCGACCGACGGGTCCGATCAACGTCTTCTTCAGCCACGTCGCGCACAGCCGCAACGCCGCTCCCTACCTGCCGCACGTCCCGCACCCGGTGATGTGGTGGGCGTTCGCTGTCGTTCCGACGACGGTCGTCGGGCAGCCGCCGGCCGGAGTGGATGGCGCGGAGCAGATCACCACGGTGCAGCATCTGCCCGTCGCCGAGGCGATCGACTGGCTCGATGTCCAGGACCACACCTGCGCAGAGGTGCTCCGCCTCGCAGCGCACCTGGAGCTCGTCTGAGCCGGCAGAGCACCCCGACATAGCACCCCCGCCGCCACACGTGGTCGGGAAGATCACGTGGCCGCTCCCAGCGCCACCGCTTAGGTTGTTCGGTATGACGACCGAGCTACCCGCGGAGGGACAGGTCGCTGCGGCCTACAACGCAGTGGCCCAGGAGTACGCCGAGACGCTGCGCGACGAACTCGCCGGCAAACCGCTGGACAGGGCGCTGCTCGCGGCCGTGGTCGAGATGTGCCAGGACGGCCGCATCGCCGACATCGGCTGCGGGCCGGGACACATCACCCGCCACCTCGCCTCGCTCGGCGCGCAACCCCTCGGCATCGACATCTCGCCCGCCATGATCGACATCGCCCGCGAGGAGAACCCGGACCTGGAGTTCAAGCTCGCGTCGATGACCGACCTCACCGAGCCGGACCAGAGCCTGTCCGGCGCGGTTCTGCTGTACTCGATCATCAACCTCAGCCCCACCGAACGGGAGCGGACCTTCGCTCAGATCTTCCGCACCCTGCGAGCCGGCGGGATCGCGCTGGTCTCCTTCCACATCCGCAGTGAGGAGTTCTCCGCCGGCGAGGTCCAGCACCGCGACACCTGGTTCGGGCACAGTGTCGACATCAACGGACACTTCCTCGAGCCGGATCAGGTGATCGACGAGATCGCGGACGCCGGTTTCGACATCGTCTCGGTCACCACCCGGATGCCCCACCCGGAGGTCGAGATCCCGACCGAACGCGCCTACGTGCTGGCGCAGCGGCCCGGCCCGTCGGAGTGAGCGGCTGTCGGCCACGAATGACACGATGACCGGCATGGACCTCGCCGAATGGACCCGCCGACTCGAGACCGTTTCCACCGGGTATGCCGAGGTGTATGCCGTCGACCGCACACCCGAATGGATGCTGCTGAAGCTGATGGAGGAGCTCGGCGAGCTGAGCCAGGCGTGGCTCGTGGCCAGCGGCCAGGGCCGTGACCGGGGTCGTACCCACGAGGAGCAGCGGCAGTCCGTCGCCGCGGAGTGCGCAGACGTGGTGGCCATGGCGCTGCTCACCGCACACCGAATGGGCATCGACGTGGAGGCCGCGCTGGAGCAGAAGTGGCTCCCGTGGGAGGACTACCACGCGAAGCGACGCAAGTCGGAGTCGGTCATGCCGCCGATTGCCTTGGATGCCAATGCTTTCCGGTCCTGAAGCAACTCATGTGCGAGACTTGGGTACTGGACGCACCGAGGAGCTCCCATGAACAACTGGCCCACGTCGGCGAAAGTTGTCGTCGTCGTGCTCATCCTGCTGATCGTCGTGCCCGCCATCTTCAAACTGGTCTGGCTGGCGGTGACGGCAGCGCTGGTGCTCGGCATCGGCTACGTCGCCATACAGGCCATCAGTCGGAAGCGCTGACGTTCTTCCGACGCGCGCGGAAGAAGTCGGTGAGCAACTGCGCGCACTCCTGCTCCCGTATGCCGCCCACCGCGTCCAGCCGGTGCGGGCTCGGGTTGTGCGCGACCACGTCCCACGCGCTCCCGCACGCACCCGCCTTCGGGTCCCACGCCCCGAAGACCAGGTGTGAGACGCGCGACTGCATGATCGCGCCCGCACACATCAGGCACGGCTCGAGGGTGACGACCATGGTGCAGCCGTCCAGCCGGTAGTGCCCGAACTGCCGCGCCGCGGAACGAATCGCGACGATCTCGGCGTGGGCGAGCGGGTCACCGTCGGCGACCCGCCGGTTGGGCCCGAACCCGACCGGAGTGCCTGCCTCGTCGAGCAGCACCGCGCCGACCGGCACGTCGTCGGTCGTGATGGCCAGCCGCGCCTGCTCCAGCGCGAGAGTCATCCATTCGACGTGGGCGGCTTCGGGCGTGGGCACGACTAGAGTTTGCGGCATGCGCGTCGAGCTGGCCAACCACCCCCTGATCGCCCACAAGCTGACCTACCTGCGTGACAAGCGCACGGACAGCCCGACCTTCCGGCGACTGGCCGAGGAGCTGGTGACCCTGCTCGCCTACGAGGCGACACGGGACGTGCGGGTCGAGCCGTTCGACATCGAGACACCGATCGCCGCGACCAGCGGCATCAAGTTGTCCTCCCCCAAACCGCTGGTCGTGCCGATCCTGCGCGCCGGCCTGGGCATGCTGGAGGGAATGGTGCGGTTGCTGCCCAGCGCGGAGGTCGGCTTCCTCGGCATGCAGCGCAACGAGGAGACACTGGAGGCCATCACCTACGCCAACCGGTTGCCCGACGACCTGTCCGGGCGGCAGTGCTACGTGCTCGACCCGATGCTGGCCACCGGCGGCACCCTCGCGATGGCCATTCGCTACCTCGCCGAGCGTGGCGCCGACGACATCACCGCGGTCACCCTGCTGTCCGCGCCCGAGGGCATCAAGGCCGTCGATGAGCAGCTGTCCGACCTGGAGATACCCGTGACCCTGGTGACGGGCGCGATCGACGAGCGCCTCAACGAGAACGGCTACATCGTGCCCGGTCTCGGTGACGCCGGCGACCGGCTCTACGGCGTCGTCTGAAGCTCACCCTTGTCGCTGGGCTGGTCCGGGAGACGGGTCAGGCCTCGCACCGACGGCACCAGCAGGGTGACCAGCGCCACGAGGGCGTAACAGCAGCCGGCGACGATGACCAGAGGTCGTATGTCGATGTGGCTCGCCAGCCACCCGAACGCCATGGTTCCGATCGGTATGGCGATGAACGATCCCAGCATGTCGTAGCTGGAGACCCGGGACAGGACAGCACTCGGAATCTGCTCCATCATCGCGACCGTCCACGCCGTGCCGAACACCTGCGACCCCGCACCGCCGAGGAGTGCGGCGACGGCAAGCACTCGCGTTTCCGGGTGAATCCCGAGCAGTAACAACGGGATCGAGATAAGCGAGATGCACGCCATACCGTTCAGGAGCAGCCGGTGGATGTGCACTCGCATCAGCACGACCGACATCAGCAGCATGCCGACAGCTTCCGCGCCGAGCACGATGCCCCAGCCGCTGATGCCGAGCTGCGGATTGTTCTTCGCGATCACCGGGCCGACGACGACCCAGACACCCATCTGGATGGCGTTGAGGATGCCGAACGCCAACACGACGACCCACAACCAGGTCCGTGAGATGAACTCGCTCCAGCCCTCACGCAGCTGCGTCAGCATCGACGTCGCCGACCGCGCGGCCGGCGGGAGCACCACTTTCGCCAGGAGCACCGCGGCGCCCAAGAACGACAGCCCGTCGACCGCCAGCGCCAGCTCCGGCCCGAGGGAAGCCACGAGGACGGTCCCGATGACCGGGCCGATGAACGTCGCACCGTTGCGGACGAACGACATCAGCGAGTCGGCCTGCTGCAACTGTTCACGAGTGACCAACTGCGGGATCAGACCCTGCTGCGCCGGCATCGAAAATGCAGAGACCCCACCGGAAATCGCACCGAGCACGGTCATCGACGCCACCGTGGCCCAGCCGGAGAGCAGCGAGAAACACATGGTCAGCTGGACAGCCGCCATCACCAGGTAACACGTCTGCATCACCGCCCGGCGCGGCAGCCGGTCCGCAATGACACCACCGAAGAGCAAACAGAGCACGTTCATGCCCATTTCCGCGGTGAGAACGACGCCGAGGGCGCTCGCCGAGTTGTCGATCTTCAAGACTGCGAAGGCGATCGTGACGGGCGTCATCATCCCGCCGACCGTGTTGATCGCCCGGGAGAGGAAGAACCACCGGAAGTTCCGCTGATGCAACACCGGCAGCGCGGACGCGAGCCTGCTCACTCCGCACCGGCCGTGTCGTCGCGCTCGTCCCGCATGCGGAAGAGCTCTGCCTGGAAATTCACATGCACCGAATCGGCGGCGTGCGGACGCAGTGCCTCCTGGTGCACCAATCGAGAGGCTTCGTGCACCAACTCCCTTGCCTTCCGCCACGTTTCGGGCGTCACCCAGACTTCGGCATCCGCGCTCAGCGCCTGGCCGTCGATCCGTTGCTCCGATCGGCGTACGAGCTCGCGGTACAGCACGTGGATGTACTGCTGCCATTCCTCGGGCGTTGCCCCGCTCGGTGGCTTACGGTTCGGGCTCACCTTCTCCCGAGGGTAGCGGTAGCGGTATTTCTTGGCCTGACCGCCGCGCACCGACTCGGTCTCGGCGATCTCCACCTGCCCGGCCCTGGCCAGCATGCGCAGGTGGTAGCTCGCGTTGGCCTGCGTGATGTCGAGCTCGCGGGCCAGCTCCGCCGCGCTCATCGCGGCACCGGTCAGCAGCGACATCATCCGCAACCGCACCGGGTGCGCAGATGCCCGCAACTCGGTGAGCGCCTCATCCTCCAAAGACATGTTTGGAAGTATGCGGCCGGGCGGCGCGCACTGTCAAACGGTTATTTGGAGGTTGGATCGAGCGGCATACCCCCGTCACGAGTGGCGCACCAATTCAGGCGGTTTTCGTATGCCGGTGAATGCCGGGGTGTGCCGCTCGATCAAGTGGATGGGAGCCTCGGCCGGTCCGTACGTGACCCACTGGCACTGAGTCAGAGCCGCCAGGCGTCGCCCCAGCGCACGTCCCGTGCCTGTTTGTATGACGCACCCTGCCGCTTCGTCACCACCTGCCGGCCCGCCGAGCCGTCCGGCCGGCACAGCTGCAGCTCGACCAGGCCCTTGCGTTTGACGGGGTGCCGCAGGATCCGGGCTTCCGCGCCACCACCGTCGGCAACCGCACCGTCGACCGAGTCACCGGGCACCGCCACGACATACGAGAACTTCTCGTCCTCATGCCCGAGATCGCCGCCCTTGAGCTGCCGGTGCAGGGACGAGCGCTCGACGCGGGCGCTGAAGTGGCACCAGTCGGGCTCGCGCAACGGGCAGGGGTGCTGGTGCGGGCACGGTGCGACGATCCGCCAGCCGGCGTCGAGCAGTGCGGTACGGGCCGCGAGGATCCGCCGGTAACCGGTCGGGGTCCCCGGTTCGACGATCGCGACGGCCCGCCGCGCCGCACCGGCAGCGGCCGCCACCAGCGACCGCTGCGCGTCGGGGGTGAGTTCGGACAACACGTAGGACACCGTCACCAGGTCCGCGGCGGGCACCGCCGCACCGACCCGCCAGGAGGCGAACTCCACGTCGGCGGCTTCGCCGGCCAGGAGCTTTCGCCCCAGCGCCAGCGCATCGCCGACCTGGTCCAGCACCGTGACCCTCGCCTCCGGCCACTCCGACAGCGCCGCCCACGCGGCAGCGCCGGTGCCACCACCGAGGTCGACGACGGATTCGATGGGCGGCAACCGGAACGCACCGTGTCGCAGCATGCTCCGGCAGGCCGCGAGCGTCGCCGGCATCCGGTAGGCGGCATACGCCAGAACGTCGGTCGGACTCGTCAAGATCGGCGCAGCCGCGGCGCCGCCGGCGCGATAACGCTCGATCAGCCGCTCCACCGACCCCGACAGCGCCCCGCGCGGAACACCCACCGCCGCGGCGTCGAGTGCATCGCGCAGCCGCAACTCGACCGGACGCTGCGGGTCTGCTGCTGGCATGGAGGGCCTCGCACGGTGCGGATCGACGGGACGGGCGCCGGAAGACGACCGGTCGAATCGTAGCCATGGCGGGCCCGCAGAGGCGTAATGTCAAGAGGCGGTGCGGCGGCATACGACACTCCAGCGCAACATCATCGCGAGTCACAGCAGTCACATCTGCCACAATGAAGCTCAGGTCCGTGCGCCCATGCCACGAACCACCCACGCACTACCGGAGGAAATGATGGCCCTCGACAAGGTCCGCAAAGTCGTGATCTGGCTAGTCGTGGCCTTCATCGCCTACGCGATCTTCACCTCGCCGGACAAGTCCGCCGACATCGTGCACAACATCTGGTCGATCATCACCAACGGGGTCAGCCAGGTCGGGCACTTCTTCGACAAGATCCTGAACAGTTAGGTCCTCCGGCGATGGGTCCGGTCGATCCCAGCGCCAGGAAGACCATGGCGCAGGTCCTCCTCGAGGACGAGACGGTCGTCGTGGCACAGCGCCAGCACTGGTTGGCGCTCGCGGGGCCGGTCTGCACAGTCGTCGCCGGCCTCGTCCTCACGCTGATCGCCGGCTTCACGGCACCCGCGCGGCTCGGGATGCTCACCGATCTCGCGTGGAAGCTGTGGATCATCCTGCTGGCCTGGGGCGCGATGCGTGTGTTCCTGTGGCGCCGCAGTTGGTTCGTCGCCACCGACAAGCGGCTGCTGATGGCGTATGGCGTGTTCTGGCGGCGCACCCCGATGATGCCGCTGGCCAAGGTCACCGACATGTCGTTCAACCGGAGCCCGCTCGGACAGTTCATCGATTACGGCCAGTTCGTCCTGGAGAGCGCGGGGCGGGACCAGGCGTTGCGGCAGATCGACTTCGTCCGCGACGCCCGGGCGACATACCTCACCATCGTCGGGGAGATCTTCAGCGAGCAGGAACCCGCGGACCGGGAGCTGGACGACACCGATCCCAACCTGCACCAGCAGCTCGCCGCTGCACGCGTGGCCGCCGGCGGCCGCCGCGACCCCACCGACGTGCCGATCCGCCCGATCGGGTCCTATCTGCCGCGCACCGAGCGGCCGCGCCGCAACGGCCTGCGCGAGCGCATCCTGCGGCGGGCCAGGGACGAACCGCCGCCACCGAGGTTCGGGCACGAGAACGACGTGGGATGGGAGCGGTCGAACCAACCGGAACGGCCGCGCAGACCGCGCGACCTGAGGGACGACTGAGGCAGAAATAAGGCATCTGCCGGAGGCGGCGGACTACCTCAGACGGCCAGTGTCGATGTCATCAGCACAAGGCATCGAAAGGTACGCCGTTGAAACACCCCTACTCCGCCGCACCGGACCGTGACGAAAAGCCCGCACTGCCCTGCCAGACCCGCCACCCCGAGCTGTGGTTCACCGACGACCCGGTCGACATCGCACGAGCCAAGACGCTGTGCCGAGCCTGCGTGATGCGCAAGGAGTGCCTCGCCGGTGCGATGAGCCGCCAGGAGGAGGTCGGCATCTGGGGTGGCGAGATCTTCTGGCACGGCGAGGTGGTCGCGGTCCGACCCCGGCGCGGACGACCGCCACGGCACGCGGCGGCTTCCGGCCGAACGCTGCACGCGGTGTGAAAGGAGACCCGCCATACCGTGTTGGACGATGACGCCGGATAACCTTCGTGGTCGAGTCAGTGCGTGCGGCAGGAGTTGAGGTTATGGCAGTCCGTCCGATTACCGTCATCGGGCACAAGGCGTTGCATCAGCCGACCAAGAGGGTCAAGGAGATCACGCCGGAGATCCGCACCCTGGTGCAGGACATGTTCGACACCCTCGACGCCGCACAGGGCGCGGGCCTCGCGGCCAACCAGGTCGGGGTGCGACTGCGCATCTTCGTCTACGACTGCGCCGACGGCGAGGGCGTCGAGCAGCGCGGGGTCGTGATCAACCCCAAGCTCGAGAAGGGCGCCGTCCCGCCGGGCGACCCGTCTCCGGAGGACGGCGCCGAGGGCTGCCTGTCGGTGCCGGGTGAGTGGTTCCCGACGCCACGCTCGGACTGGGCGCGGGTGACGGGCATCGACCTGGACGGCAACGAGGTCGTCGTCGAGGCCACCGGCGGCACGCTGGCGCGCTGCCTGCAGCACGAGACCGACCACCTCGACGGCAAGCTGTATGTCGAGCGGCTGACCCCCACTTACCGCGGCAAGGCCCGTGAGGCGATGAAGGTCCGCGGCTGGGCGGCCGGCCACATCACCAAGTGGGATCCCGCCACCCAGCAGGCCGAGAAGGTGTAGCGGCGAGCGACCGCCCACTGTCGTCACTTCCTCGCCCGCCCGGACCCTCCCCTTAGGCTGAGGCACATGCGAGCCGAGCCGATTGCCACACCGCACGCCTTCCACGCCGAAGGACCCGTCTGGTGGCCCGAGTGGTCCCTCGAAGGCCCGGGTGAGCTGCGGTACGTCGACATGATGGCCGGCGACGTGTTGATCGCGCGCGGCGACGACGTCGAGCGGATCCACGTCGGCAAGGTGGCCGCGGCGATGCGACCACGCGGCGCCGGCGGTGCGCTCATCGCGCTGGAGCGCGGCTTCGCGCTCGCCGCGAAGAACGACCTGTCGGATCTGCAGGTCATGCAGCCGATCTGGGACGACCCGTCGGTGCGCTTCAACGACGGCGGCTGCGACCCGGCGGGCAACTTCTACTGCGGCACGATGGCCTACGACCAGCACGAGGGCGGCGCCTCGCTCTACCTGCTCACGACCGAGGGTATGGCGTCGCCGGTGCTCGGCGGTCTCACGATCGCCAACGGGATCGGCTGGTCCCCGGAGGGCAAGACGGCATACTTCAACGACACCCCGACTCGCACCATCTGGGCGTTCGACTGGGAGCCGGAGACCGGGCTCACCGAGCGCCGCCCGTGGGTCGCGCTGCCCGATGACCTGCCCGGCAACCCGGACGGCCTCTGGGTCGACCAGGAGGGCGGCGTCTGGGTCGCGCTGTATGGCGGCTCGGCCGTCCATCGTTACGTCGACCGGGAGCTCAGCCAGGTGGTCGAGGTGCCCGGTGTCACCAACGTCACAGCCTGCACGTTCGGCGGCGACGCGCTGCAGACGCTCTACATCACCACCACCCGGGAGAACGTGCCGGACGGCGAACAGCCGCTCGCCGGCGCCGTTTTCGCCGTCGATCCGGGCGTCGGCGGCCTACCCGCGCTGCCGTTCGGAGCCTGACGCTGGCTGAGTAGACGGAGGAGCGAAGCGGAGGAGTACGTATCGAAGCCACCGATTTCGCACCTGGGCACCCGCTCGGGTAGAGTGTCTCAGCGTTGCGCAGGCGACTACGCAGCACGCACCCGTAGCTCAACGGATAGAGCATCTGACTACGGATCAGAAGGTTTGGGGTTCGAATCCCTACGGGTGCACGTACTGAGTTGAGACAGTGCACAAGCCCTGGCAAGCGGTCACGCTGGCCAGGGCTTTCTCACTTCCCGCGACCCGAAGGAGATCCGGATGAGCTGGATCAGCGTTTCGGGCACGATCTCCGGCGAGCGTGACAACCCCTGGAGGGCGTACTTGATCGACCCCCAGCCGTTGAGCCCCGGCGCGGCGGTCATGGAGATCGCCGAGTACGTGGCCGATGACGGCACGTGGTCCCTCATGCTGTGCACGAATTCCAGGTACGAGATCGTCATCCGGTCAACGGGGCATCCCTGGTCCCCCGACCGCCGGGTCGGCAGCATCGTGATCGACACCGGCGACACCGATGTCTCCGACGTGGAGATCCCGATCAGTATGGCGGCGCCGAACGGCACGGACGACCGCCCCGGCCCCTCGCGGAACTGAGCGGACGGGGACGAAGTGTGACCGAGCAGATCGACGTCGTCGGCGCCGTCCTGGTGCGCGATGGCACTGTCCTGGCTGCGCTTCGGGGCCAGGCGATGGCGATGGCCGGCCTCTGGGAGTTCCCGGGCGGCAAGATCGAGCCGGGCGAGTCACCGCAGGAAGCGCTGGTCCGGGAGCTGCGCGAGGAGCTGTTGTGTGAGATCACCGTCGGTGATCACGTCGAAACCACTTCGCACGCCTACGACTTCGGCATCGTCAGATTGACCACCTTCTTCGCGACCGTCATCTCCGGCGAGCCGCGGGCCACCGAGCACGCGGAGTTGCGCTGGATCCCGGTCACCGAGCTGCGCAGCGTTCAGTGGGCGCCCGCCGACCTGCCGGCGGTCGAGCACGTCATACACACGCTGCGGCGACTCGATCCGCAAGCGCCGCAATGACACCGGACAACTGATGCACCGACCCGTCCACCGCTAGTGTCGTGTCGGTGAAGCGGTGGTCGACGGCGTGCACTGCCCTGGCAGCGGTCCTGCTCCTGCTCGGTGTGTTCGCCGCGGTCGTCGACCACAACGTGCTCGACGAGCAGCGGTTCGCGCGCAACGTGGACACGGTGCGCCAGGACCCGGCCGTCGCACACGCGGTCGGTGAGCTCATCGCCCAGCAGACGATCGACGCCTACCCCGACCTGGTCGTGGCACGCCCCGCCGTGGAGAGCCTGTCGATCTCGGTGGCGGGCAGCTCGGCACTCAGCCCGATCGTGCGGCACTCGGCGGCCGTGCTCCACCAGTCCCTCACCGGGCAGCAGTCCGGCGACGTCGCGTTGCGGCTGCTGGACATCGGCACCGTGCTGACCGGGGTCCTGCCGTCGGTCTCCCCACAAGCCGCCGAACACATCTCGCCCGACATGTCGGTGACGCTGGCACACGTCAGCAACCACTCGATGTCCGGCCGGCTGATCGGGCTCGTCCGGCTCAGCGGTCTGCTCAGCTGGCTGCTGCCCCTGCTCGCCGTGCTGCTCTTCGCGGCCGGGATCCTGCTGGCGCCCAGCAGGCAGCGCTCCGTCGTGCGAACCGGGTGGGCAATCGCGTTGTGCGGTGGCGCGATCGGCCTGGTTGCGGTCATCGGCTTGATCGTCGCCTCCGTCCAGGACAGCGACACCCTGACCGGTGCCCTGGTCGCCGCCGGATGGCACGTCCTCGCACCGCAACTGTGGTGGTGTGCCGCCCTGGCCCTGCTGGTCGGGCTGGTCGTCGCCGCGGCGGGGTCGGCCCGCCTGCCCGACGCCGACCTCGGCGCACTGGCGACGCGCTCGTGGCAGCTGATCAGCCGCCGCCCGGAGAACCGCTGGGGCATCGCGGGCCGCGGCGCACTGTTGGTCGTCCTGGGCGCAGGTGCGGTTTTCCGGCCGGCTCTCACCTTCGGTGTGCTGGCCGGGCTCGCCGGCATCGTGGTGCTGGTCTCCGGGCTCGCCGAGCTGGCGTTCGCGGCCGGGTTCCGGCCGCAACAGCCGGAAGCCGGGTCGTCCGCGCCGGCGCGGCGTTGGATGGCGACCCGGGTCGCGTTGGTCGCCCTGGCCGGGATCGTCGCCGTCGTCGTCGCTGTCGCAGCCCTGCCGTCCAGCCGGCCGACGACCGCGGCCGCTGCGGCCACCAAGGGCGCCACCGCGTCCGACGCGTGCAACGGCTACGTCCAGTTGTGTGACAGGCGGTATGACGAAGTGGCGTTCCCCGCGGCGCACAATGCGATGTCCGCCGCCGACGAGAGCGGTTGGTATGCCGCGGAGCAGTCGACCGGCATCGTCGGCAGCCTGGATGCCGGGGTCCGCGTGCTCCTCGTCGACAGCTATTACGGCCAGCATTCGAAGAAGAAGGGGCTGATCATCACCGCCCCGGCCAGTCGCGCGGCGGGGATCGAGGCGGCCACCGAGGACTACGGCCCGGACGTGGTCGCGAGCGCCAAGCGGCTGCGCAACTCGGTCACCTCCGCACCGGTGGGGCCGGTCAGCGAGTACCTCTGCCACGGCCTGTGCGAATTGGGTGCCACTGCTTGGGAGCCGCTGATGGCGCAGGTGCGGACCTGGTTGGCCGCCCACCCCCGGGAGGTCGTGACGTTCTTCGTCGAGGACACCGTCTCCCCCGCCGACACCGCGAAGGTCTTCCGCGAGGCCGGGCTCCTCCCCTACGTCTACACCCCCACGGACGGCAAACCCTGGCCGACCCTCGGCTCGATGATCTCCTCCGGCCACCGCCTCGTCGTGCTGATGGAGCGGCGCGGTGGTGGCAGCGAATTCCCTTGGCTGCTGCAAGGATTCGACTGGGTTCAGGACACGCCGTACACCAACCCGACCCCGGCCTCACTGACCTGCCGGCTCAATCGCGGGGCGAAGACGAACGACCTGTTCATGCTCAACTACTGGCTTGCCAACTTCGACAGCCTGGTCACCGATGCCCGCACCATCAACAAGTTCGACGTGCTCTGGCCGTACGCGTCCCGGTGCGAGCGGAAGCGCGGGCAGATCCCGAACTTCGTGGCAGTCAACTACGCCAGCGAGGGCGACCTGCTGAGAGTGGTGGACAAGCTCAACGGGGTCGGGTCGGGCTGACGGTCCCGGCGTCGCCGTACCGGCCCGTCGGTTGCAGGAAGCCGGTCTCGTACGCGAGCACCACCGCCTGCACCCGGTCGCGCAGACCGAGCTTGGTCAGGATGTTCGCGACGTGGGTCTTCACGGTCGCGTCGCCGAGGACCAGCGCCGCGGCGATCTCCGCGTTGGACCGACCCTGCGCCAGGTGACCGAACACCTCCAACTCCCGAGCGCTCAGGCCTGCCAACCGATCCGGCAGCTTGACCGACGGCGGCGGCACCGCCACGAACCGCTCGATCAGCCGCCGGGTGAGCACGGGCGCGAGGACGGCTTCGCCGCGCGCGACAAGTCGCAGCGCCGCCACCAACTGCTCGCGCGGGACGTCCTTGAGCAGGAAACCACTGGCACCAGCGGCCATTGCGGCATACACCAGCTCGTCGAGGTCGAACGTGGTAAGCATCAACACCCGGCTGGCGGACCCGGCCGTCACCAGCCGGCGCGTCGCCTCGATGCCGTCCATCCGCGGCATCCGGACGTCCATCAACACCACGTCGGGTGCGAGTTCCGCTGTCAGTTTGAGGCATTCGCGCCCATCCACGGCCTCCCCGACCACCTCGAGGTCGTCCTCCAGGTCGAGGATCAGCCGGAAACCGGCGCGCACCAACTCCTGGTCGTCGCACAGCAGCACCGTGGTCGTCATGATGCGATCAGCTCGTCGCTGTCGCGGACCGGCAGCCAGACGACGAGCCGGAACCCGCCGTCCGCCGACGGGCCGGACTCGACGCGCCCTCCGGCCGCGCCGACACGCTCCCGGACACCGACCAGGCCGAGTCCGGTCGACGAATCCTCTTGTATGGCGCGGGCTTCGCCCGGTGCCGCGTTGACGACCTCCACGGTCAGCTCACGGTCCTCGCGGGTCACGCGCAGCGATGTCGGCACGTCGCCGGCGTGCTTGCGAGCATTGGTCAGGCCTTCCTGGACGATCCGGTAGACCGTCAGCTCCATGCCGCTCGACAGTGCGCCGAGCATCCCGAGGTGCGCCTCGAGCGGCATACCCGACTCCCGCATCGTCGCCACGAGCTGCGGCAGATCCGCGACTCCGCGCGCCGGCACGAGCGCGTCGACGGCCTGGTCCTCCTCGGCGCGCAGTACATGCAACAACTGCCGCATGTCCCCCAGCGCGTCACGGGCGCTACCGCGAATCGCGCGCATCGGTGCCGCAGCCCGTGCGGGATCCTTCAGCAGGGCCGCCTCGGCGGCATCGGCCTGGACCGCGATCACACTCAGGCTGTGTGCCACCACGTCGTGCAGTTCGCGTGCGATCCGGGCGCGCTCGTGCGCGACCGAGATCCGGGCCAGGTCGTGCCGGTGTTGCTCGGCATACGTCGCCTGCTTGCGCCACGACCGGGTGCCGCGGCCGAACAGCCAGACGCCGCCGAAAACCAGCGCATCGAACGCGTAGTCCGAGCCGTGGTCGAGCCACTGACAGAGGAACTGGCCGCCGAGCGTCATACCGAGCCCGAGCAGCGCCGGCCCCTCGTCACATTCGGCACCGACGGTGTAGGACATGACGAGGAAGACGACGAGGGACCAAAGGGTTTCGGACTGCCCGTTGGCGAACACCGTCTGCGCGACGGCGAGCAGCGCGACGAGTGCCGCCACGGGCACGGGGAATCGGGTGCGCACCGCGATCACGGCGGTGCTGACGGCGGCGATCGGGAGCGTCACGACGAGGGGGCGTTCGTCGACCGCGCCGGTGACGAGCCCACCGACCGCGAGCACACACAGTGCCGCGGCGAGCGCGACGTCCACCAGGGACAGCCCGCCCGGCATACGCGACCGGAGACGATCCATGGTCGATGGTATGGCGAGCAGCGCCCGCAGCGACTCGACATTGCGGATGATCGTGCTCCCCCTGCGGGTGGAGCGAAATCGGCGGAACGGGCGAAGCGGGCCGCGCCGTCGCGGCGGGACGGTTGCTGCATGAACGAAACAACTCGCAGCCGCGTCGCTGCTCTCCTCCTCGTCCTCGGCCCGGTGGCCTTCACCCTCGGCGATCTGCTCCGCCGGATCGTCGTCCCGGCCGGGAACCCGACCGCGGTGTCGATCACGCAGGTGGTGTCCGATCATCAGGCGATCTGGCTCGCTGCCGGGCTGCTCAATCTCCTCACCGGCTTCCTGCTGGTGCCGGGCGTGCTGGCACTCATCCCGGCATCCGGCACCCGGGGTGCCCGAGCGACCACGATCGGCGCCGTCCTGATGGCGGTGGGGTCGGTGGCAGCCGCGGCACACTCGATCGCGTTCTTCTCGCCGTACGCGCTGTACGGGAAGGCGTCCGCGCCGGCTTCGGCCATCACCGCGATCGACAACGCCTCCGAGAGCTACCCGTTGCTCATCGCCGTCATCGCGATCTTCATGATCGGCATGATGCTGGGTTCGCTGGTGCTGCTCATCGGCCTGCGGCGAGCGCGTCGCGTGCCGATCTGGTCGGTGGTGGCCGTCGTGGTCTTCATCGCCTGCGGCAGCACCGGCGGCATAGTGCCGGGCCTGCTGGGTGTCGCCGCAGCAGTCGTGGCGTTCGTCCCGGCCGCCCGGTCGCTGCTGCGGCCCGAGGCCACCCACCAGCAACTGACGGCCCAGGAGGTGCCGCTGGCCGGCTGATCACCCACCGACTCCGGCCCGCCTGTGCACCCGAGGCGGGCCGGACCGCTCTGTCATCATGGCGCCCGTGGACATGGACCAGTTGCTCGCACAGGTCGTGCAGGACATCGAGCCGCAGATCGGCAGCGGCGTCGTCGCCGACTACATCCCGGCCCTGGCACAGGTGGACCCGGCGCAGTTCGGCATCGCCGTGGCGCTGCCGGACGGGTCGGTCCACGGCACCGGCGATTGGACGGAACCCTTCTCGCTGCAGAGCATCTCGAAACTGTTCACCCTGGCCCTCGCGCTCTCCGAGAACGACGAGAGCATCTGGCCACGGGTGGGGCGGGAGCCGTCCGGCAACGCCTTCAACTCGCTGGTGCAGCTGGAGTACGAGAACGGCATACCGCGCAACCCGTTCATCAACGCCGGTGCGCTGGTGGTGACCGACCACCTGGCCGGGGTGGTCGGCGACGCGGCGGACTCGGTGCTGGACTTCCTGCGCGCGGAAGCGGACAACCCGCAGATCGACTGTGATGACGACGTCGCCGCTTCCGAGGCCGCGCACGCCGACCGGAATCTGGCGCTCGCGCACTTCCTGGCGTCATACGACAACATCCGCGGCGACGTGCCCCGGGTCGTCGACCAGTACGTCCGGCAGTGCGCCATCGCCATCAACTGCCGCGACCTCGCGCTCGCCGGGCTGTTCCTCGCCCGGCACGGTCTGCGCCGCGACGGCTCGCGGATGCTCTCCCCCGGCCAGACGAAACGCATCAACGCGGTCATGCTCACCTGCGGGACGTATGACGCCGCCGGCGAGTTCGCCTACCGCGTCGGCCTCCCCGGCAAGAGCGGCGTCGGCGGCGGCATCCTCGCGGTCGTGCCGGGCCGCTGTTCGGTCGCGGTCTGGGGCCCCGGGCTGGACAAACGCGGCAACTCGGTGGCCGGCGTCGCCGCCCTCGACCGGTTCACCGCGCTCACCGACTGGTCGGTCTTCTGACCGACCAATCCAGGCGTTACGGTCTGCACAGAGTGCGCCATAGCGCACCTTCTGCTGACCGTAACCGCCGCTACTTCGCGACGAGCGGAGGGCGTGGGAACCGTCGCTGCGCTCCTCCCTCATGCGGAGCCCTCAGGGACCTCACTGCGTTCGGTGTGCGGAGGGCGTGGGAACCGTCGCTGCGCTCCTCCCTCATGAGGAGCCCTCGAGAGGTCGCTGCGCGACGAGCGGAGGGCGTGGGATTCGAACCCACGATGGGCGTAAACCCATAGCGGTTTTCAAGACCGCCGCACTAGGCCACTATGCGAGCCCTCCTTGCCCGTGCGGCGAGCCGCCCGAGCGCGCACCATCCTAAGGGTGCCGCGTGTGCGCCGACGATCTCCCCGCCCTGAGGGCGCCGCGCGCGTCATACCGGGAAAGGTAGGGTCGGGACGAAATCGATGAAAGGAACCGTGATGAGCAAGCTGACCTTCGCCGTCGGTATCGCCGCCGGTTATGTGCTCGGCACCCGTGCCGGCCGAGGTCGCTACGAGCAGATCAAGCAGGTCAGCAGTCGCGCGTGGAACCACCCGGCGGTGGTCGAGCAGCGCCAGAAGACCAGCGCCCAGATCAAGCAGCGGGGCCCCGAGGTCGCCGCGGCGGCCGGCCAGGCTGCCATCAAAGGGATGGGACAGGCGGCGAAAAGCGCTGCCACAGCAGGTTTTCAGGCAGCCGTAGGGCACCGGCAGGGGCCGGTGGTCGCCGGAGCCATCGAGGAACCGCCTGCGGCGGCAGGCTCGACAGCACCCGCCGCCGAGACACCGCCCGAGCCGGTCGACGCGACGCGCTGAAACGCGCCGAAGGCGGGGTGTCGTGGACCTTGTCGCAGTGTGCGTCTAACGTGGTGCGCGGGTCACACCCTTGCAATGGCGCGGAATATCCGGGCTTCAGCACCGGTTGGGCCCACCGACCGCCGCCCACCACGGCGGCTAGCCACGATCGACGGATCGGTTTCCACCGGTCCCCGAGACAGGAACAGGACCCCAATTCATGAACCGCACTGACCTTGCCAGCACCATCGCTCAGCGCACTGGTGTGAGCGTCAAGGACGCCAACGCCGTCATCGGCGGCCTCAACGACGTCATCCTCGAGGCCATCGGCCGCGGGGAGAAGGTCCAGCTGCCGGGCCTGCTCACCATCGAGCGCGTCGACCGCGCGGCCCGCACCGGACGCAACCCGCGCACCCGCGAGGAGATCCAGATCCCGGCGTCCAAGGCCGCGAAGGTGACCGTGGGCTCCAAGCTGAAGGCCGCTGCCAAGGGCGCCTGAGCTTTCTGCTGCAGCACAACAACGCTGAAGGGGTGTGGTGACCGCCGGTCACCACACCCTTTCAGGTATGCCGCGGGTCGGACCACTCCGCAACCCGGAGAGCCCTCATGCGGCACCGGTCAGGTGTGGTTCGACTTCAGGGTCGTGACACCCATGAGCGCGGCGCCCAGCACCAGGACACAGGCCCCGACGATGATGTTGCTGAGCATCGTGCCGGTGGCCGGGCTGATGCCGTTCATCAGCCAGTTGGCGACGATGAGCCAGACGCCCATGACGGGTGCGACCCAGGTCAAGCCGTACATGCGGCCCCTGGAGTCCGCACACACGAGTGTCATCACCATGATCGCCACGCCGACGATCAGGTCGTTGATCGCCAACGGCGTCGTGGTGCCGCTGAAGCCGATGACCCATGGTGAGATCGCTGCGTACCCGCCGGCGAGGACCATCAGACCCTCGGCCAGTTGAGCACGTGGAGTCCCCGCCGCCCGGTCGTAGCGGTCCCGCAGGGCCACGATGTCCGGGTGGTGTGCCATCGACGATTCGAAACTGTGTTGCGTTGCCATGACCCACCTCCTGTGTGGGGGAGTAGTTACCTCTCCATTGTGCGCCCGTTACCGGAGAATGACGCCGCGGCGGGTCACGGCGGCAGCTACCTCGCGCGAGCGTCGTACTGCGCCAGTCGACGATCACAGGCGGCGATCTCGCCAGGCTTGCCGACATACGCGTTGTAGGCGAGGTGGCACAGCCCAATGTGTACGGCGCACAAGCGCATTCGCTCATCGAACACGTCGACCGCGGGATCGGTGGGTCCGAAATGGGCGCGCGCCGCACCGCGTATGTCGAGCCCGGACAGCCCGGGATGCCACGGCGCCCAGAACTCCAGCCAGGCCACGTCGTACAGGTAGTCCCCGGCGAAGAGGCAGCCCCAGTCGAAGACGGCGCTCAGCGTGCCGTCGGCGGCGACCGTGACGTTGCGATTGATCAGGTCGCTGTGCACGAAACTGCGCGGCGGCTCCAGCCCGTCGCTCAACGTCGCCAGCAGGTCCATCGCGGCGTGGAAGCTCCGGTCGCCGGTCGGTGATGCCGCCAGCGGCGCCGACCATCCGCCACCGCGCTCGGCCGGGTCGTCGCTGAGGCCGGTCAGCCAGTCGTGCCAGCTGGTGTCCAGCCCGAGCTGCCCGGGATCGAGCCCGACATCGAGTCCCGGCTGGACCGTGACCGTCGCCGGCAGGTCGGTGCGCAGCGGCACCTGCCGGAGCCGGTCGAGCGCGGCGAACACCGCCGGCAGTGTCCGCGACCAGTCGTCGGCGTCCAACTCCTCGAGGAACCTGCCCGGGTGCCGCGCGGACACCACCCCGAACCCGTCCCCCGCCCGGAAGAGAGCGTGCACCTGCGGCACCGGCAGTTGCGCGGACGACCAGCCGGAGGCCAGCGCGTCCTTCGCGAAGTCGTCGAGGTGCGGCCCGAAGCGGGCCACCAGGTCGCGGTCCGCGCCGTCGAGGCGTGCCTCGAAGAAGTAGGGCGTGGACCAGGCGCCCGGGTGGACCGGGCGCACGTTGCGCACGTCGGCGTAGTGGCCGCTCAGCCAGTCCGTGGCCTGTGTCAGCTCCATCCGCGTCGATACGGAGCTCAGCCGCGGCCGATGAACGGCATGTCGGCGGCCGCCACGGTCAGGTCGAACACGACGGCGTCCTCGGGCATCGTCGCCATCAGGACGACGGCGCGCACCACCGACTCGACGTCCATCGTCGGCTCCGGGCGCACCGACCCGTCGGCCTGCAGCATGCCGGCGGACATCCGTGCGGTCATCGCCGAGGCCGCGTTGCCGATGTCGATCTGCCCGCAGCGCACCCGGTGCGGCCGGCCGTCGAGGGCGATCTGCTTGGTCAGGCCGCTCACCGCATGCTTGGTGACCGTGTATGGCGCGGCCTGCGGCCGGGGCACCTGCGCGGAGATCGAACCGTTGTTGATGATCGTCCCGCCGGACGGTTGCTGCGCGCGCATGTGCCGGAACGCCTCCCGCGCACACAGGAACATCCCGGTGAGGTTCACGTCGACGACCGCCTGCCAGTCGGCGAGCGCGATCTCGTCGAACGAGGTCGCGAAGGCGGATCTGCCGGCGTTGTTGAACAGGACGTCGACCCGACCGAAGCGTTCCACCGTCCGGTCGAAGAGCTGCACCACCGCCGGCTCGTCGGTGACATCGGTCGGGATCGCCAGACCGGAGTCGGCACCGAGCAACGAGGCGGTGTCGGCGAGCGCGTCCTCGCGCCGACCGGCCAACGCGACGGCGAAGCCGGCGCGCGCCATACCCACTGCGACGGCGCGTCCGATGCCACTCCCCGCGCCGGTCACCACGGCGACGCGGCGGGTCTCCTGCTCAGTCATGCTGGAATCCTAGGGCGCCACGCAACTCGCCACTGTCGTGACTTCCTCGCCGAAATCGCGCGGCGAATAACCGACGACAGTCGGCACATCCCCGGGCCGCAGCCGGTCCGCCGCTGGAGGTCAGATGAAAAGCGCCGGGTCCGCCCACGGGTCGGGCTGTTCGACGAGCGGCCGCACCTTCGCCGGCACACCCACGGCCACGCTGGCGCCCGGGACGTCGCGGACGACGACGGCGTTCGCGCCGATCTGCGTCTCGTCGCCGATCTCGATCGGGCCGAGGACCCGGGCACCCGCACCGATGGTGACCTTGTTGCCGATGGTGGGGTGCCGCTTGACGCGGTCCAGCGACCGGCCGCCCAGCGTCACGCCGTGGTAGATCATCACGTCGTCGCCGACCTCGGCGGTCTCCCCGATCACCACGCCCATGCCGTGGTCGATGAAGAAGCGCTTGCCGATCTGCGCACCGGGATGGATCTCGATGCCGGTGGCGGTGCGAGCCGCCTGTGACATGAGGCGGGCGGGCAGGCGCCACCGCCCACCCTTGCGCCACATCTTGTGCGTGACGCGGTGCACCCAGATCGCGTGCAGGCCCGGTGACGCGAGCGCCATCTCCAGACGTGAGGTGGTCGCCGGGTCGCGTTCGAGTGCGGCGTCGAGGTCCTCACGGACGAGTGCAACCGCCGAGCGCACCGACTGGGTGACGGGCTTCTGCTGGCGGCCGGTGGTGAGCAGGGTGCCGTGTGCCATGACGCGCTCAGTCCACCAGGCCCTCGAAGAGCGCGGTCGACAGATAGCGCTCCCCGAAGCTCGGGATGATCACGACGATGGTCTTGCCGGCCGACTCGGGCCTGGCCGCCACCTGTGCGGCGGCCGCCAGGGCTGCACCGGAGGAGATGCCGACCAGCAGCCCCTCCTGGGTCGCCGCCTTGCGGGCCCACTCCAGGGACTGCTCGAAGGTGATGTCGATGACGTCGTCGTAGACGGTGGTGTCCAGGATCTCCGGGATGAAGTTGGCGCCCAGGCCCTGGATCTTGTGCGGGCCGGGCTTGCCACCGTTGAGGATCGGTGACTCGGCGGGTTCCACGGCGAACACCTTGGTCTCCGGCTTGCGCTCCTTGAGCACCTGGCCGACACCGGTGATGGTCCCGCCGGTGCCGATACCCGAGACCAGGATGTCCACCTGGCCGTCGGTGTCCCGCCAGATCTCCTCGGCGGTCGTCTCGCGGTGCACGCGCGCATTGGCCTCGTTGGCGAACTGGCGGGCCAGGACCCCGCCGCGCTCCTGCGCGATCTGCTCGGCCTGCTCGACCGCGGCCTTCATCCCGCCGGCCGGATCGGTCAGCACCAGCTCGGCGCCGAACGCCCGCAGCAGCGCGCGGCGCTCCTTGCTCGCGCTCTCCGGCATCGCCAGCACGACCTGGTAACCCTTCGCGGCGCCGACCATCGCCAGGGCGATGCCGGTGTTTCCGCTGGTCGCCTCGACGATCGTGCCGCCCGGCTGCAGGTCGCCGGCGTCCTCGGCGGCCTGGATGATCGCGGCTCCGATGCGGTCCTTGACCGATGCCCCGGGGTTGTTGAACTCCAGCTTGGCGGCGACGGTGGTTCCTTCGGGCGCGTCGATGATGCGGTTGATGCGCACGAGCGGTGTGTTGCCGATCGCGTGCGTGACGTCGTCGAAGATGCGCACGTCGTTGCCTTCCGTCTGCCGGGTCGCGCCGGACGTCGTCGTCCGGCCATGAACGGTCCAACTCCGGGACCGGTTATGCATATTCCAACAGGTCGTTATTGCGTGCGCAAACGGCTCCGCGCTCGCGCGAGACGCAGGCAGGAAGTTACTGGCGAGTAGCCACCGATAGACTGACCCTTATGTCAGCTCTGCAGATCGTCGCCGCGGTGATCACTCTCGGCATCACCGTCATCGGCATCGCGCTCGCGATCCCTGCCATTCGCGAGTTCATCGCGACCTTCCAGTTGGGTCGTCCGGAGAACCGCGGCGACCGCAAGGGCCGCCGCGTCGGCACCCTGGTCCGGGAGATCTTCGGGCACACCCGGATGTCGCGCCTGCCGATCGTGGCGATGGCGCACTGGGTGACGATGATCTCCTTCCTCATCCTGTCGCTGGCGGTGCTGGCGTCGTACTTCCAGGTGTGGGACCCGACCTTCACGCTGCCGATCATCGGCAACTTCGTACTGTTCGACTGGGTCGTGGAGCTACTGGGCTGGACCGGACTGATCGGCATCAGCTGGCTGATCTGGAACCGCCGCGACAAGCACCCGGCCCGCTCGGCCGGGCAGGACGGCCGCCGCTCGCGGTTCTTCGGGTCGACCTTCTGGCAGGCCTACTTCGTCGAGCTGGTCATCCTGATCGAGATCATCTGCGTGCTGTCGCTGCGCGGCCTGGAGTACGCGATCGGCAAGTACGAGGGCGAGGGCGCCGCGAACGCCCTGCACTTCCCGCTGACCGCCTGGTACGGCGGCTGGCTGCACCACCTGGACCTGGGCACCGTGAAGGCGCTCATCGTGGTCATCTCGACCGTCAAGATCATCACCGCGATGACCTGGCTGATCGTGCTGGCCCGCAACATCACCATGGGTGTCGCCTGGCACCGTTTCCTGGCGTTCTTCAATATCTTCTTCAAGCGGCACGCCGACGGCCGCACCTCCCTGGGCGCGCTGCAGCCGATGACGGTCGACGGCAAGCCGGTCACCATGGAACTGCTGGAAGACCTCGACGAGGACGCGACGTTCGGTGTCGGGGCCGTGGAGGAGTTCACCTGGAAGGGTCTGCTGGACTTCTCCACCTGCACCGAGTGCGGCCGCTGCCAGTCGCAGTGCCCGGCCTGGAACACCGACAAGCCGTTGTCGCCGAAGCTGTTGATGATGAGCCTGCGGGAACACGCACACGCCAAGGCGCCATACCTGACGGCGGCCAAGGCGGCGGCAGGCACCGGTCCGGCGACACCGGACAACCCGATCATGGAGATCCCGTTGATCGGTGCCACCGGGTATGACGAGGCCGCGCCGCTGACGGCATACAACCCGCTGGGTGACGCCGACGCGATCATCGACGAGGACGTGCTGTGGTCGTGCACCACCTGCGGTGCCTGCGTGGAACAGTGCCCGGTCGACATCGAGCACGTCGACCACATCGTCGACATGCGCCGTTACCAGACGCTGATCGAGTCGGCGTTCCCGTCCGAGCTCGGCGGGCTCTTCAAGAACCTCGAAGGCAAACAGAACCCGTGGGGTATGGCGGCCCGGGCCCGCCTGGACTGGGCCAAGGGCCTGCCGTTCGAGGTCAAGGTCTTCGGCCAGGACGTGGAGAACCTGTCCGAGGTCGACTACCTGTTCTGGGTCGGCTGCGCCGGCGCGTACGAGGACCGCGCGAAGAAGACGACCCGTGCGGTCGCGGAACTGCTTGACACCGCTGGGGTTTCGTTCGCCGTGCTCGGCGACGGCGAGGCATGCACCGGTGACCCGGCACGCCGCGCGGGCAACGAGATGCTCTTCCAGGCGTTGGCGACGCAGAACGTCGAGACGCTCAACGAGGCCGGTGCGACCAAGATCGTGGTCACCTGCGCGCACTGCTTCAACACGCTGAAGAACGAATACCCCCAGGTGGGAGGCGATTACGAGGTGCTGCACCACACCCAGCTGCTCAACAAGCTGGTGCGGGAGAAGCGCCTGGTGCCGGTCGCCCGCCCGGACGAGGCCGACCACAGCGACAGCGCGGCATCGACCGGTGCGTCCGTCACCTACCACGACCCGTGCTACCTGGGCCGGCACAACGGCG
This sequence comes from Flexivirga oryzae, assembly GCF_014190805.1. Taxonomy (NCBI): domain Bacteria; kingdom Bacillati; phylum Actinomycetota; class Actinomycetes; order Micrococcales; family Dermacoccaceae; genus Flexivirga; species Flexivirga oryzae. The sequence continues at coordinate 179,881 of NZ_JACHVQ010000004.1, read as the reverse complement.
TCTACGCACCGCCGCGGGAGCTCATCGGCGCGCTGCCCGGTGTCGAATACCGCGAGATGGAGCGCTCCCGGGAGAAGTCGTTCTGCTGCGGCGCCGGCGGTGCACGCATGTGGATGGAGGAGAAGCTCGGCTCGCGGATCAACCTCAACCGCACCAAGGAGGCCGTCGCGACCGGCGCCGACCGCATCGCGATCGGCTGCCCGTTCTGCCGGGTGATGATGACCGACGGTCTCACCGCCGAGCAGTCCGACGGCAACGCCCGCGAAGAGGTCGAGGTCGTCGACGTCGCCAACCTGCTGCTGGCCGCCGTCCGCCGTGGCAAGGAGCCCGCAGCCGCCGAGTAACCCGCGATCGCCGCGGTAGCCCGCGCTGGCGGAGTAGCGCGCGGTGGCGGAGTAGCGCGGTAGCCGCGTCGCGCCAGGTAGCCGCGTCGCGCCAGGTAGCTGAGTAGCGACAGGCTCACATACACACCGAGAGGCCCAGGAATTCGAGCTGAATTGCTGGGCCTCTCGGTATTTGCTGGGCCTCTCGGCGGTGAGTGCGGCGGTCCGTCCGGGCCAGGTTCTACAGGCGGCCGGACTTCACCACCCGGCTGAGGAACTGCTGGGTGCGCTCCTCGCGGGGGTTCTCGAAGATCTCCTTCGGCGGGCCCATCTCCAGGATGGAGCCCTGCTCCAGGAAGCACACCTTGCTCGAGACCTCCTTGGCGAAGCCCATCTCGTGGGTCGCCAGCAGCATCGTCAACCCGTCGTTGGCCAGCTCCCGCACGATCTCCAGCACGTCACCGACCAGCTCGGGGTCGAGCGCCGCGGTGATCTCGTCCAGCAGCATGATGCGTGGTTCCATCGCGAGCGCGCGCACGATCGCGACGCGCTGCTGCTGACCACCGGACAACATGTCGGGATAGGCGTTCGCCTTCTCCGCCATACCCACGGAGTCCAGCAGGGTCATCGCCTTGTCACGAGCCGTCTTGGAGTCCACCCCGCCCACCATGGTGGGTGCGAGCATGACGTTCTTCAGCACCGACATGTGCGGGAAGAGGTTGTAGCTCTGGAAGACGATGCCGACATCGCGGCGCAACCGGTTCAGGTCGACCCCGGCGCCGGTGACGGTGTCGCCCTCGATGAGGATCTCGCCGCCGTTGACCTGCTCCAACTGGTTGACGCAGCGCAACAGCGTCGACTTGCCGGAGCCCGAAGCACCGATCAGGCAGATGACCTCGTGGCGGTTGACATCGATCGAGACACCCTTGAGCACCTCGTTGTGTCCGTATGCCTTTCGGACGTCCTTGATCTCCAGGAAGGCCATCTCAACCACCCGCCCGCTTTGCTGCATCCCGATTGATCAGGTAGTCGACGAAGCGTGCCTGCGGGATGGTGACGATGATGAAGAAGACCGCCGCCAGGGTCACCGGTGCCAGAGTGTAGAGCTTGGACTCCCACAACTTCGCCACCTGCAGTACCTCCGGAATCGCGGCGACCGACAGTAGGGCGGTGTCCTTCTGCAGGCTGATGAAGTCGTTCATCAGCGGAGGGACCATCCGCCGAACAGCCTGCGGCACGAGCACCGCCCGCAGCGTCTGGCCGTAGCTGAGTCCCAGCGAGCGCGCCGCGGCACCCTGACTCGGGTGGATCGAGGCCAGACCCGCCCGATAGACCTCCGCGACGTACGCCGAGTAGGTCATCGTCAGCGCGACGACACCGAGCCAGGCGAGGTTCCAGGTCTGCGTGAAGGTGAACGCCAGCGTTGCGCCGAAGGCCACCAGCATGACGGTCACAATGGCCGGGATCGCCCGGAACACATCGCAATAGACGGTGGCGATGAGCCGCAGCGGCGCACCGGCCCGGCCGGGCAGCATGCGCATGATCGCGAGGAGCAGCCCGAAGATCAGCACCAGGATGAAGGACACGATCGCAACCCAGATGTTGATCCAGAAGGCCTGGATCAGTTCGCTGAACGACTGCTTCCACGCGTCCACCCGAAGGAAGGTGTCGGCAACCGCCCCGGAGTTGGTCATCGCCAACCAGAGCACTCCGCCAACGATGATGACGGCCGCTCCGTAACCCATGCCGATGGCGGCATCCTCGCGGCCGCGGGCGGCGACGCGACGGGCCGCGACGACCTGTTTGTCGCGGAGCAGGCCGGCGCGCTTCGATGCCCCCGCGAATCCTTGGATCGTGGGCCACAGCGGGTAGAGGGATACGAGAACGAGGATCACCGCCACGACCGTGGCTGCTGCGTTGTCGTCGTTGTAGTCGCGCAGCAGCTTCACGGCATACAGCATCAGCGCGATGCCGATGATGTCCACCACCAGTGCGACAACCGCCGAGCCCGCCACCTTCTGCGGCGGGCTCGGCTCCGGCGCCGACTGGACGTCGTCCCGAACGAGTGCGTGAGAACTCATCGTCGCCCGTCCAGCGCTCGCCCTACGGAAGCACTCACTTCAGCGACCACACCGGGACTGCCGACGGGTCGCCACCGAAGGCCGGTCCGAGGTAGTCCTTGGACAGCGTCTTCAGCGTTCCGTCGTTGAGCAGGGTGGTGATGCCCTTGTCGAGGGCCTTCTCGTTGGCCGAACCCTTGGGGTAGATCGCGCCGTACTTCTCACCGGTCTTGTACTGTCCCGGCACCTCGAGCTTGCCGCCGGTCTGCTTCGCCTCCGCCAGCACGATCGCCGTGTCCAGCAACGCGACGTCGGTCTGGCCCGACAGGACACCCTGATAGAGGGTCTGCGAGTCGGGGTAGACCTTCTGCGACTTGCACTTCAGCTTGTTCTTCAAGAAGTCCACCGAGGTCGTGCCGGAGTACGCCGCGCACCGCTTGCCCTTGATGTTGTCGGCGGTGATGCCCGCGCCCTTCTTGGTCAGCACACCGATGTTGGAGTCGAAGTACGGCTTGGAGAAGTCGACCACCTTGGCACGCTCGGGCGTGATCGAGATCTCCGCGAGCGCGAGGTCGAAGTTGCTCGTGTGGCCTGCGACGAGCTGATCGAACGACACCGCCTTGATCTTCAGGTGCTTCAGGCCGGCCATGTTGGCCAGCTCGGCCGCCATGCAGTACTCGTAACCGTCCTTGATCGAGTCTGCCGTCGTGCCGTTCCACCACCCCTGTGCAGGCAGCGTCGTCTCGACGGTCAACGTGTCGGCGACGGCGGGCTTGATCTTGATCGAGTTGGCCTTACTGGTGATCTTGCAGTTGCCATAGCTGCCACCACCTCCCGCAGCTTGCGAACCGGATCCGCCGGAGCCTCCCGAGCTGGACCCGCAGGCCGCCAGGGAGGCAGCGATGGCCATCGCACCTGCGATGCTGAGAGTACGTGTGAATGCCATGATGTGGAATTCCTTCCGGCAGCGAACGGCAGTGGCGAGGTCCAGGGTGTGCCTCGTCCATTGCGCCACACGATATGGCGCACGCGCTGATTGTGTGGGAATTCCGCCGAATGTCTCCGGTTTGCAACAATCGCGTGATGTTCCAGGGGCGCCCCCTTCCCACACCCCAGCGTCCGGACCGAAAGCGCCGAGGCGACCTCAGCCCACCGGAGAAGGGTTCTCCCGCAACAGGATTCGACATACGTGCCGTAAGAACCCGATGAAGACGAGGCACCAGATCGCGAAGGCGAGCCACAGCTCGACGCGCCCGATGCCGAGGACCCAGGGAAGTTCCTCGACCTCCCCGAGGTGCACGGAGGCCACGGCATACATCCCCAACGGGAAGACCATGCTCCACAGCGCACTGTCGTAGGTGAGCGGAACGCGACGGATGAAATGGCGCCAGCAGAACGCGAGGATCAGCATCGGCAACAGCCAGGACGCGAACGACCAGAACACGATGGTCGCGGCATCCAGCATCGGCGTGATGTTGCTGACGATGGTCGAACCCGGTGACGCGAGGATCTCCGACCCCGCAAGCACGGTGATCGACGCCGCACCCATGCACACCCAGTACGACGGTGCGAAGTCCGCGTCGTAGAGCATCTCGCGCAGCGCGATCAGCATGCTCTCGGCCCCATAGAGGAAGACGCCGACCGACCAGGCGACGACCGCGAACATCGCGAACAGATGTTGCGCCGAGTGCAGGTGCCGCTCCAGGATGGCGGCCATCGACGCCACCGACTGACTGGAGACCACCCACAGGAACCACGAGCCGTTCGCGTTGCGCACCGTCGACCGATGCCCGCGGTCCAGCATCGTCGCCCACGGCACGGCATACCCGAGCAGGATCCAGGCGCCGAAGCCGGCGATGAACAGCGCGAGGGTCAGCGACAGGATCCCGTGGGTCGCGACGCCCGACGCCAGCACCCCGGCGGCGGCCACGAACGTGAAGTAGCCGAAGGACAGCTGCGGATTGAAGAAGTCGGCCACCGCCTGCGTGCGGAACTGCGCGAATCGCCACAGATTGAGCACGATCAGCACGACGAAGGCGATGCCGCCGATGATCAGCAGGATGTCGGACAGCCAGTCGGCGCCGTCCAGGCGCAGACCGGCCGAAACGATCCCGGTCGCCATCACGAGGGCGAAGTAGCCGGGTGACAACCTGCTGACGGATGCCCGAACCGGACCGTGCGCGACGGTGACCACGCGCTGACGTTACCGCCGACGGCGGCCGCCGACACGGTATGCCGCGCCGACCGCCACCCGAGCTCAGTGGTCGAGCACGCGGTGCCAGTGTTCCTGCGCCGTCGCGGTGCGGGAGGCGCCGTAGACCCGCAGCACTTCGGCGATCGCCGGGTGGTCGGCCGCGACGGTCTCCGCCGCGGCGAGCCAGTCGGCGGCGTCGGCGACCGCCCGGAAGAGTTCCTGCACGTCCCGGACGATCGTCGTCTCGTCGGGCGCCGCCGCGGCGGCGAGTGAGTGCGACGTGGTCCAGCTGTCCTGGCTGGCCGCGATCTGCGGCACCACGGCAGCGGCCTGTTCGGGCGAAACCCGGCCGCTCGCAACGTCTTCGGCGAGCGACCGCAGTTGCGTCAGCCGGGCGTGCGCCATCGGATTGCCGATCTTCACCCGTCGCCCGCTCACCAGGTGCGACAGCATCGGCGCCGAGAGTCCGAGCACCTGCGCGATCCGGCCCTGGGTGAGCCCCAGGTTGTGTCCGATGCCCTCGATGACTGTCGCGAGCGGCGCGCCGTACAACTGCGCCTGGCTCTGCTGGTTGGCCACGAGATCCTCCACCGTTCGACTCCTCCTTCGACGCGCCGGGAACAGCCTAGAGAAAACTCTTGACGATCGGAAACCAAACCAGGCATGGTTACGTCTGTAGTGATGAAGATTACTACTGGAAACACCTGGAGGAACCATGCGAACCCGACATCCAGCCCTCGCCGCGCTCGGTATCTGTGCTCTCGCGGCGAGCGCCTCCGCAGTCGCCGCGCCCGCCGCCCACGCCGTCGAGCCATCCACCGGAAGGCTTGAAATCCTGCTCGATGCCTCAGGATCCATGGCCGACCCGGCGGGTGACGGACACAGCAAGATCCATGACGCCCGACAGGCGCTGACCACGATGATCGACGGCATGCAGGACAGCACCCAGGTCGGCATGCGGGTGTATGGCGCCACCGCGCCACCCGGGAAGGACACCCGCCAGGCGTGTTCCGACAGTCAACAGGTGGTTCCGGTGCAGCCGCTGGACCGGGCCGCCCTGAAGTCCGCGGTCAAGCGCTATTCCCCCAAGGGCCAGACGCCCACGGCATACGCACTGCAACAGGCGGCGAAAGACCTCGGCACCACCGGCCAGCGATCGATCGTGCTGGTCTCCGACGGAGAGTCGACGTGCTCGCCAGACCCGTGCGACACCGCCAAGGAACTCGCCGCCAAGGGCATCGATCTGCGCGTCGACGTCGTCGGCTTCAAGGTCGGGGACAAGGCGCGCAAGCAGCTGAGCTGCATCGCGTCGGCGACCGGCGGCAAGTACTTCCCGGCATCGGACACGACCGGTCTCACCGAGGCACTCGAGACGACCAGAACCCGTGCAGCGCAACCGTTCTCGATCTCAGGTAAGAAGATCACCGGCACGCCGACGAGCAGTGGCGCCCCGGAGATCGGCGCGGGGCGGTGGACCGACACAGTCCCCGCCGACGGCGAGACCGCCAAGTACTACCACCTCAAGCACACCATGCCGAACAGCGATTTCCTGATCGGCATCACGAGTCGCCCCAAGGTCGAGGACAGTCAGTTGCAGTTGTCGGTGTCGACAGCAGACGGCACGTCCTGCGGCTCGGTGTGGCCGATGTCCATCGGCTTCGGCAAATCGTCGCGGGACCTGTTGACCGGATCCCTGTCGACCGCGGCGACCTACAGCTGGAAAGCCGCCTGTCACACCGACGACCTCATCCTCAAGATCGAGCAGACCAACTGGGGAGACGATGCATCGGGCACTCCGATGCAGCTGAGCGTCATCGAGACCCCCGAACCCACGAACAGCTCGATCCTCAAGGGTGACGACCGGTCGACCTCGGCCACGTGGCAGCCCATGCCGACCCAGGATCCGCAGGGCACCAGCGTCGGCGGCACGGGACTGTCCACCGCCACCCGGCTCACGCCCGGCACCAGCACGAACCTCGAGCTCATCCCGGGCGAGCTGAAGTTTTTCAAGGTGTCCGCGACCTGGGGCCAACAGGTCCAGGCAGTGGCGACCGCCGAGCAGAACCCGGCCTACAAGACGTCGAGCATCCGCGAGTTCAACGTCGACATCCTGTCGCCGGTCGGTGGCATGGCGAGTGCCACTTCCGTCGACGGAATGCCCAAGGGTGATCTCGGCACACTGTCCCACCAGCGTCTGCTCGACGACGACGGCGCCCGGGTGGCGGCCACCACCGTCCCGATCCGGCTGCGCAACCGCACCTCCTACTCGGATCGAGCGGTCGGCAGCTCGGTCGCCGGCGACTACTACGTGGTCGTCGGGCTGAGCACCACCACCAGCGGTACGGACACGGTGCGCACGCCGTTGAAGGTCGACCTCCAGGTGGCGACAACGGGCCGGCCGGGTCAAGATGCACCGCGCTTCGCGGCCGGTGAGGGCGTCCGGCCGGGTACGGGTGCGGCCGCCACGGACACGTCCACCTCGCCGGTTCCGCCGACCAGCGGCTCGACCGGCTCACGGTCGTCGACCGCGCCGTCCTCGTCGAACTCGGGCGGGTCGACCTCGACCGCTCCGGCCAGTTCCGCCGGCTCGGTGCGGGCGGTGGGCACCGAGGCGGGCGGTGTGCCCGTCGCGGACGATTCCGGGCACACCAACTGGCCGCTCGTCGGCGGATTGTCCGGTGGTGCGGCGCTGCTCGCGATCGTCGGAGCCGGGGCTGCGATGGCGCTGCGTCGCCGCTGACCGCTCACCCCAGGACGAGCACCAGCACGATCACCAGCAGGATGGCCGCGAGCACCAGGCTCGCGGCCATCAGCACGCGCAACCGGTCGCGGCTGAACCGCGGCCGCTCCTGTGGCGCGCCAGTGGGCACCGGGCCCGTCGTCGCCCGCGGCAGCACGACCTGGGTGGGAGTGGCTCGCGGTGCAGGTGCCGTGAGCTGCTCGAAGACGTATGGCGGCTCGGCGTCGCCCACCCACGGCTCGCCGCCCGGCAGGTACGGCGCCAGCAGCGCACGGGCGTCCGCCGCCGACGCTGGGCGCTGCTGCGGGTCCGGGGCGCTGAGCCGCTGCAGCAGATGCCAGAGTTGCGAAGGGTGCTGGGCCGGCAGCTGGTCGGGGTCGGCGGCGGTGAGCAGCCGCCTCCCGAGCACGCCCACGGCATACAGGTCGGCCGTCGGCGCCGGGTCCGCGTCCGCTGCTTCCGGGGCGACATAGCCGCGGGTACCGACGTTGTGACCGCGCTGGGTCAACCGCGGCTCGCCGACCCTCGTGGCCACCCCGAAGTCGGACACCCGGGCGAGCGGCCGGGCCGAACCGGTCGGCTCCAGCAGGATGTTCGCGGGCTTGATGTCGCGGTGCACGACCCCTGCCTCGTGGATGGCGGACAGCCCCTGCAGCACCTGGTCGACCAGCACCGCGACGTAGCTCTCGGGCAACGGCCCGTGGTCCCCGAGCAGGGTTTCCAGCGAACCGCCGCGGACCAGATCCATCGACAGCGCGATGTGTTCGTCGTCGGCGGCCCAGCCCTGGGGCGCCACCACGTGCGGGTGCTGCACGCGCAGCGACTGCTCCCGGACGAAGCGCAGCAGGGTGCCGGCTTCGGACTGGGTCAGCACCTTCACCGCGACCCACTGCTCGTGCTTGCGGTCCCAGGCGCGCCATACCGCACCCATGCCTCCGGAGCCGATCTGCTCGTGCAGGTCGTAGCGACCGGCGAACGGGTGCGACATGTCCCGCACGATACTTCGTCCACATCCCCGGGTCATCGACTCGTCGTCCACAGGTCGCGATCTCACGGGTGACGCCGCTCGGCACGAAATGCCTACTGTCATCGGCATGTCCGACGACCCAGAGCAGATCCGCGCCCAGGCCAGACGCGCAGCGCGGCTTGCCACCGAGGCCCGGCGTGCCGCGACCGCGGTGGCCGCCAACGGCTCCATCCGGTGGCGCAGCCAGGGCGCGGACCGCTACCGCAAGAAGCTGACCGACCGTGCCGCCGAGTTCCGGCGCCGCGCGGACGACCTCGACGAGTTGAGTCGGTTGCTCTACAGCCACGCGCGGCACGTCGAGGATCACGAGCACGCGATCGGCAAGGTGGTCGGTTTCGTGGAGCACCACATCGATCCGTTGGGGTTCCTCTCATGAGCGACACCGGGGTCCGCGAGGTTGCGGTCGAGCGACAGGTGCTCGATCCGGGCGCGGCCCACGCCGCCGTCGAGGGTATGGCGACAGGCACCTACGCCACGATCTGCGCGGCCACCCGCACCCGCCGGCGATGGACGCTGTTCTCGATGGACGGTCCGGAATTCCGGCTGCTGAGCCAGCGCGGCGACGACTGGCAGTTGACCAGCGGTCCGGGACGGCATCTACCGGGCGAGCTGGCCGGCATACCGCGGCACCTCGAGACCTCCGCCGGCACGCGGCCCGACGACGATCCGCCGCGGGATCCGCGGCCGTCACGACTCGCACCCGGGGACGCCCTCGCCCTCGCCGACGTCGTCCGGCGCGGTGACGCGAAACGGATCCAGGCCGCCTGCGACGACCTGCAGTTGGCCGGCCTGCCGTGGTGGGTCGCCGAACTCGCGTGGGGTGCCGACGCCCTGCTGTCGATGATGCTGACGGTGCACGGCAGACCGCAGCTCGCCACGATGCTGCACCTGCTCCCGTCCGGCTGGGGCTGCCTGCACGCCGACCCGGACGAGGAGCTCACCTTCCGGTCGATGTCCCGTCTCGAGGTGCAGGCCCGGCTCAGCGCGTTCGCGGCGCTTGCCATGGAGTGTGCCGGTGTCTGACACCACGAGCCGACAATGCACCGTGTCCGGCGGCAGCGCGTCGACCGAGGCGCAGTTCACGGACATGCGCAGCGCCGCCGCCCGGTTGGGTGCCACCGGTGGCCAGACCGGCTACTTACGCAGGCAGGTGCTGGGGATCGCGGCCTGCCTGCCGGAGAAGAGCGCGATTCTGTCGCCCGGCTCCGCCGTCGACATCGCCCAGCAGGTCGCGGGGCTGACACTCAACCTCACCGCACTGGGGCTGCACATGGAGTTCACGGCGAGCACCTTGCGCTGGAGCGCGACCGTCTACGAGCTCACCGACACCGCACAGCGTGCGCTGCTCGCCGCCGTCAACGTCGCGACCGCACCGGCACGGCTGAGCGGCGACCTTGCCGTGGACGCCGTGGTGGCCGCGGCCGAACACCCCTGGTCGGCGAGCACCCTCTCCTGGGACAAGGGCCCGTGGGCGGGTGCCGTCACCTCGCATCTCCAGCAGCAGCTGATCAACGACCCCGCCCTGGTCGACGGCCTGGTCCCGTGGACCGGCGCGGGTGTGTGGGTGGCCGGTTCCGCGGCCGCCGCGCTGGGTGACGTCTACGGACAGGCACCGGACGCGCTGCAACACGCCGCCTCGTGGTTCAGCCCGTCGGCCGCGGTCGGCGACTTCGCGGCGACGCACCACCTCCTCGCTCCCCCGCCGGCGCAGGACTTCGAGGGCCAGATCGCCTGGCTGCTGGCCGTCGGGCGCTCACTCGGCTACTTCGACGACACCAGACCGCTGGCCGTCACGCAGACCCGCGAGCAGCACCGCCGGACCAGGAAGCGGCAACTGTCCGACGTGACGGCGGCCGCGGCGGACGTCGAGCACCGTTCCGGCGCGGACGGATCCGTGCTCCTGGTGCGCCGCGTCGTCGGTGCGGACGGCACGGGTGCGTGGGTCGTGGCGATCCCCGGCACCTCGCACTGGCCGTTACGCAGCGACCACGGCCCGTCCAACACCGCAGCCAACCTCGCAACGATGGCGGGCGCGAGTTCCTCGCTCTACCCGGCTGTCGACAAGGCGCTGACCGCAGCGATGAAGGAGTCGGGGGTGCAACCCGGCACGGAGCCCGTCCTGGTCACCGGCCACAGCCAGGGCGGCATCGTCGCGGCCCGGCTCGCCGTCGATGACGGGTTCCGCACCAAGTTCGACGTGCGCGAAGTCGTGACCGACGGCTCCCCCATCGACCGGATACCGATCCCGGACGACGTCCACGTCTTGTCGATCGAGAACAACCACGACATCGTGCCCGAGTTGGACGGCACGGCCGTTCCCGACTCGATGCACCGGGTCGATGTGCGGTGCGAGGCTCCGCCGGGTGAGCACCTGCACACCGTGATCGACGCCCATGACGCGTCCCGCTACACCAGGTCGGCGGGTGAGCTGACCATCGACAGCGACGATCAGCTCGCGCAGTGGTACTCCCGCAACTCCAGGTTCCTGGACGGCAGCGAGACCGACTACGAGTTCGACCTGCGGCGACCGTAGACCCGGCACACTCCCGCGGCGGCGCGCGGGCCGCCGGAGCGCTTCCCGCCGGAGCGCGGTCCGCCGCGCACCGCGGGCCTACGGGGCGGCGGGCAGCGCGTTGGGATCGACCTCGGTCATGGCTCCCTCGAACTGCGACATGTAGAGGCGGTAGTACGCACCGCGTGCCGCGAGCAACTCGTCGTGGTCGCCCTGCTCGACGATGTGTCCGTCCTCCATGACCAGGATCGTGTCGGCGTCGCGGATCGTGGAGAGCCGGTGGGCGATCACGAAGCTCGTGCGGTCCGAACGCAGCGCGGCCATCGCCTCCTGGAGCATGACCTCGGTGCGGGTGTCGACCGACGAGGTGGCCTCGTCCAGGATGAGCATGGCCGGGTCCGCCAGGAACGCCCGTGCGATGGTGATCAGCTGGCGCTCCCCGACCGAGACGCCGGAGCCCTCCTCGTCGATGACCGTGTCGTAGCCGTCCGGCAACGAGCGGACGAACCGATCGACGAACGTCGCCTTGGCCGCGGCCAGGATCTCGTCCTCGGTCGCGTCCAACCGGCCGTAGGCGATGTTGTCCCGGATCGTCCCGTGGAAGAGCCACGCGTCCTGCAGCACCATGCCGATCCGCGAGCGCAGGTCCTGCCGGCTCACCGTGGTGATGTCCTGGCCGTCGATCAGGATGCGCCCCGAGTCCAGCTCGTAGAAACGCATGATCAGGTTGACCAGCGTCGTCTTGCCCGCCCCGGTCGGTCCGACGATCGCGACCGTCTGGCCGGGCTCGACGTGCATCGAGAGGTCCTCGATGAGCGGCTGGTCCGGTGCGTACCCGAAGTTCACCCGGTCGAACTCCACGGCTCCGTGCGTCGGTCGCAGCACCGCGTGCTCGTCGGGGCTCTGTTCCGGGGCGTCGAGCACCTCGAAGACGCGTTCCGCGCTGGCCACCCCGGACTGCATGAGGTTGACCATCGACGCCAACTGGGTGAGCGGTTGGGTGAACTGCCGCGAATACTGCACGAACGCCGTGACGTTGCCGAGGCTCATCGAGCCGTTCGCGACCTGCAACCCGCCCAGGACACAGACGACGACATACTGCAGGTTCCCGACGAACATCATCACCGGCATCACCAGCCCGCTGACGAACTGTGCCCGCCAGCTCACCGTGGTGAGGCTTTCGTTGGTCTTGTCGAACGCTGCGCCGACCTCGTGCTGCCGGCCGAACACCTTGACCAGGTCGTGCCCGGTGAACGTCTCCTCGATCTGCGCGTTCAGCGCGCCGGTGTGTCCCCACTGGGCGACGAACAGCTTCTGCGAGCGCTTCATCACCTGGCTCGTCACGAGCATCACGACCGGTATGGCGATCATCGCGACCAGGGTCAGCCACCACGAGATCGTCAGCATCATCACGATGACGCCGATGACCGTGAGCCCGTTGACGAGCAGCTGGCTCATCGACTGCTGCATCGACTGGCCGATGTTGTCGATGTCGTTGGTGACCCGCGAGAGCAGCTCGCCGCGCGGCTGACCGTCGAGGTAGCGCAGCGGAACGTTGTTGATCTTCGCCTCGACGTCCTTACGCAGGGTGTTCATCGTGTCCTGCACGACCCGGTTGAGCAGTCGCGCCTGGATCAGCTGGAAGAGTCCGGCCACCAGGTAGAGGCACAGCACGACGAGCAGGATCCGTCCGAGCGCGCCGAAGTCGATACCGACGCCGGGGACGACGTCCATCTTGTTGACCATGTCGGCGAGCGTGCCGTGCCCCTGATCCCGCAGCGACTGCACGACCTGTGCCTTGGTCGCGCCGTGCGGCATCGTCGCACCCACCGCACCCGAATAGATCTTGTCGACCGCCTTGCCGAGGACCTTCGGCCCGATGACGTTGAGTGCCACCGAAGCCACGGTCAGCGCGATGATCACGATGAGCGTCGACCGGTGCGGGCTGAGCCGGTGCATCAGCCGTTTGGCGGATCCGGTGAAGTCCTTGGACTTCTCCGCCATACCCATGCCCATGCCCGGCCCGCCGGGGCGTCGCATCGGTTTGGCGCTGCGCGGCCCCGGCGCCGGAACGGTGGCCGCCTGGGGGTCCTTCTTCTTCGCCATCACGCCACCTCCTCGCCGAGACCGCCCTGGGAGGCGACGATCTCGCGGTACGCCTCGCAGCTGTCGAGCAACTCGTCGTGCGCGCCCATGCCGACCACGTGCCCGTCATCCAGCACCACGATCGAGTCGGCACCGCGGATGGTCGAGACGCGTTGCGCGACGATGAACACCGTCGCCTCGAGCACGTGCGGCGCCAGTGCCTCGCGGAGCCGGCGATCCGTCGCCAGGTCGAGTGCGGAGAAGGAGTCGTCGAACAGGTAGATACGCGGCTGGGCCACCAGTGCTCGTGCGATGCACAGCCGCTGGCGCTGTCCGCCGGAGACGTTCGTGCCACCCTGGGCGATCGTGGCCTCCAGGCCGCCGTCCATTCGCTCGACGAAATCACGGGCCTGCGCGATCTCCAGCGCGGTCCAGAGCTCCTCGTCGGAGGCATCCGGGTTGCCGTACCGCAGGTTCGACGCCACCGACCCCGAGAAGAGGTAGGCCTTCTGCGGCACGATCCCGATGTGGCCCCACAGCAGTTGCGGGTCCAGGTCGCGAACGTCGACACCGTCGATCAGCACGGCGCCCTCCGTCGCATCGAACAGCCGCGCGATCAGCGACAGCAACGTCGACTTCCCCGACCCGGTCGAGCCGATGATCGCGACAGTCTGTCCGGGCTCCGCGCGCAGCGTGACGTCACGCAGCACCGGGTCGTCGGCACCGGGGTACTGCATGGTGGCGCCACGGAGCTCGACCACGCCGCGCACCCGGGTCGGCGTGACGGGACGATCCGGGGCGTGCACCGACGACTCCGTGTCGACCACCTCGGTGATCCGCTCCGCGGCGACCGCGGCGCGCGGGATCATCATGAACATGAAGGTCGCCAGCATGACCGAGATCAGGATCTGGATCAGATAGGTCATGTATGCCGACAGCGACCCGATCTCGACGTCGCCGTTCGCGATCTGGTGCGCCCCGAACCACCACACGCCGATGGTCGACAGGTTCATCACCGAGAAGACGAGCGGGAACATCGTCATCATCAGGCTGCCGACCCTGGTCGAGATGTCGGTCAGCTCGTCGGTCGCGACGTCGAAGCGCCGCTCCTCGTACCCCTCACGGGTGAACGCCCGAATGACGCGGACACCGGTGAGGTGCTCGCGCATCACCCGGTTGACGGTGTCGATACGCCGCTGCACCAGCCGGAACCCCGGCACCATCTTGCGCACGACGGCTGCGACCGCGATGCCCAGCACGACGACCGCGACCAGCACCAGCCAGGACAGCCCGGCGTCCTCACGCAGCGCCATGATCACGCCGCCGACCATCATGAACGGTGCACTCACCATCAGCGTGCAGCTCATCAGCACCAGCGTCTGGACCTGTTGCACGTCGTTGGTGCTGCGGGTGATGAGTGACGGTGCCCCGAACTGGTTGACCTCTCGCGACGAGAAGCGGCCGACCGACCGGAAGATCGACGCGCGGGTGTCCCGGCCGAAGAACATCGCGATCCGGGCCCCGAAGAAGGCCGCGCCGATCGAGCCGCAGATCTGCAGCACGGAGACGGCGAGCATGATCCCGCCGGTGTGCCAGATGTACCCGGTGTCGCCCTTGGTCACCCCGTTGTCGATGATGTCCGCGTTGAGCGTCGGGAGGTAGAGGTTGGCGCCGACGTTGAGCAGCTGCAGCAGCACCAGCCCGACGAGCAACCCGCGGTATGGCGCGAGCCGCTCCCGGATGAGCTTGAAGAGCATCTATCTGCCTCGAATCAGTCGTGTGTCAATGAGTTTCGCGTCTTACCACGCCGTAGAGCACCATCTGGACGATGTCCTCCGCGCGCAGGACCTGCCCGTCGTTGATGTGCCGGTGGCTGCCGCTGAAGGTGAGCAACCGGCACATCCGGGTGACCTGGTCGATCGGCAGCCGCAGCTCGTCGGCATACGGTTGCACCAGGTCGTGCACCAACGTCCCGATCTCCCGCTCTTGGCGACGCTGCACTTGCGGGTCACGAAAACGCTCGGGCGGCCCCATCAGGCTGAAGGCGCCCATGACGTCGAAGATCTCCACGAACCGGGCCTGCAGGAGTCGGACGATCTCGATCATCACCGATTCCAGACCCGCGTCGCCATCGACTTTCTGCAACGCGTCGACCAGCGGTGCGGAGTCGAAGGTGCGCTCCAGCACCGCGTCGAAGAGCTCGTCCTTGGTGGCGAACGCCCGGAAGATGGTGCCCTCGGCAACCCCGGCCGCTTCGGCGATCTCACGGGTGGTGGGGAGCTTGGGGCCCTCGCGGATCAATCCGAGAGTCGTGTCGAGCAGCGCCTCCCGCCGCTCGTGCGGCGGGAGGCGACGCGCTCGTGTGGTGGCTCGTTCCGTCGTCCTGCTGCCCATGGATCGGCAATCTAGCATAAATGAGTGAGTGCTCACTCATTTATTTTCGGGGCGCGGCAGGAGCCGAGGACTTCGTGGGATAGGTCAGCCCAGGCCGTTGCTCGAGATGAACTGCTTGGCGACGGTCGACACGTCCTTGTGGTCGACCTGGACCTGCTTGTCCATCGCAGCCAGCTTCGGCGTCGTCAGCTTGGCCTGCACGGCGTTGAGGATCGTCTGCACCTGCTGGGTGGCCTTCGCCTTGCTGATCAGCGGGATGACGTTGTCGCTGCCGAAGACGTGTTTCGGGTCCTGCAGCACGACGAAACCGTCGGCCTTGATGGACGGGTCGGTCGTGAAGATGTTCGCGGCCTGGGCCTGGTTGTTCTTCAGCGCCTGGGCGATCGCGGTGCCCTGCAGCGCCCGGAAGCTCTTGGGCACCAGGTTGTACTTCCGCTTCAGACCCTTCAGACCCTGCTCCCTTCCCTGGAACTCCGACGGCGCCGCGAAGGTCACCTCACTGGAGTGCTTCGCCAGATCGCCGATCGTCTTCAGGTGCCACTTGTCGGCGGTCGCCTTGGTCACGGTGACCGTGTTGGAGTCCTGCGCCGCCGCAGCGTCCAGGATCGTCTCGCCGGCCGGCAGCTTCTTGACCAGCGCCGCCCGGACCGCGTCGGGTGCGGTCTGCGTCGCCGACGCGTCGTAGAAGGTGAGCAGTGAGTAGGCATATTCGGGGATCAGGTCGATCGATCCCTGCTTCAGTGCCTTGAGGTAGACCTCGCGAGCACCGATCGGGTCCCCGGTCGTTGCCTTGACGCCCTTGGCGTTCAGCGCCGCGGCGTAGATCGCGGCGATCAGCTCCGATTCGGGGAAGTTGGCGGCACCGACCCGGATCGTGCCGGCCGCGGCCGTGCCGCTCGGCACGTTGCCCGCAGTGCTCGAGCCGTTGCCGAGCGGGTTGTCGCTTCCTCCGCCGCACGCGGCGAGCGCGAGCGACGCTGCGATGCCCAGTGCGGTCACGGAGAGTGTGCGCTTCATGGTGTGTCCTCATCTCGGTTGGGATCGGAAGTTCAGGCGGCGGGTGCCGACCGGGCCTCGGCGACCGCGGCGCGGCGCTTGTGGCGGGAAGGACGTGCCGAGCGCAGTCCGCCCGGCACGAGAAGTCGTTGCAGCGCGGCCAGCACCCCGTCGACGACGAGCGCCAGTGCGGCGACCAGGATCGCGCCCCCGGCCATCTGGACGTAGTCGCTGTTGGCCAGACCGTCGATCAGGTAGCGGCCCAGTCCGCCGACGCTGATCGCCGCCGCGATGGTCGCGGTGGCGATCACCTGCAGTGCGGCACTGCGCAGCCCGGAGAAGATCAGCGGCAGCGCACAGGGCAGTTCGACGCGGGCCAGCACCTGCGGGCCCGTCATACCCATGCCGAACGCGGCATCTCGCGCGGCCGGGTCCACCTCGCTCACGCCGCTGTAGGCGCCGGCGAGCAGCGGCGGTATGGCCAGGATGACCAGGACCACGATCGTCGGGACGAGGTATGCCGCGTCGCTGGTGAGCCGGGACACGAACCACATCGCGACCACGAAGAGCAGACCGAGGCTGGGGATCGCACGGAACGCGTTCGCAGCCGACAGGATCCACTTCCCTCGGCCGGAGTGACCGATCACGGCGCCGATCGGCAGCGCGATGACAGCGGCGATCAGCACACTCTCGCCGGTGTATTCCAGGTGCTCCAGCAACCGATGGGTGATCCCGGTGCTGCCCTGCCAGTTCGCGCCGTCGATCAGCCAGCGCCATACCTGCCCGATCATGCGCCCACCTCCCGCTGCCACGGCGTGAGGACCCTGGTGACCAGCTGGATCGCCACGTCGAAGATCAGCGCCAGGACCAGGCAGGCCGCGATGCCCGTCCACACCTCTGCCCAGTAGTTGATCTGGTAGCCGTCGGTCAGGTAGAACCCGAGTTGCCGGATGCCGAGCAGCGCGGAGACGCTGACGATGGCGACGTTGCTGACCGCCGCCACCCGCAGCCCGGCCGAGATGACGGGCACGGCGAGGGGCAGCTCGACACCGAAGAAGCGTCGGATCGGCGTGTAACCCATGGCGATTGCGGCCTGCGTGGTCTCCTCCGACACCGCGCCGAGTGCGTCGGCGACGGTGCGCACCAGCAGTGCGATGGTGTAGATCGTCATCGCGATGATGACGTTCGTCGGGTCGATGATCTTGGTCTTGGCGACGAGGGGTATGAGCACGAAGAGCGCGAGCGACGGGATCGTGTAGAGCAGGCTCGACCCGCCGACCAGGATCACCCGCAGCCAGGCGGCCCGGCGCGCCAGCCAGCCCAGTGGGAGCGAGATCAGCAGGCCGATCAGCAGCGGCAGACCCGCCAACCAGGCGTGCTGGATCCCCCTGCTGAGGATGTCGGACCAGTGGTCCTGGATGAAGGAGAGCATCGGGGCTACTTGTCCAGCGAGAGGCCGGCGTGCTCGGGCGCGATGTCGGCCTCGTCGACCGGTGGGCGATCGGTCGCCTCGATGGCCTGCAGCACCTCGTGGGCCCGCACGGTGCCGAGCAGCCGCCCGTCCTCCCCGGCGATGACTCCCCGCCGACTCGGTGACGACAGCGCGGCATCCAGGGCCGCCCGCAACGGGCCCGAAGCGCGCGCCACCGTGCCGCCGCGGTGCAGCATCGCCGGCTCGATGGGCGCGGCGATCTGGCCCGGCTGGACCCAACCGGCCGGCCGGCCGTCGTCGACGACGAGCAGCCACTCGTCCCGGGTCGCCGCGCGCGCCTGCTCGGGCGTCGTGCCGAGCGGCACCGTCGGCTCCGCCGCCAACGGCAGTTGCGGTGTCTCGGTGAAGGTCAGCGCGCGATAACCCCGGTCGCGGCCGATGAAGTCCGCGACGAAGTCGTCGATCGGGTGCGCGAGCAGGTAGGCCGGATCGGCCAACTGCGCGAGTTTGCCGCCGACGCGCATCACCACGATCTGGTCACCGAGCTTGAGCGCCTCGTCGATGTCGTGGGTCACGAAGACGATCGTCTTGCCGAGATCGCGCTGCAGCCGTAGGAACTCGTCCTGCAACTGCTCGCGCACGACGGGGTCGACCGCGCTGAACGGCTCGTCCATCAGCATCACCGGCGGATCGGCGGCCAGCGCACGTGCCACGCCGACCCGCTGCTGTTGTCCTCCGGACAGCTGCGACGGCCACCGGTCGGCGAAATCTCCTGGCAGTCCCACGAGTTCGAGCACTTCGCGAGCCCGCTCGCGGGCCTGCTGCTTCGATGTCCCGAGCAGGACCGGCACGGTGGCGACGTTGTCGACCACCCTCTTGTTGGGGAAGAGCCCGGCGTGCTGGATGACATAGCCGATGCCGCGCCGGAGCTTGGCCGCGTTGACGGCCTGCACGTCCTCGTCATCGATGTAGATGTGCCCGCTGGTCGGCTCGATCATCCGGTTGATCATCCGCAGGGACGTGGTCTTGCCACAGCCGGACGGGCCCACCAGGACGGTGATCTTGCCGGTCGGCGCCTCGAAGGAGAGATCGTCGACGGCCCTGTCTCCCCCGCCGTAGGTCTTGACCACCTGCTCGAAGCGGATCATGGTCATCAAACGTAACGCAGCGGACCGACATTCCCCTCGCTACCGCGGGTCGAGCAGCGTCTGCGCCAGGAACCTGGTCGTATGCCGGTGCCAGGCACGTGCCTGCAGCAGCATCGCGTGCCAGTCGGCCAGTTGTATGCCGCGCGCGTCCCCGCCGGCCTCGGTGATGCGCCGCACCAGCGTCGCGCTCTCCCGCGGATCGGTGACGACGTCCTTGCGTCCGTGCAGCAGCAGGGTGTGCCGACCCAGGAATGGCTGCACGTCATACTGCTGCGGGATCCACGGCGCCATACCGACCACGGCCACGACACCCTCGCTCCCGGCCAACTCCAGGGCGACCCGGCCGCCCATCGAATGTCCGACGAGCGCGACCGGCAGGCCGGGGTAGAGGTCGCGCACCCGGCGCAGCGCCCACCGGGCGTCGACGACCGGTGACCGTTGCTCGCCGTTGTAGCCGCGCACCGCGTCCCGCAGGGTTGCCACGCCGACCCGCCCACCCAGGTCCGCCTCGATGCGGCGACCGACGGCGAGCATGCGCAGCAGTGGCGGGGTGCGTTTGGTGGTGCGTTCCAGGCCGTGCTCGGCCCCGCCGTGCAGCAGCAGCGCGATCGCATCGGGCGTGCGCCGCCCGTCGGGCAGCGTGAGAAACGGGTGCGCGCCGTCGTGCGACGGGCCGACCTCGAAACGCTGGCTTCCCGTCACCGCCCGACGCCCCAGCAGCACATCGGCGCGCGTCACACGTCGGTCCGGTGGAAGTTCGCGTAGGAGCGGCTGGCCGTGGGACCGCGCTGCCCTTGGTAGTGCGAGCCGTACTTCTCACTGCCGTAAGGGTTTTCGGCTGGACTGCTCAGTTGGAAGAAGCACAGTTGGCCGATCTTCATGCCCGGCCAGAGCTTGATCGGCAATGTCGCCACGTTGGACAGTTCCAGCGTCACGTGACCGGAGAACCCGGGGTCGACGAAGCCGGCGGTCGCGTGGGTGAGCAGGCCGAGCCGGCCGAGGCTGGACTTGCCCTCGACGCGCGCGGCGATGTCGTCCGGGAGCGTCACCTGCTCGTACGTCGAGCCGAGGACGAACTCACCGGGGTGCAGCACGAACGGCTCACCGGGCTCTGTCTCGATCAGCCGGGTCAGTTCGTCCTGTTCGGCCGCCGGGTCGATGAACGGGTACTTGTGGTTGTCGAACAGCCGGAAGTAGCGGTCCATCCGGATGTCGATGCTCGACGGCTGGATCATCGCCTCGTCGTAGGGCTCGAGACGGACCCGGCCGGCATCGATCTGGGCACGTATGTCGCGGTCGGAGAGCAGCACGGTGGTCACGCTACCGGGCGGGCGGTTGCCGCGTGGCGGGCGTTGGTGAGTTAGACTCCTGCCGGTCCGAGCGAGCGCCTGTCGGCGACCGTTTCGCGGCACGCGAGTGTAGTTCAATGGTAGAACATCAGCTTCCCAAGCTGAATACGCGAGTTCGATTCTCGTCACTCGCTCTTCGGAGCTTTCCCCAGCGCCCCCCATCGAGTCCTCCGCGTCGTGCGGAGTTGACCGAGAGGCTCAGAAACACCCTCACCGGCTCAGTAAATGCCCGGCGCGACTGCGGTATTTCTGAGCCTATCGGCGTCTTGTGAGCCTGTCGCCGAGTGGTTTCTCCGCGTCATTCCGCCGATTTGACATCGATGAAATTACACGTTTGCAACTACAGCATGTGGGGGCTTGGCAAACAGGACACCACTAGATAGTGTGTCTGTTGCAGCTGGTTCGAGTGTTGCGACTGTCGTCATACGACGGTCGCAGCACCCGAGGAGAGAGGGAAGCCGGTGAGAGTCCGGCACTGCCCCCGCAGCGGTGAGTGAGGACGAAAGTCGTCATCAGCACTGGGCTGACCGGCCCGGGAAGCGACGACCGGTAGGTGTGCGCGGCCGCGCACGGAGTCACGAGTCCGAAGACCTGCCACTGCCCCGACCGCGCACTCGCGGGCGGGTCCGACCGCAGCCCGCGCGGGAAGGGCTGACGAACGAGCGGCAGCGAGCCACGTGCCCTGCGCTGCCCGCTCGCCGTCCTCCTCGCCGGACCGACAGTGAGGGAAGACGGGAGACAACGCACGTGGCCATACACGTCACCAAGCGCGACGGTTCACGCGAGCCGTATGACGCAGACCGCATCAACCGGGCGATCGAGCGAGCCGCAGACGGCCTGCCGAACGCCATGGCGATGACCATGCAGATCGCCTCGGAGCTGGCGATCACGCTCTTCGACGGGATCACCACCGAACAGCTCGACGAAGCCGCGATCTCGGTGGCCGTCCAGAACGTCAAGGACGACCCGGACTTCGACGTGATCGCCTCCCGGCTGCTGCTCAAGACGATCTACAAGAAGGTGCTCGGCGACTTCGAGACACAGTCGGAGCTCGCGCTGCTGCACCAGGCACGTTTCCCCGGCTACGTGCGGGAGGCCGTCGAGGACGGACTCTTCGACGCGCGCCTCGCGTCGGCGTTCAACCTCGAGCAGCTGGCCGCCGCCCTCGATCACCACCTGGACGACGGCCTGCGCTACATCGGCATCATCACCCTCAAGAACCGTTACATGGCAACGGATTCCAGGCGGCAGCCGTTGGAGGTGCCCGCATACTTCTGGATGCGCGTCGCCATGGGAATGTCGGTGAACGAGAAGGACCCGACGCAGGCCGCCATCGGCTTCTACCGCAAGATGGCGTCGCTCGACTACCTCGCCGCCGGCTCGACCCTGGTCAATGCAGGCACCAACACCCCGCAGCTGTCGAACTGCTTCGTGATGCAGATGGACGACGACATCGAGCACATCGCCAAGTCGATGCGTGACGTCATGTGGCTCACCAAAGGTACTGGTGGCATTGGTCTTTCGGTCTCCAAACTGCGCTCTGAGGGTAGCCCGATCCGGAGCAACAACACCACCTCCACCGGCCCGATCCCGTTCATGCACACGATCGACTCAATCCTGCGCGCCGTGTCCCGTGGCGGGAAGAAGTTCGGCGCGCTGTGCTTCTACATGGAGAACTGGCACCTGGACTTCCCGCAGTTCCTCGACCTCCGGCAGAACGCCGGCGACCCCTACCGGCGGGCCCGCACCGCCAACATAGCGGTCTGGTTGTCCGACGAGTTCATGAAGCGCGTGGTGGCGGACGACGACTGGTACCTCTTCGACCCCCTGGAGACTCCCGACCTGGTCGAGCTCGTCGGTGACGACTTCTCCCGGCGGTACAAGGAGTATGCCGCCCTCGCCGAGACCGGAAAACTGCGCTCCTTCAAGAAGATCCGGGCGCGCGCACAGTGGAAGTCGATCCTCGTGTCGCTGCAGACCACCTCGCACCCGTGGCTGACCTGGAAGGACACCATCAACCAGCGGGCGCTCAACGACAACACCGGCACGATCCACCTGTCGAACCTGTGCACCGAGATCACCCTGCCGCAGGACCGTGACAACGTCTCGGTGTGCAACCTCGCCTCCATCAACCTCTCCCGGCATCTGGTGGATGATGAGTGGGACTGGGACCGGCTCGCCGAGTCCGTCCGCGTCGCCGTGCGACAGCTCGACAACCTGATCGACATCACGCGTTCGTCGGTGCCCGAGTCCGAGCACTCCAACGACCAGAACCGCGCAATCGGCCTGGGGTTCATGGGATTCACCGACGTGGTGGAGAAGCTCGGCCTGTCCTACGCATCGGAAGAAGCCGCGGACCTCATCGACCGGCTGGCCGAATTCATCAGCTGGCACGCGATCGATGCGTCGTGTGACCTCGCCCAGGAGCGCGGCGCCTACCCGAACTTCGAGGGGTCCGGCTGGTCACGTGGCCTGGTCCCGATCGACACCCTCGAGGTGCTGGAGCGGCGTCGGGCGGTCGAGGTCGACGTGCCACGGACCAGCCGGATGGACTGGGACGTTCTGCGGGAACGCGTCAAGGACGGTATCCGCAACGCAACGCTGATGGCGATCGCGCCGACGGCGTCGATCGGCTTGGTCGCCGGCACCACACCCGGACTAGATCCGCAGTTTTCACAACTGTTCTCACGCACGACCTCGTCCGGTAAGTTCCTGGAGGTCAACCGCAACCTGGTTGCGGCGTTGGAGGAGCGCGGCCTGTGGGACGCGGTCCGTGAGGAACTGCTCCGCTCGCGCGGCGACCTGTCGGTCGTGCCCGGTGTGCCGGAGGACCTCCTGGAAATCTTCCAGACGTCGTTCCAGTTGCCTCCCACGGCATACCTGCAGGTTGCGTCCCGAGCCCAGAAGTGGATCGACCAGGCGATCAGCCGCAACATCTACCTGGAGTCGCGCGACATCGGCGGCATGAGCGACCTGTATGTCGATGCCTGGCGCAAGGGTGTCAAGACGACGTACTACCTGCACATGAAGCCACGGCACCGTGCCGAGCAGTCGACGGTCAAGGTCAACAAGGCCGTCGAGAGCGGCCGCGCCGGAGGCGGTTTCGGCTTCGCACGGCGGGCAACGACTGAAGCTGACGCATCGGAACAGACGGGCGGACTTCGATCCGCTCCTCCGCTTCGCTCCCCCGCGACTCAGCCAGCGCCCGTGGATGCTCCCATCACCCAGCCAGCGCCCGTGCATGCTCCCATCACCCAGCCAGCGCCCGTGCATGCTCCCATCACCCAGCCAGCGCCCGTGGATGCTCCCATCACCCAGCCAGCGCCCGTGCATGCTCCCATCACCCAGCCGGCGCCCGTGGATGCCCCCGTCGCCCAGCCGGCGCCCGTGCATGCTTCCATCACCCAGCCAGCGCCCGTGGATGTCCCCGTCACCGAGCCGGCGCCCGTGCATGCCCCCGTCACCCAGGCGATGCCCGTGGCTGCTGCGGATGCGGAGTTCGCCGAGGGCTTCACCTGCCCGACCGACCCCCAAGAACTGCTGAACTGCGAGGCATGCCAATGACATCCACTACTTCGGACACGAGGAGTTCGATCCTCGGCACCGGCATCGAAGATGCCCTGCTCCTGAAGCCGATCCGTTATCAGTGGGCCTACGACCTCTACAACCAGGCCGTCGCGAACACCTGGTTCCCACATGAGATCCAGCTGGGTGAGGACCTTGCGGACTTCGAGCGGATGACCGACGAGGAACGCCACGCGGTCACCTTCCTGATGAGCTACTTCAATCCGAACGAGTTGCTCGTCAACAAAGCCCTCGCCTTCGGCGTCTATCCCTACGTCGGCGCCGCGGAGGCACACCTCTACCTCGCCAAGCAGATGTGGGAGGAGGCGAACCACTGCATGGCGTTCGAATACGTCCTGGAGACCTTCCCGATCGACCGTGCCGAGGCCTACGCGGCGCACGTCGACATCCCGTCGATGGCCGCGAAGGAGGAGTTCGAGGTCCGCTACATCCAGCGGATGGCCGAGCAGACCCTGGACATCTCGACGACCGAGGGCAAGCGCGACTTCGTGCGCAACCTGGTGGCGTACAACGTTGTGCTGGAAGGTATTTGGTTCTACAGCGGCTTCATGGTCGCACTGAGCTTCCGGCAGCGGAACCTGCTGCGCAACTTCGGCTCGCTGATCGACTGGATCGTGCGCGACGAGTCGCTGCACCTGAAGTTCGGCATGAACCTCATCCTCACCGTGCTGGAGGAGAACCCCGACCTGCAGACGCAGGAGTTCGCCGAAGAGATCCAGCAGATGATCTTCGACGCGGTGGAGATGGAGGAGCAGTACAACCGCGATCTGCTGCCGCGAGGGATCCTCGGCCTCAACGCCGACTACATCAACACCTATGTGCGCTACCTGGCCGACCGCCGGTTGGACGAGCTCGGCTTCGGACCGCACTGGGGCGTCAGCAATCCCGCGAAATGGATGGCAACGGCCAACGACACGCTCGAACTGGTCAACTTCTTCGAGTCGATCAACACCAGCTACGAGGTGGACGCCCAAGCGGGGTCGTAACCGATCGGGTCCTCGGCGGCGAAGTGTGAAAGTCTCGGGGTATGACATCCGCCGTCGAGGAGCCGACCCCGCGTCGTCGCGGCAGGCCCGGCAAGGACCAGGAGACCGTGCTGCGCGAGGCGATCGAGCTGTTCAACCTGCAGGGGTATGACGCCACCAGCATGGGCGACCTCGCCGCCCGCCTGGGTTTCACCAAATCGGCGCTCTACCACCACGTTCCGAGCAAGGAACACCTGCTGCAACAGGCTCTCGACGAAGCGCTGGACAACCTGTCCGAAGCCGTCGCGGCGGCGCGAGCCGACAGTTCGGTGACGGCGCTGGAGCGACTGCGGCGCGCTGTGCGCGGCAGCGTCGACGTGCTGATCGAGCACCTCCCTGCCGTGACTCTGCTGCTGCGGGTCCGCGGCAACACCCCGGCGGAGGTCGCTGCCCTGAAGCGGCGCCGCGAGCTGGACGCGCAGCTGGCGCAGTTGGTCGCGGATGCGGCGGCCGAGGGCGGCATACGCACCGACATACCGGCCGACCTGATCAGCCGGTTGCTCTTCGGCATGGTCAACTCACTCGCCGAATGGGTGCGGCCGAGCGGCCGCACCAGCCCGGACACGATCGCCGACGCACTCACCGCCATCGCCTTCGAAGGCTTGCTCGCGCCGCTCTGAGCTGTCAGGTCAGCTCGACCGTCGTCGGGAACACCTCCGCAAGCACCGACCGGCACGCGCGCACGGCGGGCGTGCCGGTGCTCGACCTCCTCACCGAGGTGAATACCGACCGCCTCGGCCGGCCCGGCAGCTCGATCAGTCGTGCCCGCGGACGCCGGGGCACCAGCATCAGATCCGGCAGCACGGCCACCGCGTTACCCGACTCGATCAACGCGACGTGGGCCTGCAGGTCATCGGTCTCGAAGCGGACGTCCGGCTCGAACCCGGCCTGCCGACACAGTTGTTCGGCCCAGTGCCGCGACGCCGCACCCTGTGGCTCCATCACCCAGGGCAGGCCACCCGCCTGCTCGATGGACTCCACTCCCGCGAATGCCGCGCCGTCGACCGGGACGGCGAGATGCAACGAGTCGGTCGTCAGCGGGACCCGATCCAGGGACGGGTGCCGCGGAGCGGCATGGTGCGGGTACTGCTCGGCGATCACCAGGTCGAACTCGTGCGCCGCGGTCTCGCGCAGCCCTTCCTCGGGCTCGCGCTGCGACATGGTGACCCGTAGCCGCGGATGCGCGGTCGCCAACTCGGCCAGCAATCGCGGCATGAATGCGACGGCGGCCGACTGGAACACCGCGATCCGCAGCGTGCCGGACGCCTCCCCGGACAGGCCGACGGCCGCGCTCTCCGCCTCCTCCAGCTCGCTGAGGATGCGCTCGGTGTGCTCCACGAGGACGGCGGCAGCCGGTGTCAGCTCCAGCCGCCGCCCCGTCTTGCGCAGCAGCGGGACACCGACCTCACGCTCCAGCTGGCTCAACTGCTGCGAGATCGACGACGGGCTGAGGTGCAGTGCCTCGGCGACCTCGGCGATGGTGCCGCGGCCGCTGAGCTCACGCAGCAGGCGCAGTCTTCGGACTTCGAGCATGCTTCAGATTATCCGAAGGAAAAACGACGGAAAACATCGCTTTACCTGAAGTGATGTCACCTCGATACTCGGAGTGAAGCACTC
The DNA here is from genome assembly GCF_014190805.1 of Flexivirga oryzae. Classification (NCBI taxonomy): domain Bacteria; kingdom Bacillati; phylum Actinomycetota; class Actinomycetes; order Micrococcales; family Dermacoccaceae; genus Flexivirga; species Flexivirga oryzae. Next base: position 153,394 of record NZ_JACHVQ010000004.1, on the reverse strand, counting down.
TGCCCACCACGCCGCATAGGAGATCCCGTGACCAGCACCCCCGTGGACCCGCAACTCGTCGCCGACGTCGAGGCGCAGGTGAAGGCCTGGCTCGACGTGGCCGCCACCAAGCCGGTCCACTCGTCGGCCACACGGCTCGCCGAGGTGCTGAAGGACCCCAAGGGTCTCGACTTCACGGTCGGCTTCGTCGACCGGGTCATCCGTCCGGAAGATCTGACGGTCGCGGCACAGGCACTTCGCGAGATCGTCGACGACACACCGCAATTCCTGCCGGCGTACCAGCGGGCAGCGCTGCGGACCGGTGCGACCGTGTCCCACGCGGCACCGGGCGTCGTCATCCCGATCGCCCGGCGGGTGCTGCGGCACATGGTCGGCCACCTGCTCATCGACGCCACCGACTCCAAGCTCGGCAAGCAGATCGCGCGGATCAGGCAACGCGGGGTGAAGCTCAACATCAACCTGCTCGGCGAGGCGGTGCTCGGCGCGGAGGAGGCCAACCGCCGTTTGGAGGGCACCCGCCGGCTGCTCGAGCGCCCGGACGTCGACTACGTGTCGATCAAGGCGTCCTCGCCGGTCGCCCCGCACTCCCCCTGGTCGCACGACGAGACAGTCGCCGACGTGGTCGACCGACTGCTGCCGCTCTATCACTACGCTGCGGCCCAATCTGCTTCGGGCACAACGAAAAAGTTTATCAACCTGGACATGGAGGAGTATCACGACCTAGACGTCACCATGGACGTCTTCACCCAACTGCTCGACCGACCCGAACTGCTCGAACTCGAAGCCGGCATCGTGCTGCAGGCCTATCTGCCCGACGCGCTCCCGGCGATGATGCGGTTGCAGGAGTGGTCGGCTGCACGGCGGGCCCGGGGTGGTGCTCCGATCAAGGTGCGTCTGGTCAAGGGTGCGAACCTGCCGATGGAGCAGGTGCAGAGCTCGCTGTTCGGCTGGCCGCTGGCGACGTGGGGCAGCAAGCAGGACACCGACACGTCATACCTGTCCGTGCTGCAGTACGCCTTCCAACCGGAACGCACCGCCAATGTGCGCATCGGCGTCGCGGGGCACAACCTCTTCGACGTGGCATACGCGTGGGTCCTGGCCGGACGCAACGGTGTTCGCGACGGTGTTGAGTTCGAGATGCTGCTCGGTATGGCGGAGGGCCAGGCCGAAGCCGTCCGCGAGACGGTCGGCGACCTGCTGCTCTACGTGCCCGTCGTGCACCCGAAGGACTTCGACGTGGCGATCTCCTACCTGGTGCGCCGTCTCGAGGAGGGCGCCAGCCAGGAGAACTTCATGTCCGCGGTGTTCGAGATCCACGACAACACTGCGTTGTACCAGCGGGAGAAGCAGCGCTTCATCGACTCGTTGGCGCAAGTGAGCGACGGGGTGCCCGCACCCAACCGCACCCAGGACCGGCGGCAGCAGGTCACCGCAGGGCCGCTCACCCACTTCGTGAACACACCGGACACCGATCCGTCGCTGCCCGGTAACCGCGAATGGGGTGCACGGATCATCGGGCGCATCGCGACGTCGACGCTGGGCACCGATCTGGTGGCGGCCCACTCCGTCGACGACGCCTCAGCCGTCGACGCGATCATCGACGACACACACGCGGCCGGTGGGGCTTGGGGCGCGCGACCGGCAGCCGAGCGTGCCGCGGTGCTGCGCGCCGCAGCAGTGGAGTTCGAGAAGCGCCGCGGTGAACTGCTAGAGGTGGCCGGGTCCGAGTGCGGCAAGACGCTCGACCAGTCCGACCCGGAGGTCTCGGAGGCGATCGACTTCCTCAACTACTACGCCGACCTCGCCGAGGGGCTCGACACCGTGGACGGCGCGACCCCGCAGCCGGTGCGGCTGACGCTGGTCGTGCCGCCGTGGAACTTCCCCCTCGCCATACCGACCGGTGGTATCGCGGCAGCCCTGGCAGCCGGCTCAGCGGTGATCGTCAAGCCGGCACCGCAGGCGGCTCGCTGCGGGTCCGTGCTCGTCGAAACCCTTTGGGCAGCAGGAGTTCCCAAGGATGTGCTGCGTCTGGTGCACGTCCCGGAGAACGAGGTGGGTCGCGCGCTGGTGGCGTCGCCCAAGGTCGACCGGCTCATCCTGACCGGTGCCTTCGACACGGCGGCGCTGTTCCGGACGTTCCGCTCCGACCTGCCACTGCTCGCGGAGACCTCCGGCAAGAACTCGATCATCGTCACGCCGAACGCCGACCTGGACCTGGCGGTCAAGGACCTGGTCAACTCGGCCTTCGGGCACGCCGGGCAGAAGTGCTCGGCGGCCTCACTCGGCATCCTGGTCGGGTCGGTCGCAACCTCCGATCGGTTCCGTAGTCAGCTCGTCGACGCGGTCGAGTCGCTCAAGGTCGGCCTCCCCAGCGACCCGGCCACTCAGATGGGTCCGGTCATCGAGCCGGCCGGGGGAAAGTTGCTGAAGGCGCTCACCATCCTGGACGAGGGTGAGTCGTGGCTGGTCGAGCCGCGGCAACTGGACGACGAGGGCCGCCTGTGGTCGCCCGGTGTGAAGACCGGCGTCAAGCGGGGATCCGAGTATCACCTCACAGAGTACTTCGGCCCGGTCCTCGGCCTGATCGAGGCCGCGGATCTGGACGAGGCGATCGCCATCCAGAACGAGACGGACTACGGCCTCACAGCCGGGCTGCACTCGTTGGAGCGCACCGAGCTGGAGACCTGGATCGACCGGGTGGAGGCCGGCAACGCCTACATCAACCGGACGACCGTCGGTGCCATCGTCCGACGGCAGCCGTTCGGTGGCTGGAAGAAGTCTGCTGTCGGTGCGGGCACCAAGGCCGGCGGGCCCAACTACCTGGTGGGGCTGACCGACTGGGCACCGCGTGAAGCGACACAGGCTGCCCCGGTGGCTGCGAAGGTGCAGCGGTTGTTCGACGACGCAGGATTCACCGGCAACGACGCGCTCTTCCTGCGACGCACGGCCGGCTCCGACGCCCTCGCGTGGCACGACGAGTTCGGTACCGCCAAAGATGTTTCGGCGCTGCTGGCGGAGAAGAACGTCTTCCGCTACCGGCCGGTGCCGGTGACCGTGCGGCTCGAGGCCGACGAGCCGGTGCAGCTCCTTCGCGTCGTTGCCGCCGGGTTGACCGCCGGGGCACCGGTGACCGTGTCGCTCGGAGCGCCGCTCGACGCGAGCCTCACCGGTGCGTTGCGGAATGCCGGCGTGCACGTGGTGACCGAGGACGAGGCGGCGTGGGCGGCCCGGTTGCAGGGCGCCGACGCTCCGCACCGGGTGCGGCTCATCGGTGGCTCCCGCGAGACCTTCGCCGCCGCCAGCGGCGGCCGGGTCGACATCGCGCTCTACGCGCAGCCGGTCGTCGAAGCCGGTCGCGTCGAGTTGCTGCCGTTCCTGCACGAGCAGGCCATCGCCGTCACCGCCCACCGATTCGGGTCGCCGACGCCGCTGGCGGAAGACCTCTTCACACCCCAGATGAGGCTCGTCTGACGGCCGGATCGGTTCTCGCTACTTCTTCCTGCGGTCCAGGAACGCCGTCATCCGGTCGTATTTCTCCTCGGTCTCGAAGAGCACGGCCTGGGCGATGTCGTCGATCAGCGGGTGCGCCTCGCGCGGGGCGTGGAAGGCGGACTTGGTGAGCCGAACCGCCAGCGGTGCCTGCTTGGCGATGCGGTCGGCAAGGGCGCTCCCGGCGGCTTCCAGCTCGTCCGATTGCACGACGTCATTGAGCAACCGGCAGGCGAGAGCCTCCTCCGCGGTGAGAACCCGCCCCGCCAGCAGCATCTCCTTGGCGAGCGGCTCCCCGACCAGCTCGGCAAGCCGCCACGACGCACCGGCCGCGGCGAGAATACCGAGCCCGGGCTCGGGGTTGCCGATCTTCACCGACGGCGTGCCGATCCGGAAGTCGCACGCATAGGCCAGCTCCGCCCCGCCGCCGAGCGCGTAACCGTCGATCAGTCCGATGACCGGCATCGGCAACTTGCGGATCCGGTCGAAGATACCGGAGTTGATGCCTCGCAGCGCGTCGTCGCGACGCCGTTCCCGCAACTGCCGGATATCGGCTCCGGCAGCGAAAACCCCTCCGCTGCCGACGATCAGCGCGATGCGCGGCTGCTGCTCCAACGACGCGCACGCGTCGTGCAGCGCGGCGACCGTCTCGGCGTCGATCGCGTTGCGGACCTCCGGCCGGTTGAGTCGTATGACGACCCGGTCGTCGCGTTCGTCCAGTTCGACAGCGCCCATCGTGATGCCTCCGTTTCAGGCGTCGAAGTCGACGGTGACTTCGTCGCTGATCGGGAAACTCTGACAGGTGAGGACGAAGCCCTGCTCCACCTCGGCGTCCTCCAGTGCGTAGTTGCGGGCCATCTCGACCTCGCCGCAGGTGACCTTGGCGCGACATGTGCCGCACACGCCGCCCTTGCAGGCGAACGGCATGTCCGGACGCTTCTGCTGCGCCGAGTCCAGGACCGTGACCGTCTTGGGCACCGCGGTGGTGGTGGTACGACCGTCGAGCACCACTGTCAGGTCTGCGGTTTCGCCCTCGACGACGGCCTCGGCGTGCCGTAGTTGCGGCGGCGGAGCGTCGACGTAGAACAGCTCGTAGTGGATGCGGTCCTTGGCAACACCCAGCTCCTCGAGGATCGAGCGGGACTCCTGCAGCATCTCCATCGGTCCGCACAACCAGACGTGGTCGACCGAGTCGAGCGGCACCAGCTCGCGCAGGATCGTCCGTAACCGGTCGCCTTCGAGCCGCCCGGAGAAGAGCTCGACGTCGCGGGGTTCGCGCGACAGGACGTGGATCAGGTCGAAACGCTGGTGATTGGCGTTCTTGAGGTCGGCAAGCTCTTCGGCGAACATGACCGTGTTGGTGGCCCGGTTGCCGTAGAGCATGGTGACCGTCGACTCCGGGTGGGTCACCACCGACGATGCGATCGACAGCATCGGGGTGATGCCGGATCCGGCCGCGATGCACAGATGACGGGCCGGCTGCTCGGGGTTCGCCCAGAAGCTCCCGCTGGGCCGTTGCACGTCAATGACGTCACCGGGGCGCACGTCGTGCACCAGCCAGCTGGAGAAGAGTCCGTCGGGGATCTCGCGCACGCCGATCCGCGGCAGGCTCCCGACGGGTGAACTGATCGAGTAGGTGCGGCGGTGTTCGACACCGTCGATGACCCGCCGCAGAGTGAGTGCCTGCCCTGCGGCGAAAGCGAATTCGTCCTTCAGCTCGTCGGGGACCTCGAACGTCACGGCGACCGAGTCGTCGGTCAGCTGCTCCACGTCGTGCACGACCAGCGGGTGAAACGGCGTCGTGCGCGAGTTGATGTTGGCCTCGGGGCTCAGCGTGGTCATGCCTAGATCTCTTTCACATGGTCGAAGGGTTCGCCGCACGCACGACAGCGGTAGAGCGCCTTGCACGCGGTGCTGCCGAACTCGCTGGTCACTTCGGTGTCACCGGACCCGCACTGCGGGCACTGTGTGGCGCGACGCGTCGGTGTCAGCTGCAGCGCAACCGGCCCGCGTGGCGCTTCTCCCGGAGGTGAGATCCCGTTGTCGGACAACGCCTTCCGGCCTTCCTCGGTGATCCAGTCGGTGGTCCATGGCGGGCTCAGCTGGACGTTCACCCGGACCGATTCGAAGCCCGCATCGGTGAGGCGGTGCACCAGGTCGTCGCGCATGGTCGCCATCGCCGGGCAGCCCGAGTAGGTGGGCGTGATGGAGACGACGAGAGCGCCGTCGTCGGCCTGCTTGATCTTCCGGAGCACGCCGAGATCGGCCAGTGTCAGCATCGGCAGTTCGGGGTCGGTGACCTCGGACGCGACGTCCCATGCGCGTTCGATCACGGCCCCTGCCAGCCTCGGCATCATCGGTCACCACCGTCCCATCGGATGTGCGCGTGCCACCACCTGCATCTCCGCGAGCAGCCGGGACAGGGCCTCCGAGTGCATGCCGTCCCTACCGGTCCTCCCCTGCACGCCCGCGAGCGCCGGAGCGTCCGGTGTCGCCATACCTGCCGTGGCGAGCACCTGGTCGAGCACGACAGCGATCTCGGGTGCGACCGATGCGGGATCGACACCCACCGCGCGCTCCACCGCCGTGCCCGTCTCGAGTTCCGGGATCAGCGGCCAGACCGTGGCCATCGCTGCGGTCAACCGGCGGTGCGACTCCTCGGTGCCGCCGGCCAGGGTCACGAACCACCGGCCTGCGAAATCCCGGTGGTAGGCAAGTTCTTTCACGCCCTTGGCGGCGATCGCGGCGAGCACGGCGTCCGGGTGGTCGACCAGTCGTTGGAGGGTGGCCAGCCGCCAGGTGGAGAGCACCAGCAGCCGGGTGACCAGCTCCGCGAAATCACCGTTCGGGACCTCGGCGAGTCGTACGTTGCGGAACTCGCCGGCGTCGCGGAAGTACGCCAGCCGGTCCTCGTCCGGCACCGGGGATCCCTCGGGCAGGGACGGCACGAGGGAGGGGTCGGCGGCAGCGGCGCGTGCCAGCAGCAGCCGAGCCTGCCCGACGAGGTCGAGCGCGATGTTGGCGATCGCGATGTCCTCTTCGAGGTCCGGCGCGTTGCTCGTCCACTCCGACAACCGGTGCGCGTAGATCAATGCGTCATCGCCGAGCATCAAGCAGTACTGCGCCAATTCGGCGGCGTCGACGCCTTCTGGGATGGTTGTGTCGACTCCCGCCAACGGGTCCTCGAAGTCGGTGCCGAACGCCCAGTGGGCGTCGTTGCCGAGCAATCCGGCATATGCGTTGTCGTGCTCGCCCTCGGCGTCCTGGGTGATGTGTTCGCTCATGAGAGGTGGCTCTTTCTGATCATCGTCGACTTCGAAACTCGGGGTCCCCGCGAAGTATCCGGAGGAGCTTTGTCGGGGCCCCATGAAGTATTCGGAGGAGCGGAGCGGGGGAGAAACTTCATGGGGTGACGGGGCGGGGGAGGAACTTCGTGGGGTGAGTTACATGTGTGGGACGTTGTCGGGGATGTCGTAGAACGTCGGATGGCGGTAGACCTTGTCGCCGCTCGGTGCGAAGAGCGGGTCCTTCTCCTGCGGGCTGGACGCGGTGATGTCGACCGACTTCACGACCCAGATCGAGACTCCCTCGTTGCGGCGGGTGTAGACGTCCCGAGCATGCCGGAGCGCGAACTCGGCGTCCGGCGCGTGCAGCGACCCGACGTGCACGTGGTTGAGGCCGCGCTTGCTGCGGACGAAGACCTCGTAGAGCGGCCATTCGGCAGTGTTCTCAGTCATTTCCAGCCTCCTGGGCCTTGGTCCCGGTACGTTCTTCCCCGCTGCGCCCCTCCGCGTCTCGACCCACGGAGTCCGCGCGGGCCGCGAATGCCATGGCCGCTTCGCGCACCCAGGCACCGTCGTCGTATGCCGCCTTGCGGTGCGCCATACGCTGCGCATTGCACGGGCCGTTGCCCTTGACCACGGCCCAGAACTCGTCCCAGTCCGGCTCGCCGAAGTCGTGCGCGCCGCGTTCCTCGTTCCACTGCAGCTCCGGGTCGGGCAGCGTGACGCCCAGTGCCTTCGCCTGCGGCACCGTCATGTCGACGAAGCGTTGGCGCAACTCGTCGTTGGTGTGCCGCTTGATGCCCCAGGCCATCGACTGCGCGGTGTTCGGCGAGTCGCCGTCGGGCGGACCGAACATCATCAGCGCCGGCCACCAGAAGCGGTCGACCGACTCCTGCACCATCGCGCGCTGCTCGTCGGTGCCGCGCATCATGGTCATCAGCAGCTCGTACCCCTGCCGCTGGTGGAACGACTCCTCCTTGCAGATGCGGATCATCGCGCGGCCGTAGGGCCCGTAGGAGGTCCGGCACAACGGCACCTGGTTGCAGATGGCGGCGCCGTCGACCAGCCAGCCGATGGTGCCGACGTCGGTATACGAGAGGGTCGGGTAGTTGAAGATCGAGGAGTACTTCTGCTTGCCCTCGATCAGCCGGCGGGTGAGCTCGTCGCGCGAGATGCCGAGCGTCTCGGTCGCGGAGTAGAGATAGAGCCCGTGCCCGGCCTCGTCCTGCACCTTGGCCAGCAGCACCGCCTTGCGCCGCAGCGACGGCGCGCGGGTGATCCAGTTGCCCTCCGGCTGCATGCCGATGATCTCCGAGTGCGCGTGCTGCGCGACCTGCCGGATCAGCGTCTGGCGGTACTTCTCCGGCATCCAGTCGCGTGGCTCGATGCGGTCGTTGCCGGCGATGGTCGCCTCGAAGGCCTCCTCCAGCGGAGCCTGGTCAACCTGCACGATGTCCTCCTGCGGTATTTACAGACCGAGTGGTCAGTTATTAGTCTGGCATGCGACCGCCACAGTTGGCAACGACAAGGGAGCAACCCAGTGACAGACGCACGCATGCTCGAGAGCTACGCCGCCGGTGCGTGGTTCCGATCCGAGGCCGACGGGGACCCGCTGCTCGACGCCACCACCGGTGAAACGGTCGCCAGGATCAGCAGTCGCGGTCTCGATCTGGCGGCGATGGTCCGCCACGCCAAGCAGGTGGGCGGCCCGGCGGTGCGCGCGCTGACCTTCCACGAGCGGGCGATCCTGATGAAGGAGGTCGCGCTGCACCTGTCGAAGCCGGAGATCAAGGACGAGTTGTATGACGTCTCCTACCGCACCGGCGCCACCAAGCGGGATTCCTGGGTGGACATCGACGGCGGCATCGGCACCGTGTTCAGCTACTCCAGCAAGGCGCGACGCGAGCTGCCCAACGGGACGGTCGCACCGGACGGGCCACTCGAACCGCTGAGCAAGGGCGGCAGCTTCGTCGGACAGCACGTCTTCACCTCACGCCCCGGCGTCGCCGTCGAGATCAACGCGTTCAACTTCCCGGTCTGGGGCATGCTCGAGAAGCTCGCACCCGCCTTCATCTCCGGCCTGCCGAGCATCGTGAAACCGGCGAGCCAGACGGCATACCTCACCGAGCTCACCGTGCGCCGCATCATCGAGTCCGGCATCCTGCCCGAGGGCACCCTCCAGCTGTTGTCCGGTAGCGCCGGCACCCTGCTGGACGAGCTGACCGTGCAGGACTCGGTGGCGTTCACCGGCTCTGCACACACCGCGGGCATCCTGCGCCGACACGAGTCGGTGCTGCACGGCGGCGTTTCCCTTGGGGTGGAGGCGGATTCACTGAACTGCTCCGTGCTCGGCACCGACGTGACGAGCGACGATCCGGAGTTCGACCTCTTCGTCAAGGGCGTGGTCGCGGAGATGACGGTGAAGGCTGGCCAGAAGTGCACCGCGATCCGCCGGGTGATCGTGCCCGAGCCGATGGTCGACCCGGTCATCGAGGCGATCAGCGCACGGCTGGACACGACCACCGTCGGCGACCCGCGCGACGAGGCCACGCGGATGGGGCCACTCGCCTCACTCGCGCAACGCGACGAGGTACGCAAGGCGATCGAGGCCCTGCGCTCCGCCGCCGACGTCGTGTATGGCGACCCGAACGCGCCGGTCGGCGACGAGCGCGGCGCCTTCATGCAACCGGTGTTGCTGCGCGCACACGCCGACGCCACCCAGGTGCACGACGTCGAACCGTTCGGTCCGGTCGCGTCGGTGATCGGTTACGGATCCGCAGCGGACGCAGTGCAATTGGCCGCTCGTGGCAAGGGCAGTCTGGTCGGCTCGGTCGTCACGCACGACCGGGACTTCGCCCGCGAGGTGGTGCAGGGACTGGCGCCCTGGCACGGCCGCATCCTGGTGCTCGACCGGGACGACGCGAAGGAGTCGACCGGCCACGGCTCACCCCTTCCGGTGCTGGTGCACGGCGGCCCGGGACGTGCCGGCGGTGGCGAGGAGCTGGGCGGTGCCCGCGGCATCCTGCACCACATGCAGCGCACCGCCATCCAGGGCTCGCCGGACATGCTGACCGCGATCACCGGGCGCTGGACGACCGGCGCCGAGCGGGACGCCTCCGACATACATCCGTTCCGGAAGTCGTTGGCACAGTTGCAGATCGGCGACACCATCGAGACCGAAAGCCGCACGGTGACACTGGAGGACATCAACGATTTCGCGGCGAAGACCGGCGACACGTTCTATGCGCACACCGACCCGGAGGCGGCTGCAGCCAACCCGATCTTCGGCGGCATCGTGGCACACGGCTACCTCATCGTCTCGCTCGCAGCGGGCCTCTTCGTCGACCCCGACCCGGGCCCCGTCTTGGCGAACTTCGGCGTCGACAACCTGCGCTTCCTCACTCCGGTGAAGGCGGGCGACTCGATCAGTGTGCAGCTCACCGCCAAGCAGATCACCCCGCGGCAGAGCGCGGACTACGGCGAGGTGCGCTGGGACTGTCTGGTCACCAACCAGGACGGCGAGCCGGTCGCGACCTACGACGTGCTGACGCTGGTCGCGAAGACAACTACGTCCAGGAACGCTGCAACCTCCTGCTCATTTATGGGAGCTAGTATCGCAGCCTGGAGTAGCTCGCCCGGGCGCAGCACGCTGGTTGACGGCGAAAACCGCGGTTGACCCCGCAATCTCGCCGTCAACGGCCGTTTCGGGCGTCAATCGACGAGGTGGACGAGTCGGTGACCCCGGCACGCGGGTATGACGGCGCCCGGTCGCCGTGCGGTTCCGCCTCTCAGCCTGCTGCGGCGCGGCACTGCGCGCAGGTGCCGAGCAGCGCGGCGTGCTGGGCCTCCAGTTCGAACCCGAGCTCCTCCCGCATGCGATCGCCGAGCGGAGTCAGCCAGTCGCTCGGGATGTCGAAGAACCGCTCACAGGTGGAGCACTGCAAGTGTGCGTGACCGGTGGGCGCACCCGGCGAATGCCGCAGGTGGTAGATCGTGGCGCTGCCCGGCACATGCGTGTGGGCGACGATCCCCAGCTCGGCGAGCGACTGCAGGGAGCGGTAGACCGTCGCGCGGTGCACGCCCGGCTCGGCCTCGTCGACCCGGGTCGCGATGTCCTCGGCGCACAGGTGGCCACTGGCGTCATCCAGCACGTGGAGCACCGCGCGCCGGGCAGCCGTCACCCGCTCGCCCTTCTCCCGGAGCAGATCGAGAGCCTCGGTGACCGCAGCGGAATCCTCGGTATGACGCATCACGCACCTCCTGACACGATTGTCCCTCAGCCTCGCGCCTCCGGCACACGCCCGTCGGGCGGCGGGGTCAGCGCCGTCCTCAGCTTCGAGGCGATGGACACCTGGGGTATGCCGATTCCGGCCAGGTACTCGGTGACCGTGTCCAGGAACGCCGGCGTGCCGTCACCGGTCAGCTCGACCTCCAGCTCGTGCCAGGACTGGTCGAGCCGCGGATCGAGCAGGTTGTGCGTCGTGACGGTGTCGTCGCAGACGCTGGCGACCGGGCCGGTCCCGTCGTCGAGCCGGCGCTCCACCCGCGTCGTGCACACCCGGCAGATCGGGCGCAGTGGCTCACCGACCGTGAGCGGAGCAACCTGCTCGACGAACTCCGCGGGCGGCGCGTCCTGGCCGGCCGCCAGCGGCAGACCGTGCTCCAGCCGGCCCTCGCCCGCACCGGGCACCTTGAGGTGCCACCCGTCGTCCGCGCCCCCGGTCCGCCGGCGCAGGGTCACGCCGGCATTCGCCAGCCGCAGATCGCCGGTGTCGAAGTAGAGGGCGTCCAGCTCGAACCGGTCCGGCGCCGAAACCGTTTCGACGCCGGGCCAGTGCGCCGGATCGGGCGCCTGCGCTCCGGGCTGCAGGGTGAACTTGCGCTCGGTTTCCAGGTGTCGGTGGGCGCGCGTCATACAGCCATTGTCACGGGTCGGCCACGAGTTGCCGCATCCGCCGTACGGACCCCGCATTTGCACGATCTACTGGTGAGTAGCACAATGATGTTACTGACGAGTAGGGCCAGTTGGAGGAGACCATGTCCCATTACAAGAGCAATGTTCGCGACCTGGAGTTCAACCTCTTCGAGGTCCTCGGCCGGGGCGACGTGCTCGGCTCGGGCCCGTACGCCGAGGTCGACGCGGACACCGCCCGCGAGATGATCAAGGAGCTCGCGCGCCTCGCGGAGCACGAGCTGGCCGAGAGCCTGCTGGACTCCGACCGCAACCCGCCGGTCTACGACCCGGAGACCAAGACCGCCACGCTGCCGGCGAGCTTCAAGAAGTCCTACCAGGCATACCTCGACTCGGGCTTCCAGGCGGTCGACCTGCCCAAGGAGTTCGACGGCACAGTCGTGCCCCCGTCGCTGAAGTGGGCACTGAACGAGCTCATCCTCGGCGCCAACCCGGCCATCGGGATGTATGCCGCGACGTTCTCCTTCAGCCGGCTGCTCTTCATCCTCGGCAACGACGACCAGCAGAAGCTGGCCAAGTGGATGGCGCAGGGCTCCTGGGGCGCCACCATGGTCCTGACCGAGCCGGACGCGGGCTCCGACGTCGGCGCGGGACGTACCAAGGCCGTGCAGCAGCCCGACGGCACCTGGCACATCACCGGCGTGAAGCGGTTCATCACCTCCGCCGAGCAGGACATGACCGACAACATCGTGCACTTCGTGCTGGCCCGCCCCGAGGGCGCCGGCGCGGGCACCAAGGGGCTGTCGCTGTTCATCGTGCCGAAGTACCACGTCGACCTGGAGACCGGTGAGCTCGGCGACCGCAACGGCGTCTACGTCACCAACGTCGAGCACAAGATGGGTCTGAAGGTGTCGACCACCTGCGAGCTGACCTTCGGTGACGGCGAGCCGGCCGTCGGCACCCTGCTGGGCGACGTCCACGACGGCATCGCGCAGATGTTCCGCGTCATCGAGCACGCGCGAATGCTGGTGGGCACCAAGGCGATCGCCACCCTGTCGACCGGCTACCTGAACGCGCTGGACTACGCCAAGCAGCGCGTGCAGGGCGCCGACATGACCACGCCGGCGAAGGACGCGCCGCGCGTCACCATCACCCATCACCCCGACGTACGCCGCAGCCTGATGCTGCAGAAGGCGTATGCCGAGGGCCTGCGCTCGCTGGTGCTCTACACGGCCAGCCAGCAGGACATCGTCGACGCGGAGTTCCTGCGCACCGGCTCCGAGCAGCCCGAGCCCGGCTCTCCCGCCGAGATGGCGAGCAGGCTGAACGACCTGCTGCTGCCGATCGTCAAGGGCGTCGGCTCCGAACGGGCCTGGGTGCTGCTGGGCACCGAGTCGCTGCAGACCTTCGGCGGTTCCGGCTTCCTGCAGGACTACCCGGTCGAGCAGTACGTCCGCGACGCCAAGATCGACACCCTCTACGAGGGCACGACCGCGATCCAGGGCCAGGACTTCTTCTTCCGCAAGATCGTGAAGGACCAGTTCGCCTCGCTGATGCATCTCGCGGGGCAGGTCACCGAGACGGTCAAGGGTGGCGACGGCCACGACGGCCTGCACACCGAACGCGAACTGCTCGGCACCGCGCTGGCCGACGTGCAGGGCATTGCCGAATGGCTCGCCACCACGTCGATGGCGGCGCTCGAGGAGGGCAAGGCGACCGAGATCTACAAGGTGGGCCTCAACACCTCGCGCTTCCTACTGGCCGCCGGCGACCTGGTGATCGGCTGGCTGCTGCTGCGCGGCGCCGAGGTGGCGCAGGCCAGGCTGGACGCCGGCGACGCCGGCGCGGACGAGGCGTTCTACCGCGGGAAGGTCGCGGCCGCGAAGTTCTACGCCGCCACCGTGCTGCCGAAGATCACCGCCGAGCGTGCCGTCGCCGAGGCCACCGACCTGTCGCTGATGGAGTTGCCGGAGGAGTCCTTCTGACGCTCCCCTGACCGACAGGCCCAGAAACACCCCGAGAGGCCCAGTTGGACCGCCCGATCCAGGCGCTCCAACTGGGCCTTTCGGCGTTGAGTGAGCCTCTCGGTGTTTTGGGGGCAATCACTTGGTCACTTGTCCACATTCGCGGCGCGATCCCTGCCATAGTCGTTCTCATCGATGCAGTTACTCGTGCGTAACCATCTGCGAAGGAGAACGGCCATGGGAGCGTATGGCGAACAATCCGGTCCCAGCCGGCGGACCGTGCTGCGCGGCGGTGCGGCGCTCGGCCTCGGCGCCGCCGTGGCCGGTACGGCACTGCCCACCGCCGGCGCGGCCGAGGCGACAACGGAGGCGCCATACCTCGTCGGCAGGGGCATGGGCGACACGACGGGTGCCTGCGCGGAGAACGGCATGATGGGCTATTCGATGCCGCAGCAGATCGACGACGGCATCTCCATGCGGTTGCGGGCGCGTGCCTTCGTCATCGTCGATCGCGCCACTGGCAAGCGGATCGCATGGTGTGTCGCCGACCAGGCGCTCATCCCGGTGGCCGCGCATGCCGCGATCGTCGCGAAGCTGATGTCGAAGTACCCGGGGATCTACGACTACACGAATGTGTGTGTCACAGCTACGCATTCGCACTCGACGCCCGGCGGATGCTCACACGACTTCATCTACAACCTGGCGATCCTCGGCTTCCAGCAGGAGACCTTCGACGCGATGGTCGACGGGTATGTCGATGCGATCAGCGCCGCGCACGACGACCTGAAGCCCGGCTCGATCACGGTCGGGCACACCACCCTGACCGACGCCAGCCGCAACCGCTCACAGCAGGCCTTCGAGCTCAACCCGGACGCCGACAAGGCCGTCTTCCCGGACGCGATCGACCCGCACATGATCGTCTGGCGCTTCACACAGGGCGGCACGGACATCGGCGCGATCTCGTGGTTCCCGACCCACGGGACCTCGCTGCCCAACACCAATCTGCTGGTCAGCGGCGACAACAAGGGGTATGCCGCCTGGGCGTGGGAGCGGGAGCAACTCGGACAGGACTACCTGGCGGGGCAGCCGGCGTTCGTGTCCGCGTTCGCGCAGTCGGCCGCGGGCGACATGTCCCCGAACCTGGAGCTGAAGCCGGGCACCGGACCGACCGACGACCCTTGGCAGAACTTCGCGATCATCGGCGACCGGCAGAAGACCGCGATGCAGTCGGCCTGGAAGTCGGCGACCGAGCCGATCAGCGGATCGATCGACAGTATCGCCACCTACATCGACATCGGCGACATCGCGATCGACTCGAAGTGGACACCGGACGGCCAGGAGCATCACACGACACCGGCCGTGATCGGCGCGTCGATGCTGGCCGGCAGTGTGGAGGACGGGCCGGGGCTGGGTTACCCGGAGGGCTGGACCGGGCCGCTGGCGAAGCTGTGGGCGATGTTGCCGACGATGCCGCCCGCGCCGGGCTGGATGCTGTCGGAGCAACAGCCGAAGCTGTGCACCCTGCCGGTCGGGCTCGTCGGCGCCGCGCCGAGCCGGGTGCTGATCCAGGTGCTCAAGATCGGTCAGTTCCACATCGCCTGCACCCCGTGCGAGGTGACGATCGTCGCCGGCCTGCGGATCCGGCGTTCCGTCGCGGCCACCCTCGGGGTGCCGCTGGACCAGGTGATGATCCAGTCCTACTCCAACGGGTACGCCGAATACGTCACAACGCCGGAGGAGTACGCCTCCCAGCAGTACGAGGGCGGATCGACGCTGTACGGCCGGTACGAGCTGTGCGCGTACCAGCAGGAATTGTCCTCCCTCGCGGCGAAACTGCAGGCCGGGGCGAGCATTCCGGTCCGCAGTGCGGGTGCTCCGTCGCCCCTGGGGTTCATCGACCTGGTGCCCGGCGTGGTCTACGACAACCCGCCGCTCGGCAAGAGGTTCGGCCAGGTGGTGACGGCACCCGCGGCGTCATACAAGAAGGGGACGCAGGCGCAGGTGGTCTTCGTCACCGGCCACCCGAAGAACAACCTGCGGCGTGGATCGACGTTCCTCGAGGTGCAGCGCAAGGTCGGCGCGGCCTGGCAACGGGTGCAGGACGATGGCGACTTCGCCACGAAGTTCACCTGGAAACGCACCGACGTAGTGCTCGGGACGTCGACGGCGTCGATCACCTGGGACATTCCCGCGGACGCACCGAGCGGCACCTACCGGATCGTGCACCACGGCTCCGCGAAGGCCTCGCTGACCGGGAAGATCTCCGACTTCACCGGAGCATCAACCGAATTCACGGTCAGCTGACGGCGGTAGCGAGACACCGTACGGCTGGGCTCAGGAGCCGGATGCGGGCCCCTCGTCACGCACCTCGTGGACCGAGGCGACGGCGTCCCGCAGCCGGCCGATCCAGTCGTCCTCGTGCCGGCCCACCAGTCGCACGCACCACGCGAGTGCATCCGATCGCGAGCGCGCGACGCCGGCGTCGACCAGGGTGTCGAGCACCCGGCGCTCCGGCTGCCGCAGCCGGGTCATCACGGGGACCGACAGGTTGGTGAAGACCTCCCGGGTCTCCCCGCAGACGGCACCCCAGGCGACCTTGGCACCGAATCGCCGCTCGGCTTCGTCGGCGATGCGCATCCGTTTGCCGCGGGTGTCCTCACGCCACCGCTTGATACGGCCGCTCTCGGCGGCGCGGGCACCGTCGTCCTGCGCCGCAACCTCCGGTGCCGGCAGGGTGCCGACGACCACGATCTCCTCGCGGTCGACGGTGACCTCGGGAGCGCCTTCGAACCAATCGTCGGGCAACCGCCCGGCGAACCATCCTTCGATCGTGTTCATCATCTGATTACACACTTACATGATTACATCGTCAAGGGAAACTCGGACTACGAGGCCGAGGTGCCGCGCAGGGCCAGCTCGAGACGGTCCGCTCCGTCGGCGACCAACGACACCGGAATACCCCAATCCTGTTGGTAGACATGGCATGCCGCGTGCTCCGGAAGTTCGCCGGTGATCGGATCACCGTCGCAGGCGGCCGCGCGTACCGAGATGTGCAGGACACCCTCGGTGATGTCGTCGGCAAGCTCCAAGGTGCGCTCCAGCCCCTGGGCAGCGCCGGCGCCGTTGCGGAGCAGCCCCTCCGGGCTGGCGGACACCGTCAGCTGGGTCGGGTCGCCGTACCGTTTGTCGAGCTTCTGACCGGTCGGTGGCACGAAGTCGACCGACAACCGCAGCGCGCCGGGAGTCACCCGGGTGACCGGACGTTGCGTCTGCAGGGCCGGTCCCGAAACACGTGCCGCAGCAACGGGTATGGCGACCCGGACGACGCGGTGGGCCGCCGACTCGACGACCACCAGCCGGGCGCCGGCCGGGTCGTCCTCGACGAGCAGATCGCTCGGCTCGGCGAGGTCCGTGGCCAGCGTCGACACCTCGCCGGCCGCCGGGTCGTAGCGGCGGATCGCGCCGTTGTAGGTGTCCGCGATCGCGACGCTGCCGTCGGGCAACTCGGCGACGCCGAGCGGGTGTTGCAGCAACGCCTCGGATGCCGGGCCGTCGAGGTGGCCGAAGTCGAACAGCCCCTTGCCGACATACGAGTCCAGGCGGAAGCCGGTGTCCTGCAACGAGATCGACCGCAACGCAGAGGTCTCGGAGTCGGCGATCCAGACCTTCTTGCCGTCCGCGGATGCGGCGAGCCCGGAGGGTTGCGCCAGCCACGCGCCGTGGGCGTCCCCGTCCCGCAAGCCTTCCTGACTCGTGCCGGCCAGCACCGCGACCGAGTTGTCCTTCGGGTCGGCCGCGAGGTGCAGCGCCCACAGCTGGTGCGTGCCGGCCATCGCGATCACGACCCGGTCGATCCACCAGGCGAGGTCCCACGGGGTCGACAACGGCTGGCCGAGCGCTGCGCCGCTACCGGACCGTTCGCGCAGCTGCTCACCGGTGCCTGCCTGCACCCGAATCTCGCCGTCGGAGAAGCGGATCGAGAAGACCTGGTGGCGCACCGTGTCGGCGACCAACGCGTCGTAGCCGAGCCTCCGCGCGGCGTCCGGGGGAAGCACGAGTACTCCGTGCGGTGAGTCCAGGTGGCCGTCGCCGTAGCGGGCACGTTCGGTCTCCAGGTCGGCCTCCAACTGGACCACCTGGTGGTGTGCGGTGTCCGAGACCAGGTAGCTGCCATCGCCGACCGCCGCGAGCTTGCCTGGGAAACGCAGTGCGGTCGTCGGCGCCTCGGGCGCGACATACGGTCCGTCGCCTGTGCGCAGCGTGCCCTTGGCGCGGTGTTCCTCGAGTAGTTCGCGGATCAACACCTCGAGCCCGTGGGAATGCCCTTCACCGGAGAACTGGCCGACGACATATCCCTCCGGGTCGATGACGACCAGGGTCGGCCAGGCGCGCGCGGTGTAGGCGCCCCAGGTCTGCAGCTCGGGGTCGTCCAGCACCGGGTGGTGGACCGCGTAACGCTCCACTGCCTGCTCCAGCGCAACCGGATCCGCCTCGTGCTCAAACTTGGGCGAGTGGACCCCGATGAGCACCAGTTGATCGGCGAATTCACGCTCCAGCGGCCGTAATTCGTCAAGGACGTGCAGGCAGTTGACGCAGCAGAAGGTCCAGAAGTCGAGCACTGCAACTTTGCCGCGCAAGTCTGCCAGTCGCACGGCTGCGCCGCCGGTGTTGAGCCAGCGGCGACCGAGGAGTTCCGGTGCGCGCACGCGCACCTCCACCCCCCGACGTTCTCCGCTCGTTCCTCGCTCCGATACTTCGCGGGGGCCCCGGTCCTTCGTCATACCCCCATCGTCGCGCGGCGGTGCGTGACGACCACACGCGGCCCTGTGTCACCGACGCTGCGTCGTCGGGTACTCGGGTTGTGACTGGTAGAGGGCCGGCAGTCCACCGGTCCGCAGCAACTTCGCCATCTCCTGGATGCGGTCGCGCGAGGCGCCCCACCCCTTGACCTGCTCGGCGGCGCGCAGCCGCCGCTTCTCGGTCACCTCGATGGTCCACGGCTTGCCGAAGATCGAGCGGGCGATCATCACCAGCGGGAAGACGAGGAGCAACAGCAGGAACTCGCCGAGGAAGACGACCAGGATGACGATGACCGGCACCAGGATGACGCCGAGGATGATCATGCTGGTCGGTCAGCAGTTGGACGGCGGGCCGGTGCGGGCCGCCCGCGGTTCTACCATTTCGGCATGACGCAGTACCTGTCCTTCGTCGCGCTCGCCGCTGTCCTGGCGATCGCGCCCGGCCCCGACTCGCTGCTGACCTTGCGCAGCACCCTGCTCGGCGGCCGGCGACGCGGTGCGTGGACGGCGGCCGGGATATTGGTCGCCAACATCGTGCAGGGGGTCGTGGCCGCGTCCGGGCTCGGCGCGCTGTTGATGCATGCCGAGACGGCCTTCCGGATCATCAAGTGGGCGGGCGCGGTCTACCTGGCCTATCTCGGTTTCCTGGCGATCCGGGCCGCCTGGCGGATGCGGTCGGCGGACGGCCCCGTCGAGGCGAAGATGGTCACGCGGCGCAGCCCCTGGTCGGCGGCGTGGCAGGGTTTCCTGTGCAACATCACGAACCCGAAGGTGCTGGCGTTCAACATTGCGGTGCTGCCGCAGTTCGTCGGCGAACACGCAAGCGTGGCAACGCTGTTGACCTATGCGCTCACGTTGGCCGCGGTCGGCTCCATCGTCCTGGTCGGCCTGGTCGCGGTGGCCGGGCTGGCCTCCCGGGTGCTGCAGCGGCTCACCGTGCGACGCAGCATCGAGGGTGCGACCGGTGTCGTGATGCTCGGCTTCGCGACGGCGCTGGCGGCCGAATCGAGTTAGAGCCGGCGGTCGCGGAGCACCGGGAACGCCTCCCGGAAGTCATCGACCGCTGCCGGGTCGATGTCGATCCGCAGCACCTCCTGATCGCCACCGGCCTCGGCGAGCACCTCTCCGGTCGGCGCGATCACCGCGCTGTGCCCGCCCATCGTGGTCCTGGCGTGCGTGCCGGCGGTGTTGCAGCCGATCACGAAGCACTGGTCCTCGATCGCGCGCGCCCGTAACAGCAGCGACCAGGCGTCGACGCGTGCCTCCGGCCATGCAGCCGGTACGACGAAGACCTTCGCGCCGCGATCCACCTGCGCCCGGTAGAGCTCCGGGAAACGCAGGTCGTAACAGGTGGACAGTCCGGCGCTGACACCGGCGATGTCGGTGACGACGACGTCCTCGCCGGCCTCCATCAGCTTCGGCTCACCGCCGGCGAAACCGAAGCGGTGGATCTTGCGGTAGGTGGCCGTCACCGAACCGTCCGGGGCGATGAGCACCGAGGTGTTCCACAGCGACTTGCCCTCCGGGCCGGTCTCCCCGGACTCCGGGTGCTCGGCGATCGAACCGCCGTGCAACCACACCCTCGCATCCCGCGCGGCTCCCGCGAGCGCGGACACCACCGAACCGCTGACGTCCTGCGAGCGCGCCGGCCACTCCCGGTAGGAGAAGCCGCCCGCCGACCACAACTCGGGCAACACCACCAGATCGGCGCCAGACTCCGCACGCACCAGCGACACCACCCGGTCGGTGCGGTCGGCGAGGGACTCGGTGTCGTCATACGCCAGCTGAACGGCGGCAATCCGCATGCAGATCAGTCCTTTTCGTGGGTGCCGGCACGTGCGCGTGCCGCGAGGTAGTCGTTGTAGGCGTGCAGCTCGGCGTCGCCGTCCCGCTCGGCCTGCCGCTCTGCGCGCTGGCCCTCGGCGCGGTCGGTGCGGTACCACTCCGCGGCGATCAGCATGGCCAGGATGAGGGTCGGGAACTCACCGGCACCCCACGCGACCGTGCCGGCGCGTTGCTGGTCGACCAACGGGTCGGGCACCCACGACAGATGGAGCACCGAGAAGAAGTCGGGTGCCAGCAGCGTCGTGCCGGTCATCATCGCCACCCCGAAGAACGCGTGGAAGGCGATCGCGACGAGCAGGATGAGCATCCGGATGGGCGGCGCCCAGCGCTTCGGCCCGGGGTCGATGCCGACCAGGGAGTAGGCGTAGATGTACCCGGTGATCATGAAGTGGGCGACCATCAGGATGTGGCCGGTGTGCGTGGTCAGCGACAGGTGGAACCACGGCGAGTAGTAGAACGTGATCAGCGTGCCGAAGGACAACACCGCGGCGATGATCGGGTTGGCGAAGAACGCGAAGACCCGGGAGTGCACGATCGCCAGGATGATCTCGCGCGGGCCGAGGGTGCCGTCGCCGCGCTTGGGCAGTGCCCGCATCGCCAGGGTGACGATGCCGCCGCGCACCAGGCAGATCGGCACGAACATCGACACGCCCATGTGCATCAGCATGTGCATCGAGAACATCACGTGGCCGTAGATCGCCGGCGCCGAGTCGGCGAAGTAGGTGAAGCTCGCCCAGCCGGCGATCCACCAGGCCGTGCGGGCGATCGGCCACTTGTCGCCGCGTCGGTGCAGACGCCATACCCAGTGCAGGTAGACACCCAGCGCGACGACGGCCACGACGGTGAAGAGCCACTCGACCCGCCAGGCGGTGAACCAGCTGCTGGTCACCAGCGGGGAGGGCGTCGGGTAGTCGGTGAGGGAGAAGGCGATGTCGGTCTTCTGCAGGGGCGACTCACCGGCGATCGGTGGCTGCGAGCGGGAGAGCGCTGCACCGAGGCCGATGGCCACGGTCATGACCAGCGCCTCGATGGTGGCCAGTCGCGCGAACGCCGCCCGGCCCGGTTGGGACGTGCGCTCGGCACGCAGCCGGTCGACCACCTTGCGGCGCTGGAACCAGCCGAGGACACCGAGCCCGACGAGAGCCGCAGCCTTGGTGAGCACGACGACGCCGTAGCGCGAGGACAGCCCGTCGAGTCCGCCGAGCCGGATCCACGCGTTGAGGATGCCGGAGAGACCGACCATCGCGTAGCACCAGGTGGCGATCGTCGAGAAGCGCGCGACGACGTCGGGCGCGCCCTTCCCGAGCCGGGACCACATGATCAGCACGGCGAGCAGGCCGCCCACCCAGACCGCGACTCCGGCCAGGTGGAATGCCAAAGAGTTGACGGCGGCGTCGTGGTCGTTGCTGCCGGCGGAGTGTCCGACCAGCGCGAGCGGCCAGAGCGCGAGCAGGGCACCGAAGAACAGCCAGACCTGCACCGCCCGGCCGACACCGACGAAACAGACGACCGCGACGGCCAGTCCCACGAGGCTGGTGATCGCCGGGTTGCGCAGGGTCTCCAGCTGCCAGGTCCAGTGCCAGGCACCGGACCAGAAGCCGCTCGCGCCCAGGTGCACACCGGAGTCGTCGGCATAGTTGAGCACTGCACCGGCAGCTCCGAAGACGGCCCAGGCGAGGCCGGACCACGCGGCATACCGGCAGGCCCGGATACGCCGCGCGGTCTTCGTACCCTCCGGCATCAACATCCCGCCGAGCAGCAGCAACCCGATGGTGAGCGCGATGGACAGCTCGAAGAGCAGGTTCGCCAGCGGCAGACCCCAGCGCACCACGGCGCCGGGATCGAGCAACTGCAGCTTGTCCGCGGCGCCGGTGAACCGCACCGCGGCGGCACAGGCGATCAGCCCGGCTCCGACGGCCGCGGCGAGCGCGCCGGGGCGCGCGGTAGGGCGGGCCGTGCGAGGCTGATGGGTCACCCCAAAAGGTTAAGTCCGCCGGTTGTGGCGCAGGCGCTCGGTGCCGGGCGACGCAACCACTACCGTGTGGGTATGCCGACACGACCTCTCCCACCGGAAGCCCTCGACGAGCTGGTGGAGGCGTACGGCGCCACGGCGCAGGCGGTGCTGGACCTCGGCCTGACCTGCCGCCCGGACGATTTCGAGCGGCCGACCCAGCACGAGGGCCGCACCGTCCTGGACCAGATCGCCCGGGTCGCGGGACTGCCGTCCGGCGGACAGCGCACCGGACACGACGTCGTGCAGGAGCTGGCGCACGTCCTGCCCCGCCGGCTGCGGGCGCTGCGCGACCCGGAGCTCACACTGGACAGCCCGACTCCCGGAATCGTCGGTGGCGCAGGCTCGCTCGGCAGCACCTTGCACCGTCAGATCATCGACACCTGGTGTCTCGAACAGGACCTGCGCGAAGCGCTGGACCGTCCCGGCAACCTCGACTCGGCGGCCGCGGCAATGGTCGTGACCGCCGTGCTCACCGACTTCCCGGCGCAGGCGGCGGGTGCCGGACTGGAGCCGGGCACGTCCGTGATCATCGAATGCACCGGACCGGTGCTGGCGCGCGAGGGCGTGCGGATCACGCCGACCTCCGACGGGTCGCTGCGCGGCGAAGCGCTCTTCTCCGGCCGGGCGCACGTCGACGAGACCGACGACACCACCGGCGAGGTCATCATCGTGCCGCCGGGCTCCATCACCACCATCCGGCTGACCACCGAAGCGCTTACCCGCCGGGGCGCCGGCCGGGTGCCGACGGCCGACCTGCGCTACTCGGTCGTCGGCGACGAGGGCGTCGCCGCCCGCGTGCTGGACCGCCTGGCCATCGTGTCCTGACGCGCTGCGGTGCGCTGCGGGCGGCGTGCGCCGCCGCCGCCGCCGAGTTGAAACATCGACCTTCGATGCATATAGTTGTATGCCGCAAGCAACTTGTGTGGTACGCCACACGCGTCCGAACCGATCCTCAGGAACCGAAATGCCCGTTGAGCACGCCGTGGCGATGGAGCTGTCCGCCGAGCTCATCCACCTGGTGAAGAAGATCGAGGCGATCCGTCACTACACGCCGCGCGTGCACCCGGGGTCGGAGCCCTCGACATACCCGGTGATCTTCGCCCTGCGACGGATCGGCCCGGCGCGCATCTCAGCCATCGCCGAGACGGTCCATTCCGACGTGTCCACCGTCAGCCGGCAGGTGAGCCATCTGGTCGGCCACGGTCTGGTCGTCAAGGTGTCCGACCCGGACGACGGTCGCGCGCAGCGGGTCGCGCTCACCGAGGAGGGTGACGCGCTCGTGCAGCGCCTGCAGGACGGGCGCGGCAAGTGGATCCAGCGGATGCTGGCCGACTGGGACGACGACAAGGCGCGCGACTTCACCCGTTACTTGCATGAGTTCGTCGGCGAGCTCAGCCGCGAACTCGACCGGGCCCGGGCCACCGGCGCCGACCTCCCCGAATTTCCCCCAACCACTGGAAAGGACCCCGCGTGAGCAACGCAACGGCGGCCAAGACGGCGCCCGTGAGCGGTGAATACACCCACCGGCAGATCCTGACGATCCTCACCGGTCTGCTGCTCGGCATGTTCCTCGCCGCGCTCGACCAGACGATCGTCAGCACCGCGATCCCCCGGATCGCCAATGAGCTGCACGGCCTGTCCATCCAGGCGTGGGTCACCACGGCATACCTGATCACCTCGACGATCACGACCCCGATCTACGGCAAGCTCGGCGACCTCTACGGCCGCAAGAAGCTGTTCATCTTCGCCATCGGCGTCTTCATCACCGGTTCGGCGATGTGCTCCTTCGCCACCTCGATGTACGAGCTGGCCGCGTTCCGCGCCTTCCAGGGGATCGGCGCCGGTGGCCTGATGACCCTCGTGCTGGCGATCATCGGCGACCTCGTGCCGCCGCGGGAACGCGCGAAGTACACCGGCTATTTCATGGCGACGTTCGGCACCTCGTCGGTGCTCGGACCGGTCGTCGGCGGCTTCCTCGCCCAGACCAACTCCTTCCTCGGGGTCACCGGGTGGCGCTGGGTCTTCCTGGTGAACGTGCCGATCGGTATCCTCGCGCTCTTCGTGGTCAGCGCCACCTTGCACCTGCCGCACACCCGCCGTGAGGCGCGCATCGACTGGTGGGGCGCCGTCGCGCTGGTCGTCGCGCTCGTGCCGCTGCTGACCGTTGCCGAGCAGGGCCGCACCTGGGGCTGGGGGTCGGTGACCTCGATGGCCTGCTACGTGATCGGTGTCATCGGTGTCGCCGCCTTCGTCTGGATCGAGCACGTCATGGGCGCCGACGCGCTGATCCCGTTGCGCATCTTCAAGATCCGCGCCGCGTCGGTGACCATCGTCGCCAGCGTGATCGTGGGAATGGGCATGTTCGGTGGCATCACCGTGCTGCCGCTCTACATGCAGATCGTGCACGGTGCGTCGCCGATGACCTCGGGCCTGATGATGCTGCCGATGGTGGCCGGCATGATGATCGCCTCGATCGTCTCCGGTCTGATCACGGCGAGCACCGGCCGGATCCGCGGATTCCCGATCCTCGGCACCCTGGTCGCGACGGCCGGGATGGCACTGCTGTGGCTCTTCGTCACCGCCGACACCAGCCTCGTCCTGGTCATGCTGATGATGTTCCTGGTCGGCCTCGGCCTCGGCAACTGTATGCAGCCGCTGACGCTGATCGTGCAGAATGCCGTCCCACCGCAGGAGATCGGCGTGGCCACCTCCGCCGCGACCTTCTTCCGGCAGACCGGTGGCACGATCGGTGTTGCCGTCTTCCTGTCGATCCTGTTCAGCACGCTCGGCGACAAGATCAAGGACGCCCTGGCTGCCGCGATGAAGGCCGACCCCTCGCTGGCAACGCCGGCCAACCAGAAGGTCTTCGGCAAGATCGCCGCCACGGTGGAGAACGACTCGACGATCCTGCAGCAGGTTCCGCACAAGATCGCGCACCCGTTCATGGTCGGCTTCGCGGACTCGATGGACCTGATCTTCCTGTGCGCGGCAGTGCTGATGTTCATCGCGTTCCTGGTGCTGCTGCTGATGCCGCCCGTCGAGCTGCGCGCCCAGTCGGCGCAGGCCGCTGCCGCAGCCGAGGGCGGCGCGGAGGACCCCGGCGAGGGCCTCGAGCCGGAGCCGGTCGGTGTCGGCGCGGGCACCGCAGGTCGGCACATCGCGGAGTCGGGTGACACGCTCAGCGAGGTCGACGAGTCGCTGTCCCCGCGGCACAGCGCGGACTGAGCGGTTCCCACCAGAGCGAAGGGGCGTCCGGCAGCTCGCCGGGCGCCCCTTCGTCATACCTGCCGCACGGTATGACGGGCCGGCGCCTCCCCGATCAGCGCTGCCCACGACTCCCAGGCCGACTCGTCCCCGTCGTCCTGCGCCTGCTCGATGAGCAGGCGGCCGGTGGCGAGCAGGTGATCACGCATCTCCCGCGCGGCCAGGCCCGGATCGGCCGCCGCGATAGCGGCCACGATCGGCTCGTGCTCGGCGAGGATGTCGGCGCGCGACCTCGACCGGTCGGCGGTGGAGGCTCCGATCAGCCGCGTGGTGTCCCGCAGCCCGGCGATCAGCGCAGTGAGCCGGCGGTTACCCGCGCAGTCCAGGATCGTCGCGTGCAGGTGCTCGTCGGCGGCCGCGAAGCTAACGTCGTCATCGCGGTCAGCGGCATCGCACATGGCCGCGAGGTGCCGGCGCAGCCGAGCGAGCAGGTCGGCCGACCCGTCCCGGGCGGCGTCCGCGGTCGCCACGGGCTCCAACGCCAGACGCAACGCGAAGATCTCGGCGATGTCCTGGCCGGTCGGACGCACCGCTCGGAAGCCGCGCTTCGGGACGAACTCGATGAGTCCGGCCTCGGCCAGGCCGAGCAGGCCCTCACGCACCGGACTGCGCGACATGCCCAGCCGCTGTGCCACCTCCGGCACCGAGTGGAACGTGTCGCGCCCGATCGTCCCGTCATACAGCCAGGCGCGCACCTGCGCCGCCGCCTCCTCCGCCAAGGACATGGGTAACATGTTACGCATGTCTCTGCTTGCCGCGCTGCGTTCCGCGGGCCTGGAGGTCCGTGACGACTCGACCACTCGTGCGGCATACAGCTCCGACGCGTCGCTCTACCGCGTCCCGCCGACCGCGGTCGCCTTCCCGCGCTCGGCGCAGGAACTGGCCACCGCGTATGCCGTCGCACGCGATGCCGGCGTGCCGTTGACGGCGCGGGGTGCGGGGACGTCGGTCGCAGGCAACGCCGTGGGCCCGGGCCTGGTCCTCGACCTGTCACGACACTTCAACCGGGTGCTCGAGATCGACCCGGACGCACGGACGGCGCGCGTCGAGCCGGGTGTCGTGCAGGACCAGCTGCAACGCGCCGCCGCTCCGCACGGGCTGCGCTTCGGCCCGGACCCGTCGACCTCGACCCGGTGCACCATCGGCGGGATGATCGGCAACAACGCGTGCGGCTCGCGCAGCCTGGGCTACGGACGGACCGCCGACAATGTCCTGGCGTTGCGTGGATTCTTCGGCACCGGCGGCGAATTCGCCGTCACGTCGGGCAGCGCCGATCCTGTCGAGTCGGCAGAGGCGACCGCACTGCGGACGTTGGGAGCCGACCACCTCGCGCACATCCGTACCCAGTTCGGACGATTCGGTCGCCAGGTCTCCGGCTATTCGATGGAGCATCTGCTGCCCGAGCGCGGCGCCGACGTCGCGCGTTTCCTGGTCGGCTCGGAGGGCACACTCGGCGTCGTCACCGAAGCCACGGTCCGGCTCGTGCCCGACCCGAAGCACCGGCGGATGATCGCCCTCGGCTTCGCCGACATCGTCGCGGCCGGCGCCGCATCACCGGCCGTGCTCGCGCACGACCCGACCGCGTGCGAGGGCCTGGATGCCCGGCTCATCGACGTGGTGCGCTCGCGGCGCGGCCCGGGCGCCGTGCCCGACCTGCCCCGCGGCGGCGCCTGGCTCTTCGTGGAGGTGAGTGGCGACGATGCGGCCGAAGTCGACGCCCGCGCAGCAGCAGTGGCGGCGGATTCCTCACTGGGAGCTGTCGATTCGCGGGTGGTGATGTCGGCGGCGGAGACCGCTGAGCTGTGGCGGATCCGGGCCGATGGCGCAGGGTTGGCGGGCCGCTCGCCGGCGGGCGAGCCGGCGTGGCCCGGCTGGGAGGACGCCGCGGTACCCCCGGACCAGCTGGGTGCCTACCTGCGCGACTTCGACGAACTGGTCGCCTCGCACGGGCTGACCTCCGCGCCGTTCGGGCACTTCGGCGATGGCTGCATGCACGTGCGGCTGGACCTTCCGCTGCAGCGCCCGGATGCGAAGCAGGTGCTGCGCTCCTTCATGACCGACGCGGCGAAGCTGGTCGGCCGGTACGGCGGGTCACTCTCCGGTGAGCACGGTGACGGTCGCGCCCGCAGCGAGCTGCTCCCCCATATGTATGACGCCCGCTCCCTTGCCCTCTTCGCGGAGGCGAAGCGAATCTGCGACCCCGAAAACCTGCTGAGCCCAGGTGTGCTCGTCGATCCTGCTCCGATCGACGCCGACCTGCGCTTCCCAGCACCCGCCGTGCCTGTGGCCCGCCGGACGCGCCGGTCCTCTCGTCTGGCATTGGCGTGGGCGGCCGACGGCGGCGACTTCGGCCAGTCGGTGCACCGCTGCACCGGGGTCGGCAAGTGCCGAGCGGACAACACCGGGTCGGGCGGCGTCATGTGCCCGTCATACCTCGCGACCAAGGAGGAGAAGAACTCCACCCGCGGACGCGCACGCGTGCTGCAGGAGATGATCAACGGCTCTGTTGTGCAAGCCGATTGGCGCGCGCCCGAGGTGCACGAGGCACTCGACCTGTGCCTGTCGTGCAAGGGCTGCCTGTCGGACTGCCCGACCGGGGTCGACATGGCGTCGATGAAGTCCGAAGTACTGCACCAGGCCTACGCCGGCCGCCGTCGGCCGATCTCGCACTACACGCTCGGGCGGCTGCCGCAGTGGCTCCGGCTGACGCGTCGGGCGCCGAGAATCTCCCGGCTGGCAATGCGTTTCGGAGACCGCTTCGGCTTCACCAAGCGGCTGGGTGGCGTCGATCCCCGGCGGTCGATCCCGGTCATCGCGCCCACCTCGTTCGCGCAGTGGGCGGCGTCGCACGACCTGGTTCCCTACGCGCCGGGTGTCACCGACCGGCCGGCGCTGCTGTGGGTGGACACATTCACCGACGAGTTCACGCCCGAGATCGGTGCCGCCATGGTCTCGGTCCTGCGGGACGCCGGCTATCGACCGGTGCTGCCACCGCGGACGGTGTGCTGCGGGCTGACCCTCATCTCGACCGGGCAGCTGGACGCCGCCAAATCCACTCTGCAGGCGTTGGTTTCGACGCTTGCACCGGCTGCGGACGACGGTGTCCCGATCGTCGGCGTGGAACCTTCGTGCACCGCGGTGCTGCGCCACGACCTGCTCGAGTTGTTGCCCGACGATCCGGCCGCCCGAGCCGTCGCCGGCGCGACGGTCACCCTCGCCGAGCTACTGAGCCGCACGGACGGGTGGCGAGCACCCGACCTCGCCGGGGTGCGCATCATCGCGCAACCGCACTGCCACCACCATGCGGTGATGAACTGGTCGGCGGACGAGAAGCTGCTCCTCGATGCCGGTGCCGAGGTCACCCGGGTGGGCGGATGTTGTGGTCTGGCCGGCAATTTCGGTGTCGAGCAGGGGCACTACGAGGTTTCGGTCGCCGTCGCCGAGACCAACCTGCTGCCTGCCGTGCGCGAGGCCGGTCCGGACGACGTGATCCTGGCCGACGGCTTCTCGTGTCGCACGCAGCTGCAGGACCTGGCGGGCACGTCCGCCATACATCTGGCGCAGCTGCTCGCCCACGCAGGTGCTGCACGACCCTGACGGCCGGAATCACCGCTGACGGCCGAATTGGGCCGTCAGCGGTGAATCGGACCGTCAGCCTCCGAGATGACTCCGACTCTCGCCGAAACGCGCGAGCAGCACGTTGCCGGTCAGCCCCAGACGAGCGCCTTCGCCGGGTCTTCGAGCAGTGCCGCGATGTCGGCGAGGAACCGCGAGCCCAGGTCGCCGTCGATCAACCGGTGGTCGAACGACAGGCCGAGCTGGGTCACCTGGCGCGGCACGATCTGGTCGACGCCGTCGTCGTCGGTGACGACCCACGGCATCTTGCGGACCTGCCCGAAGGCGAGGATCGCCGACTCCCCCGGGTTGATGATCGGGGTGCCGGTGTCGACGCCGAAGACGCCCACGTTGGTGATGGTGATCGTCCCGCCGGACATGTCCGCCGGCGGCGTGCGGCCCTCGCGGGCGGTGCCGACGAGCGCGCCGAGCGCCTCACCGAGCTCGCGCATCGACATCCGGTCGGCGTCCTTGATGTTGGGGACGACCAGGCCACGCGGCGTCGCCGCTGCGATGCCGAGGTTGACGTAATGCTTGATCACGATCTCCTGGGCGGCCTCGTCCCAGGTCGCGTTGACACCCGGATTGCGTTTGATCGCAACGCAGAGCGCCTTGGCGAGCACCAGCAGCGGGGTGACCTTGAGGTCGCGGAAGTCCCGGTCGGATTTCAGCCGCTCGACCAGCTCCATGGTGCGGGTCATGTCGATCGTGACGAACTCGGTCACGTGCGGAGCGGTGAACGCCGACCCGACCATCGCCTGCGCGGTCATCTTACGCACGCCCTTGACCGGAACCCGGGTCTCCCGCGCCCCGTCGTATGACGCGGCAGCCGCAACCGGCGCAGCGGCTGCCCCGCCGCCGGCGATGAACGACTCGACGTCGGCCCGGCTGATCACGCCGTCCTCACGGGTCGGCTGCACCTGCGACAGGTCGATCCCATTGTCCTTGGCGAACTTCCGCACCGGCGGCTTGGCCAGCACCTTGCCGCCCGACGGGGCGAACGCCCCACCGGCACGGCTGCGCGTCGGCGCCGGTATGTCGTCGCGCGGCACCGGTGCGCTCGGCAACGCGTCGGTCGCGACGTGCAGGTGCAGGTCCGGCGCGGGCAGCGGCGGACCCTGGCTGCCCGGGCCCTGGTTGCCCTCGAAGGCGCGTCGGGCCCGCCGAGTGGTGGCACCCGCGACCGAGCCGTAGCCCACGAGATTGGCGACCCGTTCGCCCGAATCATCTGGCGTCGCAGCGGGTTCCGCCGCGGGTGGGCCGGGCGCAACTGCGGGTGCATCGTCCTCCGCCCCCGCCACCTCGATCGCGACGATCGGTGCGCCGACCTCGACGGTGTCGCCCTCGGCGACGAGCAACTCGACGACGGTGCCTTCCCACGGGATCGGCAACTCGACGAGTGACTTGGCCGTCTCGATCTCGACCACGATGTCGTTGACCTTGACGGTGTCGCCCGGCTTGATCTTCCAGGTGACGATGTCGGCCTCGACCAGACCCTCACCGGGGTCGGGCAGCTTGAACTGCTTCACTCCCATGGAAATTGTTCTCCTCGTGCAAGATTCAAAAAGTTGTGGGCGTGTGGGTCTCGATACGGCTCGCCCAGCGGCTCACCTGCTCGACCCGCAAGCATCAGAAGGCGAGAGCCTGGTCGACGCTGTCGAGGATGCGGTCGAGGTCGGGCAGGAAGTCCTCCTCGAAACGCGACGGCGGGTAGGGGATGTTGTATCCGCCTACGCGCAGCACCGGCGCCTCCAGCGAGTAGAAGCACTCGCGCTGCACCTGCGCCGCCAGCTCCGCGCCCATCGCGAGGAACGTCGGTGCCTCGTGGACGACGACGCAGCGGCCGGTCTTGCGCACCGAGGTGAAGATCGTCTCGGTGTCCAGCGGTGACAGCGACCGCAGGTCGATGACCTCCAACGACTTGCCCTCCCCTTGTGCGGCACCCGCCGCGTCCAGGCAGGTCTTGACCATCGGGCCGTAGGTCAGCACCGTGAGGTCGTCACCGGCGCGCGCGACGCGAGCGCTGTTCAACGGCAGCGGAGCACCGGCGTCCTCGTCGAGCTCCACCTCCGCCCGCTCGTGGTAGCGGCGCTTCGGCTCGTAGAACAGGACCGGGTCGTCGGAGGCGACCGCCTGCTGGATCATCCAGTAGGCGTCGGCCGGGTCGGCGCAGGTGACGACCCGCAGGCCGGCGGTGTGCGCGAAGTAGGCCTCGTTGGACTCCGAGTGGTGCTCGACGGCGCCGATGCCACCACCGAACGGCACGCGGATCACCAGCGGCAGTCGCAAGTGGCCCAGCGAGCGCGCGTGCATCTTGGAGACCTGGCTGATGATCTGGTCGAACGCCGGGTAGATGAACCCGTCGAACTGGATCTCCACCACCGGGCGGTAGCCACGCAACGCCAACCCGATCGCGGTGCCGACGATGCCGGACTCGGCCAACGGGGTGTCGATGACGCGGTCCTCACCGAAGTCCTTCTGCAGGCCTTCGGTGATGCGGAAGACTCCGCCGAGCTTGCCGACGTCCTCTCCCATCAGTACGACCTTCGGGTCGTGCTCCATGGCCTTGCGCAGGCCGGCGTTCAAACCCTTGGCGAGAGACAGTTTCTGAGCAGTCATCACTTGCCCCCCTCGAACGACGCCTGGTAGGCGATGAACTCCGCCTTCTCACGCTCCACCACCGGGTGCGGGTCGACGTAGACGTTGTCGAACATCGCCGGCTTCGGCGGGTTCGGCATCTCCTGGCAGGCCTTGCGGATCCGGGCCGCCAGCTCGTCGGCCTCCTTGTCGACCGCGTCGAAGAACGCCTCGTCGGCATACCCCTTGCTGGCCAGGAAGCCACGCATGCGGGTGATCGGGTCCTTCTCCCGCCAGATGTCGACCTCCGCGGCGATGCGGTACTTGGTCGGGTCGTCCGATGTCGTGTGGGCACCCATCCGGTAGGTGAACGCCTCGATCAATGTCGGGCCCTGACCCGCACGGGCGGCGTCGAGCGCGGCCTTCGTGACGGCATACACCGCCAGCACGTCGTTGCCGTCGACCCGCACGCCCGGGAAGCCGAAACCGCGTGCTCGCTGGTAGGGCGGGATGCGGAACTGCTTGTAGTTGGGTTCGCTGATCGCCCACTGGTTGTTCTGGACGAAGAAGACCAGCGGCGCGTTGGCGACGCCGGCGAAGACCAGCGCCTCGTTGAAGTCACCCTGTGCCGTGCCGCCGTCGCCGGTGAACGCCATCACTGCAGCGTCACGGTCCGGGTCACCGGTGCCGACGTCGCCGTCGCGCTGGATGCCCATCGCGTAGCCGGTCGCGTGCAGCATCTGGTTGCCGATGACGATCGTGTAGAGGTGGAAGTTGTTGGCGTTGCTGTCCCAGCCGCCGTGGTTGACGCCGCGGAACATGCCGAGCAGGTTCTCCGGTGGCACGTCGCGGCACCAGGCGACGCCGTGCTCGCGGTAGCCGGGGAACGCGTAGTCCTGGCGGCGCATCGCGCGTCCGGCGCCGACCTGCGCGGCCTCCTGACCGAGCAGCGACGGCCACAGGCCGAGCTCGCCCTGGCGCTGCAGGGCGTGGCCTTCGGCGTCGATCCGGCGCACCAGCACCAGGTCGCGGTACATCGACCGGCCGTCCTCGGGCGTCAGATCCTCGACGATCTTGGCGTAGGCCTCGTTCGCCGGGGAGGTGGGCAGGCGGTTGCCGTCACCATCGACGAACTGCACCATGTCGGGGCCGCCATCGGTGATGTCGTGCTCCATCGGACCTGTCACCACCGTCTCGTGATGTCGCACGGGTGCGGGCGCCTGCGGCGCCGGCTCCATCGCATCGTCGGGCATGTGCTCTCCTTCTCGGGCGGCCGCGGGCTGGGTGAGCCGTGGCCTGTCGTGCACCGCAGCGGGGTCTCCGAGCGGTGCCGAGCCGGCTCGTCATACCTCTCGCAACAGTGGGTGCAGTTGTATGACGCGGCTCACATTGCCTTACGCGGGAAGGTTACCCTTCGATACGCCCTCCGCAGGCTCCGGGCCACTCAAGACACCTCGAGTCCGTTGAGCTCGTCGAAACGACAACCGGTGACCTCGACAAGCTCGGCCACCGCTCCGCCGCTACGCTCCGCCGGCACCCGACCAGCTGTGCGCAACCTCGAGCAGCCGGTCGGTGGCCTCGACCTCGCCGACGCTGCACCGCACACCGTCACCCGCGAACGGGCGCACCACGACGCCGGCCGCCTCGGCAGCGGCGGCGAACTCCGGCGTCCGGTCACCGAGCGGCAGCCAGACGAAGTTGGCCTGGGTGTCCGGCACCTCGAAGCCCAGGTCCCGCAGCCCGATCAGCAACCGGTCGCGTTCGGCGACCAGCGCCCGGACCCGCTCGTCGAGTTCGTCGTATGCCGCCAGACTCGCGATCGCCGCCTGCTGCGCAACATGGGACACCCCGAACGGCACGGCGGCGGTGCGCAGCGCAGAGGCGACCTGCTCGTGCGCGATGCAGTAGCCGACGCGCAGCCCGGCCAGGCCGTAGGCCTTGGAGAAGGTGCGCAGCACCGCGACGTTGGGCCGCGAGCGCCATACGGCCAGGGCGTCGGCAGCCTCCGGATCCCGGTTGAACTCCAGGTAGGCCTCGTCGATCACGACCAGCACGTCGGACGGCACCCGGGCGAGGAACGCCTCGAGCTCGTCCTGCCGGACCGCGGGACCGGTCGGGTTGTTCGGCGTACACACGATGATCAGCCGCGTGCGGTCGGTGACCGCGTCGGCCATCGCCGACAGATCGTGCCGGGCGTCACCGGTCAGCGGCACCGGCACCCCGGTCGCGCCGGAGAGCCCCACCACGATCGGGTAGGCCTCGAAGGACCGCCAGGCGTGGACGACCTCGTCGCCGGGGCCGCTGGTGATCTGCAACAGCGTGCCGAGCAGCCCGACGCTGCCGGTGCCGGTCGCCACCTGGTCGGGGTCGACGTCGAAGCGGTCGGCGATCGCCTCCCGCAGCGCGACCGTGCCTATGTCCGGGTAGCGGTTCATCGTCTGCATCGCCTCCCGCACCACGTCCAGCACGGACGGGAGGGGCGGGTAGGGGTTCTCGTTGCTGCTGATCTTGTAGGTCGTCCGCCCGGGCTGCTCGGTTGCCGGCTTGCCCGCGACGTAACGGGGGATGGACTCGAGGGTCTCTCGCAGTCGGACGGTCCCCGGTGTGGCGTCAGTCATAGTTCCGCAGCTTAGGACCCCACTGCCGGGCGCGTTCCGGGCGGCTGCCGGACGACGGCATGACAAGCTGGTGTCATGAAGAACTTCCTGGTCAAGACCGGTATCAACGCTGTCGCGCTGTGGATCGCCGCGATCGTCGTGCCAGGCATCACGCTGGCTCAGGACAGCAAGTCCACCGGCTCCAAGGTGTTGACGATCATCGTCGTCGCCGCGATCTTCGGCGTGATCAACGCGATCGTGAAACCGATCGCGCACTTCTTCTCGTTCCCGCTGATCATCCTGACGCTCGGGTTGTTCACCTTCATCGTCAACGCGTTCATGCTGCAGATCCTGTCGTGGCTGTCCAACTCACTGGGGCTGTCGTTCCACATCGACGACTTCTTCTGGGCGGCGATCCTCGGCGCCCTCGTGGTGTCGTTCGTGAGCATGCTGATCAACATGCTGCTCCCGGACGAGCTCGAGCAGCATTGAATTGATTGACCGGCATACCCCTGGAATCAGCGGCGTACCGATTCGCCCGGAATCCGTATGCCGGTCAATGCACAGGTATGCCGCTCGATCACCAGCGGGGTGGGCGGCCGTCCTCGAGGTAGATCGGGGCCGTGCCGGCGTCGAGCGCGGACAGCGCCCGCTCGGCGACCCGCACGGTGTAGTCGGCGGCGTGCTGCGCGAGCTCGGCGGGATCACACCAGTGCACGGCCCGAATCTCCCGGGGCTGCAGGCGTATGGCGGACAGCTCCTCCGGCGGCACCGCCACGTCGAAGAGGAACAGCGTGGCATCGTCCCAGCCGCGCCAGGCGGGTAACCAACTCACCGCTGCCAGCGCGCGGACCCGGGCGCTCACCCCGAGCTCCTCGCGCAGTTCGCGCACGACGGCGTGGGCCGGTGACTCCAGCGGGTCCACCACCCCGCCCGGCAGGTCCCACGGCTTCTTGTAGACCAACTCGCACACCAGCATGCGGCCGGACTCGTCCCGCACCAGCGCCTGGCCGATCGCCCGCTTGGTCGGTAGCGAGCTGTTCAGCCAGGCGGTGAAGGCGTCCCGGGTGCCCGGGACCGCATCGGTCGAGAGCCGGCCGAGCACGGCGGCGTCGACTCCTTCCCGGTACCCCCGCAGCACACCCTCCACGCGCAGTCCCGCGGCCGCTGCGGTCCGGAACGCCGGACGATTGCGCCGGTCCACGAACGCCTCCACCCGGCGCAGCGCCAGGTTGTCGAACGCGTGCTCGATGATCGCCCGGAGCGCGGCACCGGCCAGGCCGTGCCCGCGGAACTCGGGCCGGAGCTGCCAGGCGAGCTGGCCGGCACCGTCGCGGTGGTCCGGCAGCCGCAACGCGACGAATCCCGCCCGGACACCGTCCTCCTCGATCGCGAAGGCCAGCACCTGGTCGTCGCGCACCCAGGACGGCACGTCCGCACCGAGCTGCTCGGGCACATCCGGTCCGGTCAGCCGCTGCAGTGCCCGGCCGTCGCGCAAGGTCGGTGCGAGCGGCTGCGTCATACCCCTAAGCCTTGCAGAGTTCGATCGTTCGACTCCTCGCGGCCCACTCCCGGCACCGGACCCAAGCCGGTCGTCGTCTCACGGGTTCGATCGTTCGACTGCTCGCACCCGCCAGAACACAGTGCCCCCATCCGCCGGACGGCGGACGGGGGCACTGTTACCCAGGTCGAAGCGACGTGCGTCAGCCGGTGACCGGCAGGGTCGTCGTCGTCGGGGTCGGCGTCGGCGGCTCCGTGGTGGGAGGCGGCGTCGTCGGAGGCGGCGTCGTGGTGCTGCTCGACGTCGGAGGCGGCGTCGTCGACGTCGTTGACGTCGGCGGCGCGGTGGTGCTGCTCGACGTCGGAGGCGGCGTCGTGCTGCTCGACGTCGGAGGCGGCGTCGTGCTCGAGCTGGTCGTCGACGAGGTCGTGCTGCTCGTCGGCGCAGCGGCGCAGTCGGCACCGGTCAGGGCGACCCAGGTGCCCGCGAGTCCGGGCGCCAGGTTGATGTAGGCACCCACGGCGTGACCACCGACGGTCTGGGTCGCGAAGGTCACCGAACCCTGGGCGGTCGACAGGCCGGTGAACTTGGCCAGCGTGGTGGACCCACCGGTGTAGGTGCCGGCGGCGCCGCCACCGGACACGGTGACGCTCGGCTTGCCGGCGACACAGGTCGTCGTGACGCTGACGGTGGAACCGCCGGCGTCGAGCTTGAACGAGCCGCTGCCCGCAGACGCGGAGCCGGCGAACTCGACTCCGTACGGGTCCGCATAGGACCCGGTGGTCCACCCGGACGACTGGCCGCTGGTCCCGTCGGCCCAGGCCACGCCGTAGAGCGTGCTACCGGCCGCCGAGCTCGAGGTGCTTGTCGCAATCAGCCCGGAGGCTGCGGCCAGGCCGGCCACCAGCGAAGCCCCGAACAACGCAGTATTGCGTTTCATGGTCTTGCTCCCCTTCATTTGTCTCAACTTAAGTTCTGGGCGGTGGTGCGTGCCGTGCATGCCGCACGGCACGCACCACCGATGGAGCTAGCTCGCAGCGAGCGTCACTTGCCGAACGCGGTCAGGAAGCTGCCGGTCGGCTCGCCGAGACCGGTGACGTTGTCCCAGCCGCTCTTGACACGCAAGGAGTCGGCCGGCTCCTGCAGGCCCTCCAGGATGTTGTCGTGCGGCGCAGCGTTGAGCTGACCCAGCCACGCGCCATACGTGGTGGAGGTCGGCTTGACGTCCCTGATGTTCGCGGTGCCCTTCAGCTTGTAGAAGTACGGCGCCGCGTTGCCGATGTTGCGGCCGGTGAGCTTCTTGGACGAGGCAACCAGGGCAGCGACGAGCGGGGACGACTGGCTGGTGCCACCGCTGGTCGTGGCGTTCTGTCCGTCGAAGGTCAGGTAGATGCCGGTCGCCGTGTCGGCGTCCGCGCTGACGTCCGGGATCGTCCGCTTCGTCGTCGACCCCGTGACGACACCCTTCTGCCATGCCGGCTGGCTGTAGTCCTTGCTGACGCCGCCGCCGGCACCCACGGAGTTCTGCCAGAACGGGTAGCGGGTGACGTTCTTCAGGGTCGTCCCGTCCGGCTGGTCCCACAGGGTGTTCGACCAGCCGAGGGTGAACTTCCGCCCGCCCGAGCTGTTCTCACCCACGGCGGTGCCGCCGACCGCCGTGAAGAACGGCGAGGTTGCGGGGTAGCTCGGGTTCTTGCCGCGGGACGGCTTCGTGTGGTTGACCTCGATGCTGCCGTCACCCATGTCGCCGCTGCTGGCGAACAGGCTGATGCCCGTCACCGAGGCGCGCGCGGCGATGCGGTCGAACTGCTGCTTGAAGCTCGTGGTCTGGCCCGCTTCGTCACCGCCCCACGACATGGAGATCGTGCTCACCTTGTGCTGGGTGACCGCCTTGTTGAAGATGCTCACCAGTGCCGAGTCGGTCGGTGCGGAGGCGCCGTAGTAGTAGATCGACGACTTCGGTGACATGTAGTGCGAGATCTGGACGTCCATGTCCTGCTCGCCGTACACCTCGGTGTCGGAGCAGTAGGTCGGGTTCTCGGCCGCCGACTCGTCGTGGTAGCCGGACAGCGTCGGGTAGGAGAAGTTGTTCGAAATCGCGTTGGCCTTGCTCAGCGCGTCCGGGTCCGAGCACCACAGCAGGATGCCGATGTTGGTCTTGGCGCTCGCGGCCTTGCCGGCGTTGTAGAGCTTCACGGCCTGCTGCGGCGTGTAACCACACTGCGCGTTCGACATGTTGTCAAACTTCTTCGCCGTCACTGCCAGCCGCTCGCCCCAGTACTTGGCGCAACCGCCCTGGGCGGCCGCCGCCTTGACGGCGGACTTGCCGAGCGAGGTCGAGGACTTGCCGACCGGGGAGTCCGACTTCAGCGTCGAGCGCGTCATCGACACCGCGTTGGCAGCGCCGACCACGTTGTTCCTGATCGGACCGGTGGACCGCGTGCTGACGGTCGACAGGCCGACGACGCTGGAGATGCCCAAGGACTTCGGCACCAGCGGAGCGGCGTTCGGAGCCATGCCGGTGTGGGAGCCCAGCGTGACGCGCTGCATGGTCAGCGAGAACGCCTTGTTGACGGTCCGCACCGGTGCGGAGACCTCGACGAATCCGCTCGCCGCGTCGGTCGACGTGACTTTCAGGCCCTGCTTCTTCGCCCAGTCCGCGACCTTGTGCAACGACGCCTGTGACGCGCCGAAGAGGCGCGTGTACTCGGCCGGTGAGATGACGGTGCCCTTGGCGAGCAACGAGTTGAGCAGTGCCTGGTTACGCAACGGAACTGCGATGCTCAGGCTCATGTTGGTGCTGCTGGACGCGTTGCCGAGCGTGTGCAGGTTCGTGTGGTTCGACAAGGCGGTACGACCGGAGTTGGTCAGCCGCACGTTGTCGGTCGATTGCCCGGCGGCGTGCGCCATACTGGCACCTGCTCCTGCCATGGCGACAGCCGTGGTCAACGCGACGGCCCCCGTCGCGATGTGACGACGCTTCATCAAAAATTCCTCCCATTTAATTTGGCCTTGGTCCGCGGTCTGATGGTGAGGGATGACCGGAACACGGGTGTGGCGCGCGCTACACCCTACCGAAAAACTGAAAATGCGGTAATAAGTGCCCGCGACAAGTGCCCTCTCCTCCGTCGTCGACCCCCATCGACCGGCTCAGGCGACGATGTCGACAGGTGTCCCGGTGGGCAGTTTCGCGAAGAGTTTCAGCGCCGCGTCGGGGACGCGGACGCAACCGTGCGAGACGTGCCCGTTCCGGCCGTCCTCGGTCGGCCAGCCATGGACCGCAACGGTGCCCGGGCCACCGCCGTACGAGTCGAGGGTGTCCGAGTGCGCACCCAACGCGTAGATGACGGGTGAGAAGTTCTGCTCCGGGTCGACGAATCCGCTGAGCAGGAACGTCTGACCGACGGGGGTGGGCGTCGACGGCTTGCCCTGGCCAATCGGCCAGGTGCCCTTCGACGTCCCGTCGTGGGTGACCGTGATCGTCCCCTTGTCCAGCTTGACGGTCACGGCCCATTTCGTGCGTGCCTGGCCCAGACCCGCTTCCGGGATCCAGGCGGTCGCGCCGTTGGGCCGGGACGGCAGACGAACCTGCGCCCAGCCCGCCTGCGTGCGGATCACCGGCAGCCACGTGGTGCTGCCGATCTGCTTGTCGGGTATGACGGCGATCGGGTCGGCGCCCGGTTCGGCGAACGCGGGCATGTCCTGCGCCACCTCGATGGTCCGGCCGTCGCTGGCCGACGTGAGGTCGATCGGCGCCTTGGACACCTTGCCGTCGGTGGTCGCTCTCGGCAGTTTCGCGAGGACCGACTTCGGCACGTCCGGCACCGGTATGACGGCGGCGCCGGTGCCGCCCGTGCCGTTCGCCCCCTGGGAGTTGGTCGGCGACGATGCCGTCGGGTCGTTCCCGTCGTGCCCGAAGACCTTCACGCCGAAGAAGACGACGAGGGCCACGATCACGAAGCCGGCGACGACTCCCGCGGCCGACATACCGACCGCCCCGAGCGGACTCGAGCCCCCGCCCCCGCGGTGCCTGCCTGGTTGCGTCACGTCCCCCTGCTTCCTGCCTCGATGACCAGCGGTATGGCGCGCGCCGAGCTCCCTGCTGCCGGGCGCCGCACGGCATTGTCCACCGCGACGCTGGGATTCGCCGAATCAGCGATCGGTTCCACGGAGCGTCCCACCCTGTGAACAAATACTGACCGTTCGATCAGTATTTCTGGCAGAATGGGCGCGCGGCCGGCTGCGTGGTGGCAAGCTGGCCCGCGTGACAGGAACGGAGTCGGACCACGTGGAGACACTGGAACACGTCCGGGCGATGTGGCGTGAGGACCGCGCCTCTGCCGCGCAGGACATCGAGCTGATCGACGTCGGGGTGCGCGACGACGGCCTCGGCTTCGCCCGCACCCGCATGCGTTTGGGCGAACATCAGGTCAACGGGCACGACATCGCACACGGCGGGCACATCTTCCTGTTGGCGGACTCGACGTTCGCCCTCGCGTGCAACGCCGGCGGTCACACCACCGTCGCGTCCGGCGCCGACATCTCGTTCGTGACGGCGGGCCGGCTCGGTGACGTGCTCGTGGCAGACGCGAGCGAACGCACCACCTACGGCCGCTCCGGCATCACCGACGTCACCGTTCGTCGGGAGTCCGACGGTGCGGTGATCGCAGAGTTTCGTGGCAGATCAAGGAGACTTCGATGACGAGTGCCGACCGAGGCGAGTTGGACGCGGCCGAGAAGTGGTCGGTCGACGAGCTGCGCACCCACCAGCTGAAACGCCTGCAGGAGACGGTGGCTGCGGCATACGCCAACGTGCCGCACTATCGCAACGCGCTGGACTCCATCGGTGTCCACCCGAGTGACATCAACGAGCTCGCCGACGTGCGGCTGCTGCCGTTCACCGGCAAAGCCGACCTGCGCGAGAACTATCCGTTCGGGATGTTCGCGGTCCCGCGGACGCAGGTGGTGCGGGTGCACGCGAGCAGCGGCACGACCGGCGCACCGACGGTCGTCGGCTACACCCAGCAGGACGTCGACACCTGGGCCGATCTCGTGGCCCGCTCGCTGCGCGCCGCCGGCGTCCGGCCGGGCGACGTCTGCCACGTCGCCTACGGCTACGGCCTGTTCACCGGCGGGCTCGGTGCGCACTACGGCGCCGAACGGCTCGGTTGCACGGTCATCCCGATGTCCGGCGGGCAGACCACCAAGCAGGTCCAGCTGCTGCGGGACTTCGGCGCCCGCGCCATCATGGTGACGCCGTCCTACTTCCTGTCGATCCTCGACGAGATGACCGCCCAGGGCCTCGACCCGCGCGAGTTGCCGCTGCAGATAGGCGTTTTCGGAGCCGAGCCATGGACCGATGCCATGCGCGCCGAGATCGAGGAACGTGCCGGCATCGACGCCGTCGACATCTACGGGTTGTCGGAGGTGATGGGCCCTGGTGTCGCGATGGAGTGCGTCGACACCAAGGACGGCCCCACCATCTGGGAGGACCATTTCCTGCCCGAGATCATCGACCCGGTCACCGGCGAACCGGTCGGCGACGGCGAGGAGGGGGAGCTCGTCTTCACCTCGCTGTCCAAACAGGCGATGCCGGTGTTGCGCTATCGGACACGGGACCTGACCCGTCTGTTGCCCGGCACATCCCGGCCGTCGTTCCGGCGGATGGCGAAGATCACCGGCCGCAGCGACGACCTGATGATCGTGCGCGGCGTCAATGTCTTCCCGACCCAGATCGAGGAGCTCGCACTGCGGTACGACGGGCTGTCGCCATACTTCCAGTGCGTGCTGACCCGGCCCGGCCGGTTGGACGAGCTGACGGTGAACGTCGAAGCCGCAGAAGGCTTCCCGCAGGAACGGTGGGCACAGGTCGAACAGGACCTGGCACGTGACATCAAGGACCGCATCGGCACGTCCGCCCGGATCGTCGTGCTCCCGGTCGGCGGCATCGAGCGGTCGGTCGGCAAGGCCCGCCGCATCGTGGACCAGCGGCCCAAGTAGGACGGCACCGGCTCGAGCAAACGTCACCGCAAGGGCCGGATGCGTTCCAGCTGATCGAGGAAGTGGTCGACGGCGGCGGCGTCATACCCTCCGCGCCCGGGGCGCGCCATGTGGAACTTCGCACTCTGGATGTCCGGCAGCGGCTCGCCGTTCGCCATGGCCCGCAGCACGTTGTCGAGGAAGTCGTCGACCTGATCGGTTTCGTAGGAAGACCCGAACCGGGTTGACACGAAGGTGATCTCGCGCACCCAGACCTGCTGCTCCCGGCTCCAGGTCAAGCGCTGCTGCGTCTGCTTCGGGTCCTCCGGCGCGGCCGCCTCCTCGATCTGCTGCGTCATGTCGAACTGCCGTTGCCACTCGGCGATGTTGTCGAACAGCGCCGTGACCGACTCCGGGGAGTAGCCCTCGCGGAACCGGGATCGCCGCAGTCCCGCCGTACTGATCGGCGGCACCGGTTGCCCGGTGCGCATCAGTGACAGGACGCGATCCAGCTGTCGCTTGACGTCGGCGACGACGTAACCACCGCGTTGCTGCACGGTGAGCACAGGATTCTCGACACGGGCAATGTGATCAGCTGTCCACGGGGTCCTCGCCACGGGCTCCATCCTTGCACCGTAGCCTTGGTGGCCATGCGGGTACTCGTCTCCGGCGGCGCCGGTTACATCGGATCGCACACTGCGCTGTCGCTGCTCGACAACGGGCATGACGTTGTCATCGTCGACGACTTCGCCAACAGCAAGCCGACGGTGCTCGGCCGGCTCGAAGCGCTCGCGGGCAAGACCATCCCGTTGCACGCCTTCGACCTGACCGATGTGGACAAGACCGAGCACCTCTTCGCCCAGGAGAAGTTCGACGCGGTCATCCATTTCGCCGGACTGAAGGCCGTCGGCGAGAGCGTCGAGAAGCCGCTCGCCTACTACCGCAACAACCTCGACAGCACGTTCTCGCTGCTGCACGCGATGACCCGGCACGGTGTGGACAAGCTGGTCTTCTCCTCGTCGGCGACCGTGTACGGCGACCACGCCCCCGTGCCGTATCACGAGGACTACGAGCCGCTTTCGGCGTCATCGCCGTACGGCAGGACGAAGGTGATGATCGAGCGGGTGATCACCGACGTCGCGAGCATCACCAAGGACTTCCGGGTCGCCCTGCTGCGCTACTTCAACCCCGTCGGCGCGCACCCCTCCGGCCGCATCGGCGAGGATCCCCAGGGGATCCCGAACAACCTCATGCCGTTCATCGCCCAGGTGGCGGTGGGGCGCCGGGACAAGCTGACCGTCTTCGGCGACGACTACCCCACGGACGACGGCACCTGCGAGCGCGATTACATCCACGTCATGGACCTCGCGGAGGGGCACGTTGCTGCGCTCGAGCACCTGCCGGCGATGGGCGAGCCGGTGCGCGCATTCAACCTCGGCACCGGGCAGGGCACCTCGGTGCTGCAGTTGTTGCACGCTTT
The DNA here is from genome assembly GCF_014190805.1 of Flexivirga oryzae. Classification (NCBI taxonomy): domain Bacteria; kingdom Bacillati; phylum Actinomycetota; class Actinomycetes; order Micrococcales; family Dermacoccaceae; genus Flexivirga; species Flexivirga oryzae. The sequence continues at coordinate 110,074 of NZ_JACHVQ010000004.1, read as the reverse complement.
CGAGCGTGCGGTCGGGCACGAGCTGCCCCACGAGATCGGGCCGCGCCGTGCCGGCGACCTGGCGGCGTACTGGGCCGACCCGACCCGCGCCCACACCGAACTGGGCTGGCACGCCACACGCACCATCGACGACATGTGCGCCGACACGTGGCGCTGGCAGTCCGACAACCCGCAGGGCTTCCCGGACTGAACAACTCATCGAAAGGAGCACCACCGCACCGACAGGAGCACAAATCCGACCGGTATTCCTGCTCCGCTCGGTCGGGATGTGCTCCCCTCGATCGGGGTGGGACCGCGTCAGCGGTGGTGCGCGGCAAGTGTTGGCTTGTCACCCCGGTGGCGCTCGACGTACGCCACGCACTGTGCGTGCGTGTCGGGACCGAACGCAACGCGCCAGTCGACGGGGATCTGTGCGGCACAGGGCCAGATGGTGCAGCGGCCGACTCGACCTATCAGCACGAAATAAAGCTCTGTGTCCGGCGTACCGGACATCGTGACCCTCCAGCTCCTACCAAGCCCCCGAGCTTCATACGACCCGTTTCCAGTGTGACGCATGCGAGGCTCGGTCCGCAGGAGGTTCCGCCGAAGGGGCCCGATCGGTCGGAACCATCCACAGGGGTCATCGCGTCAACGTCGCGACATACAAAGCCGCCACAGCGCGGACGAGAAGGAGTTCCAGTCATGCGCCGTCGCCTGTCGCACGCCGTCACCGTAAGTGCCATGGCCATCCTGCTCGCCGCGGGTGGCGGAGCCCTCGCCGCAGGCCCGGCCTCGGCCGCCGGCCAGACCGACGCCCTGTCACCCACGAACGCGAACCTCACCAAGTACACGACCCAGAAGCTGGCGTGGAGCGCGGCCCTGTGCCCGCAGGAGGTCAAGGAACTCGGCAAGGCAGCGGCCCGGTCACAATGTGCACGGGTCAAGGCACCCAAGGACTACGCCGACCCGGGCAAGGGCGACATCACCCTGATGGTGACTCGCACCACGCCCGAAAAGGCCTCCCACAACAACAGATTCGTCTTCACCAACCCGGGTGGCCCGGGTGGCCCCGATGCACGCTTCTCGGTGATTGTGGCGTCGATGTCCCCGATGGGCCAGACCGAGACCGTCATCGGGGTCGACCCCCGCGGCACCGGCGAGAGCACGCCGGTGAGCTGTGACCAGCCCAAGAGCAATGTCAAGGACAGCCACCAGCTCACCCCGGCCAACGTCAAGGCGCTGCAGACCGCCGTCAAGGCGTCGGTGGACAAGTGCGTGGCGCAACACGGTGATTACCTGCCCTACATCACGACCGACAACACCGCGCGAGATCAGGACCTGGTCCGACGGCTGCTCGGTGCCAAGACGATCGACTACTACGGTGTCTCGGCGGGCACGTGGCTCGGCGCCCACTACGCCACACTTTTCCCGTCGCACGTCGGGCGTTTCGTGCTCGACAGCAACACCGACTTCACCTCGAGCTTCCAGAGCAGCTTCGGCTACCAGCCGATGGGTTTCCAGCGCCGCTTCTCCGATCAGTTCCAGCCGTGGGCCGCCCGTCACAACGACACGTACCACCTGGGATCCACCAAGTCCGCCGTGAACGCGACCTACCTGCGGGTGCGCAAGGCCGCCGTCAACGGCGAGCTCGGCTTCTTCTCGGCGAACGTCGTGGACAACGTGATGGCCCAGCAGATGTACTCCGACAAGGGGCTCATCACGGCGGCGAAGTTCCTCGGCTTCCTCGACGAGGCACGCCAGGGTGACAAGCTCGCGCTCTACCAGGCGTTCGCGCTGCTCTCCACCGGGTCGGACAGCTACACCGACAACCGTGAGTCGACCACCTTCATGGCCACGACCTGCAACGACACCTCGTGGAAGAAGGACCCGAACTACTACGTCACCAAGGCGCGCAGCCTCGGCCCGCAGTACCCGCTGCTGGGCTACAACCAGGTCGTGAGCCAGTGCGCGTACTGGCCCTACAAGGCCAAGAACACCAAGATCGACCTGTCCAAGGCACCCAGGATCCTGATGGTCGACAACACACTCGACCCGGCCACGCCGTACGAAGGCGCCGTGGACGCCCACCGGAAGGCACCCAACACGGTGCTGCTCACCGTCAACAACCAGGGTTTCCACGGCGCGGTGATCGGCAGCAAGAACACCTGCGTCACCGACGCGGCATACGGCTTCCTGATGAACGGCAAGCAGCTGCAACACGATTCGGTCTGCCAGGGCCTGCCGTTGCCGGGCGACAGCAAGGTCTACCCGGTCGGCAAGCAGGTCTCCGGACCGGCCCCCAGCGAGGTCCAGCACAAGTCGAAGACCCCGCCGCACAAGTCCGAGAGCCTCGGCGACACCATCCTCGACCTGCTCGGCAAGCTGATCGGCGACATCCTCGGCGGCACCCACTCCTGAGTCGCTGCGACTCGCCGCCTCCCTCGCCGAGAGGCTCACCACGGCACCGAGAGGCTCAGAAATCCGGGCGATTCGACCCGGTATTTCTGAGCCTCTCGGTATGTATGTGAGCCTCTCGGCGTGGAGGGAGGGGGCGCGCGTCGGAGGTGGGCGCGCGTCTGAGGTGGGGGGCGTGCGTTGGGGTGGGCGCGCTACATCTGGTCGGGGGACTCGATGCCCAGCAGGTCCAGACCCTTGACCAGCACCTTGCGGGTCAGCGCGCACAGCGCGAGACGGCTGTCGCGCACCGCCGCGTCCTCCGCCTTCAGCACCGGGCAGTGCTCGTAGAACGCCGTGAAGGTCGTGGCCAGGTCGTAGAGGTATGCCGCCAGCCGGTGCGGCTCGAGCGTCTCGCCCACCTCGGCCACCACGGGTCCGAAGTCCAGCAGCCGCAACGCAAGGGCCCGCTCGTCCGGTTCGGTCAGGATGATGGGGCCGTTGACCTCGACCGCGTCGGCCCGCGACAGGATCGATCGGATCCGCGCCGTTGCGTATTGCAGGTAGGGGCCGGTGTTGCCCTGCAGCGCCAGCATCCGGTCCAGGTCGAAGGTGTAGCCGGAGTCGTGCGACACCGACAGGTCGGCATACTTGATCGCGCCGATGCCGACCTGGTGCGCGATCGACGCCCGCTCCTCCGCGGACAGATCCGGGCGCGACTCGGCGACCACCTCGGCGGCACGCTGCAGCGCCGAATCCACCAGGAACTGCAGCGAGATCAGGTCTCCGGACCGGGTCCGCAGGATCTTGCCGTCGGTGCCGACGACATTGCCGATCTGCACGTGGATCGGCTCGGTGCCCTGGATCCAGCCGGCCTTGTCGGCGGCCGCCCAGACCATCCGGAAGTGCAGGTTCTGCGGGGCGCCGACGACATACAGTGCCCGGTTGGCGTGCAGGTCGAGCGAGCGGTGCCGGATGGTCGCCAGATCCGTTGTCGCATAACCGTATCCGCCGTCGGACTTGCGGATGATGAGCGGCACCGGTTTGTCGTCACGGCCGGTGAACTCGTCCTGGAAGACGCACAGGGCGCCATCGCTGACGACGGCGATGCCCTTGGCCTCCAATGTGTCGCAGACCTCGGCGAGCTCGTCGTTGTAGGACGACTCCCCGCGCAGGTCGTCATCGGTCAGTGTGATGCCCAGGTCGCGGTAGACCCGGTTGATGTAGGTGCGGGTGAAGTCCATGATCTTCACCCACAGCCGTTTGCTCTCGGCGTCTCCGCTCTGCAGCGTGGCCACCCGGGCCCGCGCTCTCACCGCGAAATCACCTGCTGAGCCAGCAGGTTCGGCCTTCGCCGAGTTGACGACTCGTTCCTCATCGTCGACTCGCACCTGCTCCTGATCCTGGCCGGCCTCCGGCCGGACGTCCGACGCGTCGAACTTGGCCCGCGCGGCACGGTAGAACGAGTTGGGGTCGGTCTCCAGCAGCTTCGCCTCGTCGCTGTCCTCACCGACCTCGAGCAGGTGCTCGATGAGCATCCCGAAGGCGGTGCCCCAGTCACCCAGGTGGTTCTGCCGGATGACGTCGTGCCCGAGTGCCTCCATCGTGCGCACCAGCGAGTCGCCGACGACGGTGGTCCGCAGGTGCCCGACGTGCATCTCCTTGGCCGCGTTGGGCGAGGAGTAGTCGACGACGACGATCTGGTGCTCGGGCGTCGGTATGCCGACCCGCTCGTCGGCCAGCTGGTGGTTGGCCGCCGCAGCGATCCAGTCGGTGCGCAGCGTCAGGTTGAGGAATCCCGGCCCGGCGACCTCGACGGAAGCGATCAGCCCGTCGTCCGGCGCGATCCGGTCGGCGATCGCCTGGGCGATCTCCCGCGGCGGGCGGCCGACCTGCTTGGCGAGCGCCATCGCGGCGTTCGCCTGGAAGTCCGCGTCGGTCTGTCGTTTGTTGGCCGGGCGGATCACCGGGTCCGCCTCTCGCCACTGCGGTCCGAGGGCATCGGCGAGAGCCTGCTGGACGCGTGTGGTGAGTGCGAGGGCCGGGTTGGTCATGCCGCTTAGGGTATGGGTTGCCCTGCACGGCGGACGAATCGATATCACCCGCTCAACGTCCGGCCCGCGGCCAACTACGATGCGAGGATGCGGTCCGCAACAGGTGCCGGTGTCGGTGCGCTCCTCACCCTTGCTGCGGGTGTCGCGCTCTCCGGCTGCGCCTCGAACGGTGCCGTGACCGTGACACCACCCAGCGGCAGCGCCTCGTCGGTGGTCCAGACCGCGAGTCAGGGCGGTGGGGCGGTCCCGGATGCCAAGACGCTGGTGCATGAGGCGCGGGCGGCATACCGGGCGGCGAAGTCGGCACACGTGCACGCCACCATCAGCAATGCCGGGGACACGCAGGTCGTCGACATCCGGGGAACGATGGACGGCAGCAACCAGGAACTGACCGTCGACGACCCGGAGAACGGCAACGCGACGGTGCGCACGGTGGACGACAAGTACTACGTCAGGGGCGACAAGGACTTCTGGACGTCGGCGGCACATTCGGGCGGCACCACGGCATCCCTGTTGGCCGGTAAATGGGTGCTCGCGCCCGACACCGCGACCGGCGACTTCAAGCAGATGACCATCCGGCACCTGCTCGACGAGATGCTCGGGCCCGACGCGATCAGCGACTCCGACACCGAGCAGATGAAGACGTACGCGACGACCGAGCAGGACACCGATCTGTTCGCCGCAGTGTCGGTCGATCCCATGTCGGAGGACGTCAGCACCCTGAAGGTCGTCGCCGCCGACCCGCACAACGTCGTGGAGGTCTCCGGCAACTCCAGCGACGGCTCCGACGGCACGGCCGACTTCGACGGATGGAACTCGCAGGCGAAGATCACCGTGCCGGAGGGGTTCATCTCGTTCCCGGGTTCCGGATCGACCGTCTGACCGGCGGATCGGGCGAACGGGCCGTGGCGGTCGCGCCGCCTGCGCTGACCGTCGCGTAGCGTTGGCGCCATGCGTACCGTCACACGTCTGTCCCAGGTCACGACCGTCGCGGCCCTCGGCTTCGCGCTCGCCGCCTGCGGATCGAGCTCCAGCTCCGGCAACTCCACCTCCGCGGCGAGCCAGGCCGGCACCGCGTCCTCGGCCGCTGCGGTGCCCGCGACCAGCGCGGCAACGGCACCGGCAACCGCCGACGGCGACTCGGCCGTGCCCGACGCCACGACGCTGATCCACCAGGCGCGCGCGGCATACAAGAAGGCGGACTCCGCCGCCATGCACGCCGACGTGACCGACTCCGGCGAGCACGAGGTGATCGACCTCAAGGGGACCATGGACGGCTCCAACCAGGAGGCGACGTTCGAGACCGCCGAGGGCAACACCACGATCCGCACGGTCGACTCGAAGTACTACGTCAAGGGCGACAAGGCGTTCTGGACGTCCGCGGCCAAGGCCCCCGAGACGACCGCGCAACTCCTGGCGGGCAAGTGGGTGCACGCCCCGGCGACCATGGCGGCCAGCCTGCAGGACGTGACCATCAAGGGCTTCCTCGACGATGCGATCGGCCCGGACAACGTCAGCGACGCCGAGCTCGCCAAGGCGACGACGAAGAAGACGTCGTACGAGGGTCAGGATGCCTACGTGGTGACGTCGGCCAAGACCAAGAACACCATCACGATCGCCGCCGACACCAAGCTGGTGCTGGAGATCAACGGTGAGCAGGGAACGAGCACGTCGCACGGCAAGGTCACCCTGAGCGGGTGGAACAGCCAGCCGCGCGTCGAGGCACCGAGCGACGCGCTCAACTTCCCGTCCTCCGCGTCGTGACGTCCTGAGTGCCCGGAACGGCCCGGTGAGCGCGTGCTCACCGGGCCGTTCGTGGTATGCCGGGCGTCTCGCTCAGACCGTGACCAGGTCCGAGTCGTCCCGGGACTCCGGCTTGGCGAGCTGCTTGGCAAGGCCCTCGCCCTCCACGTCGACCCGCGGCAGGATCCGGTCCAGCCACTTCGGCAGCCACCACGCCTTGTCACCGAGCAGGTACATCAGCGCCGGGATGAGCGTCATCCGCACCACGAACGCGTCGAAGAAGACCGCCACCGCGAGCGCGAAGCCCATCGACTGGATGAGGCTGTTGCTCTGCAACATGAATGCCGCGAACACCGAGATCATGATCGTCGCGGCCGCAGTGACGACCCGGGCGCCGTGACGGAAGCCGTCGACGATGGACTCGCGCGCACTCGCGCCGTGGACGTACGCCTCACGCATCCGGGTGACGAGGAAGACCTGATAGTCCATCGCCAGCCCGAAGACGATCCCGATCAGGATGATCGGCATGAAGCTGACGATGGGCTGCCCCTCGACCAGGCCGAGGAACCCGTCCTGGAACACCGCGACCGTGGCACCGAGGGTCGCCAGCACCGAGAGCAGGAAGCCGAGCGTCGCCATCAGCGGCACGACGACCGACCGGAAGACGATCATCAGAAGGATGAAGGCCAGGCCGATCACCACCGCGAGGTACTTCGGCAGGGCACTGCTCAGCTGGCTCGACACGTCGGTCTGCACCGCGGTCGCGCCGGTGACACCGACCTGCGTGCCGGTCCTGGCCTCGATGCCGGACTGACCGTCGCGCAGCGCGTTCAGCAGGTCCAGCGTCGACTGGTCGTCGGCGCCGCCCTTGGGTGTGATGAGGATCTGGGCGCCCGTCTTGTCGGCGTTGACGCCGACGATCTGGGCGTTGACGACGTTCTTCTGGCTGCCCGCCCAGCCCATCACCTGGCCGTAGGCGGCCATCCGCTGCTGGGTGCCGTCGACCTGGCTGCCGTCGACGACCACCAGCAGGGGCGCCTGGCGTCCCGCGCCGAACGCGTCGGTGACCAGGTCGGCGGCCTTGCGCTGGGTGGTGGACGACGCCTCCGTCGAGTCGCTGGGCAGCGCCAGGTGCAGGCTCTTCATCGGCAGCGCCAGACCGCCCAGGACGACGACCACGAGCGCGACGACGATCGCGGGCTTCTTGCCGAGCAGCTTCGCCCAGCGGACGCCGTTGTTCGTGGTCCTCCCGTCAGCTGCGATCTTGTCCGCACGCCGCCGCAGCTGACCGCCGAACGCCTTCGACTTCAGCAGGCCGAGGACCGCGGGAAGCAGGGTGAGCGCGACGCAGACCGCGAAGAAGACCGAACCGGCGGCCGCCAGCCCCATCGAGGTGAGGAAGGGTATGCCGACCACGGACAACGCGCACAGGGCGATGAGCACGGTCAGGCCGGCGAAAACGACTGCACTGCCTGCCTTTCCGACCGCGAGTCCGGCGGCGTGTGACCGGTCGTCGGTCTCCTGCAACTCGGTCCGGTAGCGCGCCAGGATGAAGAGCGTGTAGTCGATGCCGACCGCCAGGCCGATCATGGTCGCGAGGATCGGCGTGGTCGTGCCGATGGTGGTGAAACCGGTCGCGAACTGGATGGCCAGCTCGCCCATCAGCACGCCGACACCGGCGGAGATGATCGGCATACCGGCGGCGACCAGCGAGCCGAAGGTGATGAACAGGACCAGCGCGGCCACGATGATGCCGAGCAGCTCACTGCTGCCGCCGGTATCGACCGTCGCCTGCATCGCGGTGCCGTTGACCTCGGCCCGCAGTCCGTCCTGCCGGGCGCCGGCGAGCGCCTTCAGCACGTCGTCCTGCGTGCTGGTCCTGACGTCGGCGACCGAGTCGACCTTGAAGTTCCAGCTGATCGTGCCGGTGCTGCCGTCCTTCGACAGCGGCGACAACGCCTGGGCGTTGCGTTTCGCCGCCGCCTGCTCCTGCGGGGTCTTGCCGGCCGCCGCGAGGATCTGTTTGGTCTGCGCCTGCGACGCGACGACCGGGTTGACCGGTTGCGCCTTCGGGTCGGTCGGCATCTGCGGGACCTGCTTCAGGTCGGTGATCAGCTCATTGACGGCGTTCTTGTATTTCGTCTCCTGCAGCGTGTGCCCGGCCGGTGCCGCGACGACGACCGTGGCACTCGCCTGGTCCTGCACATCGCCGGTGCCCGGGAACAGTTTCTGCTCCATCGTCTGCGCCTGCAACGACGGGATGCCGGGGATGCTGAACTTGTCGACCATCGGTTTGCTGATGCCGAGGGCGACGGTTCCGAAGCCGACCAGGATGATCACCCAGCCGGCGAGGAAGATCGGCCACCGCCGGTAGGCGGTACGACCGAGCCGATAGAGAAGGGAAGCCATAGCTGTGCTTAGAGAAGGGGTTGATGACGCTGTGTCAGTTGAAGATTCGGCGTGCTACTGCGAGGTTGTCGAGGAAGACGCCGGCCAGATCTCGGTCGTCGTCACCGGTGCTGAATTCCGCCATCGAGACGTCGAAGACGGCTCCGAAGAGTGCGACGAGGAGACGGGACTCGGGGTCTCCGGCGGGTATGCCGGACCGTTGCTCCACCAACTCCTGGACCCCCTCGACGAACCCCGCGAAGATCTCGTGCGCCGCGATCATCAGTTTGGGGTTGAGCTCGAAGCACCGGCGCATCGTGCGCCAGTCCTCGCGGGTCGTCTCGACGTCGGCGGACACCCGCAGAATGGCCAGCACCAGCGTCGCCACGTCGTCGATGAACTCCCCCGTGGGGCCACCGGCGAGGAACGTGTCGATGTCGGCCTGACGCAGCTGCGGGCCACCGCCGATGGTCGCCTCGAGCTTGCCGTCGAAGTAGTTGAACAGCGTGCGTCGGGACACCCCGGCGCGTTCGGCGAGCTCGTCGAGGGTGAAGTCGTCATACCCCTTCTCGACCGCGAGTCGCTGCGCCGCACTGGTGATCCGGTGCGCCGTCTGCAGCCGTTTCAACGGCATCGGCTCGGCGATCCGCAGCCGCGGGGCCACTGGAGTGGTGGATGTCTTACGCACCCTTGTAGTTTTGCCCTTTTGATGTTCAAAGTGCAAATCGATGCGGTGTGATCCGCCTCACCCGAGGAGCATGGCGGCCCCCTGACGACGACTGCCACCGACGGTATGGCGCAGGCGCCGCTCCAGGAACCAGGCCTGCGCACCGAGGCTCACGCCGAGATAGACCAGCACCGTTGCGGAGTCGAATCCACCGAACCCGTGAGCCTTTTCACCGAACAGCAGCGGCCCCGCGAACGCCGTCACGACATGCCCGGCAACCGCGACGGCCCACCAGCCGACGGTGCGCAGGGTGCCCTGTCGCATCCAGCTGCCGTCGGGCTCACGCCATACCCGCATCGACTCCGCACGTGGCCAGGCGATCGCGGTCGCCACCAGCAGGCCGGCGATGCCGCCCGCCACCTCACCGGGGGTGACGTGGTGATTGCCGATGAACGACATGGCGTTCACCACGCCGATCGCGCCCAGGATGAGCGGTAGCTTCAGCGGGTTGTCCTTGATCCGGGCGGCATGAGTTGCCGGGCCAGGATGAAGCCCAGCACGACGACGACTTCGGTGATGATGGTGAGTGTTGCGGTCATGCCATCCACTGTCGCCCGGGGGCGACCTCCGGCGCCTCCACCCGCGGGTTGATCCAGGGTGGAGATCGGGCGCGAACGGGTGGAGACGGGCCGGCCGAACCGTAGGTTTGGCGTGTGAGCATGCCCCGACTGCAGGACCTTCGACTGGACCGGCTGGTGATCCGGCTGCTGGTCTCGATCGGCCTGCTGCTCGGTGTGCTGTCGGCGACGGGTGTCACCGGCCACGCCCATCCGGGCTGGTGGCGGTCGGGCCTCGGTGCCGGCGCGGCACTGGTGGCCCTGGTCGCCTTCGTCGCCGGTGGCGCCTGGTGGACCAGCGATCCGGACGGGGAGTTCGGGGAGGGTCGCTGGACGACCGCGCAACTGTGGACGATGGGCCTCGGGGCCGCGGTGCCGCTCGTGGCGCTCCCGTCCTCCGGCATCACCTGGTTCGCGTTCGTGCCGATCGCGACGGTCGCCCGGTCCCGGGATGCACGCAGCGCCACGGCGCTCCTGCTCGCCCCTGTCGCCGCCCTTGGTTACGCATGTCTGCACCAGCACTCCCCCTGGCCCACCCTGGCGATCAACCTCGGTTTCGCCGCGGTGGTGATCGTGCTGTTGCAGCAACGTCGCCGGCAATTGGAGGCCGCCGAGTTCGCCGCCGCCCAGGCACAGGTGATCTCGCAGGAACGGGCCCGTACGGCGACCGCGGAACAGCAGCGGGAGATCGCCGCCCAACTGCACGACGTCCTGGCGCACACGCTGTCCGGGCTCATCATCGCGCTGCAGACAGCCGGTCTCGAAGCACGGCGGGAACAGGCGAGCCCCGAGCTGCAGCAACGACTTTCGGCGGCGACCGAGCTGGCGAGGGAAGGGCTCCAGGGTGCACGGGAAGCGGTCGAGTCGTTGCACGGCGCAGCCGCCGCCACCGCGCAGCCGCTGGACGAGTGGCTGCAGGGGACCGTGGACCGCATCCGCGCCGCCTCGGGCGTCCGGATCACCGTCGCGGGCGAAGCGCGCGGCATACCCGCTCAGCGCGACGAGGTGGCGCGCGCCGTGCTGCGCGAAGCACTGACCAACTCGATGCGGCACGCACCCGGCCTACCCGTGCGAATCACGCTGGCAGAGAGCCAGATCCGCGTGCTGACGGTGGGTGACGTCAGCGCCGCGCCACGCACGGACCAGGTCAGCGGCGGGCACGGGCTGGCCGGGCTGCGCCGGCGGGTGGAGAGCCGCGGGGGACGATTCGAGGCAGGAGCCACCGCGGACGGGTGGCTCGTCGTGGCACGGTGGGAGGCGGTATGACGGTGCGGGTGGTCATCGCCGACGATCAGACCGTCGTGCGTGAAGGGCTGCGTTCGATGCTCGGGTTGCTCGACGGGATCGAGGTCGTCGGCGTGGCGGCCGACGCCGAGTCGGCCCTGTCCCTGATCGCCCAGGTCGACCCCGACGTGCTGCTGACCGACCTGCGGATGCCGGGGATGGGCGGCGTCGAGGGCATCCGCCGGCTGCGCTCCGGGGGCTCACGGACGCAGGCGGTCGCACTCACCACGTACGACGACGACGCGACGATCGTCGACGCACTCTCCGCGGGTGCACTGGGTTTTCTCAACAAGGACGCCGATCCGGCGACGATCGCGGCGGCGCTCCGGGCCGCGGCCGGCGGCCGGTCGTTGCTCGACGCGGGCGCCACCGGGGCGATGCTGCGCGCCGACCGGCGCTCAGCGGAGCCACCTACGCCATACGAACCACCCGACGGGCTCACCGAACGCGAACTCGACGTCCTGCGCCTCGTCGCGACCGGACTGACCAATCAGCAGATCGCCCGCGAACTGTTCGTGTCGGTGAGCACCGTGAAGACGCACGTCAACCACCTGCTCGCCAAGACCGGCTGCACGGGACGGGCGGCGCTGGTGCGCTACGCGTACGAGCACGGGCTCACCGGTCGGTGATCGACACCTACACGTGCGTCGGGTCCAGCACTCGCCGGAGAAACTCCCTGGTCCGCTCCTGTTGCGGGTCACCGATCACCGACCCCGGAGCACCTTCCTCCACGATGACCCCGCCGTCCATGAAGATCACCCTGTCGGCAACCTCCTTCGCGAACGCCATCTCGTGCGTGACCACGATCATGGTCATGCCGTCCTCGGCGAGCGTCCGCATCACCGTCAGCCCCTCGCCCACGAGCTCGGGGTCCAGGGCCGAGGTGGGCTCGTCGAAAAGCATCAGCTCCGGCTCCATCGACAACGCCCGCGCGATCGCAACCCGCTGCTGCTGACCGCGCACCGTCGAGGTCGCAGTCCGGATCGATCAGCTCGGTGCCGCGGACCCGGATGCTGCCCGACTGCGGCGTCTCCAGCACGTTGAGGCAGCGCAGGAACGTCGACTTGCCCGAACCCGACGGCCCGATGACGCAGACCACCTCACCACGGGCCACCTGGAAGTCGACGCCACGCAGCACATGGTGATCGCCGTAGGACTTGTGCAGTCCTCGCACGTCCACGATCGGGGGCGATGTCAGGTCTTGGTGGTCCATTACTACCTCTGTTGTCGTCGGAAGGATCCCAGCGGTGGTCATCGCGCCTCCATCCTGCGCACCAGGAAGGACAGCGGCAGAGTGATGACCAGGTAGGCGAGGCCCGCCATCACCAGCGGCGTGATGTTGGCCTCGTTGTTGGCCATTCCCTGCCCGAACGTCGTCAGCTCGAACTCCCCGACCGACAAGCCGATGGCGAAGACGAGCGACGAGTCCTTGATCAACATGATCAACTCGTTGGTGAGCGGGGGAATCATGATGCGGAACGCCTGCGGCAGGATGATCTTGCGCATGGCCGTTCCCGCCGACATACCGAGGGAGCGGGCCGCCTCCGTCTGTCCCTTCGGCACCGCCTGGATGCCGGCCCGGATGGTTTCGGCCATGTAGGCACTGCCGACCATGCCCAGCGCGACCCAGACCGTCCCGTACGGCGCGAACGGAATGATCAACCCGCTGAACGCCAGCGGCAGCAGGGACAGTGCGATGAACACCACCAAGGTCGGCAGGCCGCGGAAGAACTCGACGTATGCCGTGGCGATCCACCGATAGACGGCGACCTCGGACAAGCGCATCAGCGCCAGGACGGTCGCGGCAACGAGTCCGAGGACGAAGCCGCCGACGGTGTAGGTGACCGTGTGCAGAAGTGCCTGCCCCAGACCCTGTGTGATCGTCGAGCTGGCTATCGGGAGGTTGAAGAAGACGTGCGCGACTTCGGCCCAGTTGACCGTGATCGCGGCAGCGACTGCCACCGCGCCGAGCGCGACGTACTGGATGAGTCTGATGCGCTGGGCGCGCTTGCGCGGGGATGCCGCTGCGGTGATGCTGGTCATGGAGATCTGCCCTGCCTCGTGTGGTTCGTCGTACGCCGGATGCCGGCTATTTGGTTGCAGCCTGCGGGGCACGACCCAGCCACTGCTTGTAGATCTTGGTGTAGGCGCCGTCCTGTTGCGCCGTGGCGATGACGGCATCCAGCTCGTGGGCGAGCTGGGTGGCGTTCGCGTCGTTCTTCTTCACCATGAAGCCGTAGCGCTCGCCGGTGTTGAACTCCGCCGTCACCTTCACGCCGGCGTTGTGGTTGGCGAAGTCGAGCTCGGGCGCGTTGTCCTGGATCGCGGCGTCGACGGCACCGGATCGCACCGCGTTGAACAGCGAGAGGCTGTCCGGGTAGACCACGGTCCGGTAGCCGTAGGCCTTCGCGTTCTTGTCGCCGTAGATCTGCCCGGTCGTGGCCGTCTGCACTCCGAGCCGCTTGCCCTTCAGGCTCGCCAGGCCGGTGTATGACGAGCCGGCCTTGACCATCAACGCCTGATTGGCATCGAAATAGGAGTCCGAGAACTGCACCGCCTTCGCACGCTCCGGGGTGATCGTGGCGGCACCCGCCCCGACGTCGCACCGCTTGGCCGCGAAGGCCGCTCCGGAGACGATCTGACTCCAGTCCATGCTGATGACATTCGTCCGGACGCCGAGTTTCGCGGCGAGCAGGTCGAGCATGCTCACGTCGAAGCCGACGACCTTGCCGCCCTGGTCGAACTCGAACGGCTTGTAGGGAAGGTGCGTGCAGACCGTCAGAGTCGCACCCTTGACCAGCGAGACACCGCCAGAGGACCGCGCCGCCGACGCACCACCCCCGCTGCTGCAGCCGGCAGCTGCGCACGCGATCGCAACCGACACGACGGCCGCTGCCGCGGGCCTGCCGAGTCTCATGGACATCTTCTTCATCGGGGCCGCTCCTTGCTTGCCGGGGAATCCTGGTCGCTGTGACCTGCGCAACAGAATGGCTCGGCAGAAGCATTAAGTCGACGCCGTATTAGTGAGGGGTTCTCATACCCACACTTATAGGTTTGCGCGGATTTCCACCCGACCGCGGGCCGTGCCGCAGCGGGTCCGGCCCGGATCGCCGCCGGAAGCCAATTCATAAGTCGCACTTTCACATGGCCAAGGAGATCGCACCTGGTGCTAATGATTCGTTGTGATCGACACTCGCAATACCCGCATTCACGACGACGATCAAAGGACAGGGACCGCAGACGATGAACGCTTTCCCCCACGACGCCCCATCCACGGAACCGACACCGGGCTTCTCGACACGCGCGATCCACAGCGGCCAGCAGCCCGATCCGGTCACCGGCGCGGTCGTCCCGGCCATCTACCAGACCTCGACGTACAAGCAGGACGGCGTCGGCGGCCTCCGAAACGGTTACGAATACTCACGATCCGGCAATCCGACCCGCACGGCGCTCGGAGAGTGCCTGGCCGCGCTGGAGGGTGGCGAGCGCGCCTTCGCGTTCTCGTCCGGGCTCGCGGCGGAGGACGCCGTGCTGCGCGCCGTGCTGCGGCCCGGTGATCACCTGGTGGTCCCGTCCGATGTGTATGGCGGGACCCGGCGACTGGTCGAGAAGGTGCTCGGGCCCTGGGGCGTCGAGCACACGTCGGCCGACGTCCGTGACCCGGAGGCGGTTCGCACCGCGATCCGGCCGGGGCGCACCAAGCTGGTCTGGCTGGAGACGCCCACCAACCCGATGCTGAGCATCGCCGACATCGCGGCACTGGCCGAGATCGCACACGCTGCAGGAGCGCTGCTCGCGGTCGACAACACCTTCGCCTCGCCGTATCTGCAGCAACCGATCTCGCTGGGCGCCGACCTCGTGACCCACTCGGTGACGAAGTACTGCGGTGGGCACAGCGACGTCGTCGGCGGCGCCGTCATCACCGCTGCACGCTCCGCGGGGGACGACTTCGCCGACCTCACCGAGCGGATCTCCTTCGCGCAGTTCGCTGCCGGTGCCGTCGCCGGACCCTTCGACGCCTGGCTGGTGATGCGCGGCCTGAAGACGCTCGCCGTCCGCATGGAGCGACAGTGCGACAACGCCGAGGCCGTCGTGCGGTTCCTGCAGGACCACCCGGCGGTGAGGACCGTGCACTACCCCGGGCTGGCCGACCACCCCGGACATGAGCTCGCCGGCCGCCAGATGCGCCGCTACGGCGGCATGGTGAGCTTCCAGGTCGGCGCCGGCGAGGACGCCGCCGTGAAGGTGTGCGGCGCGACCCAGGTGTGGACGCTCGGCGAATCCCTCGGTGGTGTCGAGTCACTCATCGAGCATCCGGCCCGTATGACGCACGCCGGTGTGCGCGGCACCGAGCTGGCCGTCCCGGACGACCTGATCCGGCTGTCGGTGGGCATCGAGGACGTCGACGACCTCATCGACGACCTGGCACAGGCGCTGTCGAGCGCGATGGGCTGACCGCCCCGTCCGCTCGGCGACACAGCAACACCCCGACCGCCGTCGCGGTCGGGGCGTTGCTCCGTGGTGCGACTCAGCCGGCGACCGACATCTGCACCACGGAGGGCAGCTCGATGGTGCGGCTCACCGTGCACAACCGGTCGTGGGCGCGCTGCACCGCTTCGGGGAGCCGGTCGCGTGCGGTGTCACCTGCGCTGTCATCGGGGAACTCCACGCGGAAGCTCAGCCGCGGATCGTGCAGCCGGTTGCCGTCCTCGTCGCGCACCTTCTCCGCGGTGACCTGCACATCGAACGAGGTCGGCTCGGCGCGCCTGCTGGTGAGCATGTCGACGTCGATGGAGGCGCAACCGGCGAGCGCCGCGAGCAACAGTTCCACCGGGGTGAAGTCGGTGTCGTCGCCGGTGCCGATCCCGATCGTTCCGCCGCGCGTGTTGGTGGCGCGGAACTGCCCGGCCGCAGTGCGGGACAGGTCGACGGCGTGCAGCGCCACCGCGCTGGGAGTGGTCGTGGTCATGGAGTCTCCATCTCTTCGTGCGGATTGGTGTCGTGCGAGGTCACCCGAGCCATTCCCCCGCGTCCAGGGCGTGCTCGAGGGTCTGTCGGTATGACGAGGGGTCCAGGCCCATCCCCGCCACCCAGTCATCGTCGTAATACGTGTCGGCATACCGCTCGCCGCCGTCGCACAGCAGCGTGACGATGCTGCCGCGCTCCCCCGCGGCCCGCATCTCACAGACCAGTCGCAGCACGCCGAAGAGGTTGGTGCCGGTGGACCCGCCGGCGCTCAGGCCGGTGCGTTCCCGCAGCAGGTGCATGGCCGCGAGGGACGCGGCGTCCGGAACGCACAGCATCCGGTCGACCACGCCCGGCTGGAACGACGGCTCGACGCGGGGCCGCCCGATGCCCTCGATGCGCGAGCCGGCACCCGTCTCAAGCTCCAGATCACCGCGGCGCCAGCCCTGGTAGAACGCGGAGTTCTCCGGATCGACCACGCACAGCTGTGTCGACAGTCCGCGGTAGCGCAGGTACCGCCCGATCGTCGCGCTGGTCCCGCCCGTGCCCGCACCGACGACGATCCAGGTCGGCACCGGGTGCGGCTCCATGCTCAGCTGCTCGAAGATCGACTGCGCGATGTTGTTGTTGCCGCGCCAGTCGGTGACGCGCTCGGCATACGTGAACTGGTCCAGGTAATGACCGCCGGTGCGGTCGGCGATCTGCTGCGCGGCGGCATACATCTCGCTTGCCTCGTCCACGAATTCGCAGCGCCCGCCGTGCCGTTCGATCAACTCGACCTTGCGACGACTGGTGCTGCGCGGCATCACCGCAACGAACGGCAGGCCGAGCAGCCGGGCGAAGTACGCCTCGCTCACCGCGGTGGAGCCGCTGGACGCCTCGACCATCACCGAGTCGCGATGGATCCAGCCGTTGCAGAGGCCGTAGAGGAACAGGCTGCGCGCCAGCCGATGCTTCAGGCTGCCGGTCGGATGGGTCGACTCGTCCTTCAGATAGACCTCGATCCCCCACTCCGCAGGCAGCTGCAGCGGGATGAGATGCGTGTCCGCGGAGCGGTTGGCGTCGGCCTGCACCGTGCGTACCGCCCGGTTGACCCAGTCACGGTCCGCGGCGCTGGCGCGGGCAGCCGTGATCGGCGTATCGCTGCGGTCGGCAGGATGGGCGAGCGCTGACATGAGGGTCCTTCGAGTCTCGAGGTGCCGCCGACTGCGGCACCCTTCGAGTCTGGCCCCACTAACTCATTAGCACCAGATCGAACTCATTGGAACTGATCAAAGTTTTACTTATGTTTCGCGGAGCCGCGCGGCCCACCACGCTGCGCCTTCGACTCCGCGGACGCAGCCCGCAGGGCACCGAGCATCGTGCCCACTGCGGGGATGTGCTGATAGTCGGCGAGCGTGTATGCCGTCACCGCACGACGCACGACAGGTCGCAGCGGCCGGACCACGACGCCCGGGTGCCGGAGGAACGACAGCACCAGACCTGGCATGACGGCGATCCCGCTGCCGGCGACCACCAGGCTCTGCATCGCCAGATTGTCGTCGGTCGTGAAGGAGATCACCGGACTGAAGTCCGCAGCAGCGCACGCCGCCACGAAGGTCGTCCGGCAGCGGGGGCAGCCGGCGATCCAGGTCTCGTCGGCGAGCTCCGCCAGGGCGAGTGTGCGGCGCCTGGCCAGCGGGTGGTCGGCGGGAAGCACCACGACCATCTCGTCATCGAGCAGCGGCCTGGCCGTCATACCCTCGTGATCGACGCCGGCCTCGGCGTCGTAACTGAACGCGAGCGCGATGTCGCAGTCACCGCCCCGCAACAGCGCCAGCGACTCCGGCGGCTCCGCCTCGAGCAACTCGACACGAACGCCCGGGTTGCTGGCCCGCAGCCGGCTCACCGCCGCCGCGACGATCGTCGCGCTGGCACTGGGGAAGGTGCACAACCGCACGCGGCCCAGCGCCAGGTGCTTGATGGCGGCGACCTGCTCCGCAGCTGCGCTCAGATCGGCCAGGATCGTCTCGGCGTGCCGTGACAGCAACTCGCCCGCTTCGGTCAACCGCAGGTTGCGACCGGAGCGGGTGAACAACGGGGTGCCGACGCTGCGCTCCAGCGCACGCATCTGCTGACTGATCGCCGGTTGGGTGTAGCCGAGTGACCGGGCGGCCGCGGAGTAGGAGCCCGAGCGCACCACCTCGTGGAACATCCGCAACTGCCGCGAATCCAACATGCCGCAACTATAAGTTGCGCTATGAGATTTCGGCCGCACACGAAGCGACGCGGGCAGGGCAGCGGGCGACCCGAGCGGTCGGCACGGCAGGCCCGATCCGACGGTCACCGGAGCGTGCGTTGGACGCTCAGCCGATCACCAGGTTTGATGGATGTCGACAGCAGGCCGCCGAGCGGGGGCCTCCCCAAACCCCAGGAGGGAATGTATGTCGACGCCCACAGGTGGCTCGTGGAACAACGATCAGCAGGGCCAGGGTGGCCAGGGCGGCTACCAGGGACAGAGCCTCGGTCAGGGCTACGGCCAGCAGCAGGCGGGCCAGCAACAGCAGCAGCCCGAATACGGCCAGCAGGCTCCGCAGCAGGAGACCCCGCAACAGGCGGCGGGGCAGGCGCAGCACGGCGGTTTCGCCGGGCAGGCCCAGCAGGCCGGGCAGCAGTGGGCCTCCGACGCCGGCCAGATCGCGTCGGGCGCCGGTGAGGGCATCGGCGACCTCTTCTCCGACCTGCAGTTCAAGAAGTCGCTGACCGAGAAGATCGCCGGCCTGACCTACCTGGTCGTCATCGTCTGGGCGGTCATCAACTTCATCAGCCAGCTGACCTGGAACTTCGGCAGCCAGGACTTCGGCGGCACCAGCATCAAGAACATGGGCACGATGTCGGCGATCGTCCACTCGCTCGCCGACCTCGCGCTGCTCGTCGTGATCGTCGCGTTCGTGCGGGTGATCCTGGAGCTCGCGACCAACGTCGCGCGCATCGCGCAGCGCAACAAGAGCTGAGTCCGAACGCACCACAGCGGCCGGCACCCCGTTCGCGGGTGCCGGCCGTTGTGCTGTCCGCGGACAACGGTGCGCGAACCCCGCCGCACGTGATACAACATGAACAAACATTTTCAAACGTTCGATCAATGGGTTTCCGGGAGACACGATGGAGCGCACGGCCGGCCGGCTGGCCGACGGACGGCAGATCATCTGGTACGACGCGGATGGCACCCACCGGACGGCTGTCGCCGACCGGCGTGATCTGCCCACCACCGTCACCGGCTCGCAGTTGCGGCGCGACCCGTTGACCGGCGAATGGATCGCGGTCGCGTCGCACCGGCAGAGCAGGACGTACCTGCCGCCCGCCGACGAGTGCCCGCTGTGCCCGTCGGATGATCATCTGTCCGAGATCCCGTCGCCGGAGTACCAGGTCGTCGCGTTCGAGAACCGCTTCCCGTCATACGAGCTCAACGCAGAAGCTCCGGACGCCACCGACGGTCTCGATACAGCCTCCTCCGCTTCGCTCCCCCGCCCACTCGACCCGCATCTGGAGCAGATCCGCGCGGGCCGCGGCCGGTGCGAGGTCGTCTGCTTCACCAGCGACCACAACGCGTCGTTCGCCCAGCTCACCCCACAGCAGGCGCGGCTGGTGGTGGACACCTGGGCGGACCGGACCACCGACCTGAACGCCATCGACAGCGTGCAGCACGTCTTCCCCTTCGAGAACCGCGGCAAGGAGATCGGCGTCACCCTGCAGCACCCGCACGGCCAGATCTACGCCTACCCCTTCATCCCCCCACGCGCGGCCACCGAGCTCGCACACGCGCAGGCCTACCAGCAGGAGCACGGCCGCAGCCTCTTCGGCGACATCATCGCCAGCGAATCCGCCGCCGGCACCCGGGTGATCGCCGAGAACGCCGAGTGGATCGCGTTCGTGCCGTTCGCCGCCCGCTGGCCGATCGAGGTGCACTTCTACCCCACGCGACAGGTCCCCGACATCCCCGCGCTCGACGACGCGGCACGCGACGGCTTCGTCGAGGTCTACCTGGACGTCCTGCAGCGCTTCGACCGGCTGTATGACGAGCCGACCCCCTACATCGCCGCGTGGCAGCAGGCCCCGGCGCGTGAACACCGGGACGTGGCCTGGCTGCACCTGGAGCTGTATTCGATCCGTCGCGGTGAAGGCAAGGTCAAATTCCTCGCCGGCTCGGAATCCGGCCAGGGTGCGTTCGTCAACGACGGCCTCCCCGAAGGTATGGCGCAACGGCTGCGTGAAGCATGAGCCTCGTCCGGACGCCCGCCGAGATCGACGTCGACGCCGTCGTCGCCCGCTTCCGCGAGCTGTATGACGCCGAGCCCGACGGTGTCTGGGCGGCACCCGGACGGGTCAACCTGATCGGCGAGCACACCGACTACAACGGCGGATTCGTGCTGCCGATCGCACTCGCGCAGCACACGGTCGCGGCCGTGCGTCAGCGCGCCGACGACACCGTGCGGGTCGCGTCGGCGACGGTGGACGGCGGTGTCCCGGTCACCGTCGAGCTGCCCGGGGTGACCGAGGGCGGCGAGTACGGCTGGGCGGCATACCCGGTGGGTGTGGGGTGGGCCGCGGCACAGCGCGAGCTTCCGGTGACCGGCCTGGACATCGCCCTGGACTCCAATGTCCCTGTCGGCGCTGGTCTCTCGTCGTCCGCGGCGCTGTCCTGCGTCACCGCACGCGCCTGGTCCGACCTGCTCGGCTGGGATCTCGACGACGAGACGGTGGCAGACCTCGGCAGGGATGCGGAGAACAAGATCGCGGGCGCGCCCACCGGGCTGATGGACCAGCTCGCGTCGGTGTGCGGCCGGGCGGCGCACGCCATGCAGATCGACACCCGCGCGGTCACGATCGAGCAGATCCCCTTCGACCTGCCCGCCTGCGGGCTGTCCCTGCTGGTGATCGACTCGCACACCGAGCACACCCATACCACCGGCGAATACGCCGAACGTCGGCACTCCTGCCAGGAGGCGGCGCTCCGGCTCGGGGTCCGCGAACTGCGCGACGTCCCGCTGGAGAGCCTGGCCACGACGCTGGACAAACTGCCGCCGCTGCTGCGCCGTCGCGCACGGCACGTGGTGACCGACTCCGCGCGCGTCGAGCAGGTCGCGCAGCTGCTGACCTCCGGCGACGACCCGCGCCGGATCGGGCCGCTGCTCAGCGAGTCGCACGCGTCGATGCGGGACGACTTCGAGATCACCGCGCCCAGCGTCGACGCGCTGCAGGAGGCCGCGCTAGCCGCGGGTGCCCACGGTGCCCGGATGACCGGCGGCGGTTTCGGCGGCTGCGTCATCGCGCTGGTCGACAAGCAGCAGGCGGAGCCGGTGGCGCAGGCGTGTGTCGCGGCCGCGGCGGACGGGGGGTTCGCAACCCCCACGGTGTTCGAAGCTGTCGCCAGTGGCGGTGCCGCCCGCCTCCGGTGACGTAGGGTCGATCGGGTGACGGCTACTTCCGCCCAGGGGCACCCTTCGCCGTACCGCGTCTGTTTCGTGTGTTCGGGCAACATCTGCCGATCGCCGATGGGCGAGGTCATCCTGCGGTCGATGCTCGACGATGCCGACCTCGGCGGCGAGGTCGCGGTCGACTCGGCGGGCATCGGCGACTGGCACGTCGGTCAGGGCGCGGATCCCCGCACGCTCGCCGCCCTCAAACGCGGTGGGTATGACGGAAGCGCCCACGTCGCGCGGCAGTTCGAGGCGTCATACCTGGAGGACCACGACCTCATCCTGGCTGCCGACCGTGGCCATCTGCGCGACCTGCTGCAACTCGCCGAGGGCCGCGACGGCGACGCCGAGACGCGGCTGGTGCGGGAGTTCGACCCGGACGCGATGGCCGCCGGGGAGCTGGAGCTGGACGACCCCTACTTCGGCAACGCCAGTGACTTCGACCGCTGCCGTCACGAGATCGAGCTCGCCTGCCGCGGCCTGGTCGCCGAACTGCAGCGCGAGCTGCGGTAACGCGGCTCAGCCGACCGGGCAGGCGGCCTGCGCCAGGCCGGTCGCCCAGCGCAGCATCTCCAGGTCGTCCGGCTCCCTGGCCCCGACCACGTATGGCGGGCAGTCACGGGTGGCCACGTAGTGCAGTGCAGCGACGACGACCCGGCAGCGGGGGTCGGTGCGCAATGCTTCCGCGGCCGCCCGCGACAGCCCGGGCTCGGTGAGTTCCTCGATGTGGGCATCGACGATCGCCTCGGCGATGTCCAGATGGATGCGCGTCGCGATGTCCATGCCCCTCGCCCGCTGCTGGGTCTCGACGAACGACAGCAGCGTGCGCAGTCCTGCGGCGTCGCCGAGCATCCGGCCGGCCGCGTCCCGCGACACCCGGAAGTTCACTGATTGCATGGGATCCCTCATCCCCACACCTCCCACCCTCGTGGTTATCCGCTCACGGTAAGGCGGTCCCGCACGGTTCGGGACCGGGTTGGCCAAACCTTGGTGATTTCCTGACGTTCCCGCTCGGTGGCTGAGACCGACGGGGCCGCCTGCGCATAGGCTCACGTCCCATGAGCACTCACACCACGTCGTGGCCTGCCGGCACACCCTGCTGGGTCGACTGCGCCTTCGAGCCGGCCCACCGCGGCATGCACCACGCACAGGACTTCTACGAGAAGCTCTTCGGCTGGGACGTCCGGCGCGACGCCGACATCGACTACCTGGTGTGCCGCAAGGACGCCCTGCCGGTCGCGGGACTGGAGCACAAGTACACCGGAGACGCACCGCCGTTCTGGACCACCTACTTCGCGACCGACGACATCGACGCCACCTGCGCAGCCGTCCGCGCCGCCGGTGGCCAGGTGCTGACCGAGCCGCTGGACGTGCGCAACGCAGGCCGGGCGGCCTACTGCGCGGACCCGACCGGAGCGTTCTTCGGGCTGTGGCAGGGTGCGGAACTGCTCGGTTTCGGGCTGGTCAACGAGCCCGGCGGGGTCGCCTGGAACGACCTGATGACCCGCGACCTGGAGGGCGCGAAAACGTTCTACAGCAACGTTTTCGGCTATGTGTACGACGCTCGCGGCGACTCCTACGCCATCGCGAAGCTGCCGACCGGGGAGACGGTGTGCGGCATACACCAGGCGAATGCCCTTCCGGACGATGCGCCGCCGTCGTGGCTGGTGCACTTCGCGGTCGCCGACCGGGACTCCTCGGCGCAGATCGCCCAGGAGCTGGGTGCCTCGATCCTGCTGACCAACGACACGCCCTTCGGCCCGGAGGCGCTGTTGCAGGGGCAGCACGGGGAGATCTTCACGGTCATCGCGATCGACGACACCGCCGACTGAGTGTCCCAGGCGGTATGACGACCCGGATCGCGATCGTCGGCGGCGGCATCGCCGGGCTGACCCTGGCGACGCTGCTCGACCGGCAGCGGTTCGAGGTGAGCGTCCACGAGGCGCAGCCCGAACGCGCGACCACCGGCAGTGCGCTGGGCCTGTGGGGGCCGGCGCGCCGGGTGCTGCGCCGCATCGGGGCACTCCCGGACGGCGGCGCGCAGCCGGCCGAGGGGGCGCTGCACCGGATCGACGGCCGCCGGGTGGTGACCGCCCGGGGCGCCGGGCCGGTGATGGTGGACCGGCCGACGCTGCTCGCCGCGCTGGATGCGGCGGTGCCGACGAGCGTGCACCGCGTGAGCGAGGAGGTCACCGATCCGGCGTCGCTGGATGCCGACTTGGTGATCGGTGCGGACGGGGTCCGCAGCCAGGTCCGTGGGCTGGTCGTGCCGCATGCGGCGGCGCGCGTCGCCACGCCGTACCTCGCGCTGCGCGGAATCCGCTCCGGCACAGTGCCTCCCGGCGATGCGGGTGAGTATTGGGGCCGTGGCCTGCTCGCCGGGCTGGTGCCGATCGGTGGTGGCCGGACCTACTGGTTCACCAGCCATCGCAGCGAGCTGAGCGAACCGCTCGACCTGGCGGTGGTGCTGGCCGAGGCCCGCGACCGTTTCGCGGACGCGGCACCGGCGATCCGGCGGATGCTGGACGGTGCCGGCCCGGACACGCTCGCGACCTCACTGTGGGTCGCGCCGCCGCTGCGGAGCTACGCCCGCGGCCGGTACATCGTCGTCGGGGACGCCGCACACGCCATGCTCCCGAACCTGGGCCGCGGCGCCTGCAGCGCCGTCGTCGACGCGGCAACGCTCGCCGGCACCCTCAACACCGGCGGCGACCTGCGTCGTTGGCAGGCCAGGCGGATCCCGGCGACCCAGGTGGCGCGGGTCGGGTCGGCCGCCCTCATGCGCATCGCGCTCGCCATACCCTGAACGCCGCGTGGGCGCTTCCCCCTGACTCGCAGGGCGGACGCCCGGAACGCGGCCGTCCACTGCTCTGGGACACTGTGGATCATGCGTTCGCTTGCTGAAGCTCACCCGCCGATCGCGCTCGGCGCCCTGGACGGGCGTTACCGGGCCGCCGTCGCACCGCTCGTCGACTTCCTGTCCGAGGCCGCGCTCAACCGGCAGCGGGTGCACGTCGAGGTCGAGTGGCTGATCCACCTCACCCGGCAGGGCGCGGTGCCCGGCGTGCGCCGGCTGACCGACGACGAGATCAAGCAGTTGCGCGACATACCGCAGCAGTTCGACGTCGCCGACATCGCCGAGCTGGCGGACATCGAGCGCGAGACCGTGCACGACGTCAAGGCGGTCGAGTACTACCTGAAGCGGCGGCTGCCGCAGATCGTCGGCACCGACGACGCGGCCGGGCTCTCCGAGCTGGTCCACTTCGGCTGCACCAGCGAGGACATCAACAACCTGTCCTACGCGCTGATGGTGCAGGGCGCGACGCGCAAGATCTGGCTGCCACGCGCCTCGGCCCTGGTCGACCAGATCGCAGCGATGGCACGCGAACTCGCCGACGTGCCGCTGCTGGCACACACCCACGGGCAGCCGGCCACGCCGACGACCATGGGCAAGGAACTCGCGGTCCTCGCGCACCGGCTGCGCCGTCAGCTGCGCCGGATCGAGCGCGCCGAGTACCTCGGCAAGATCAACGGCGCGACCGGCACGTATGGCGCACACGTCGCCGCCGTACCCACGACCGACTGGATCGAGGTGTCCCAGCTGTTCGTGGAAGGCCTGGGGCTGGAGTGGAACCCGCTCACCACCCAGATCGAGAGCCACGACTGGCAGTCCGAGATCTACAGCGACATCTCGCGGTTCAACGCGATCCTGCACAACCTGGCCACCGACGTGTGGACCTACATCTCGATGGGCTACTTCGCGCAGTCGCGCGGGCAGGGCACCGTCGGCTCCAGCACCATGCCGCACAAGGTCAACCCGATCCGCTTCGAGAACGCCGAGGCCAACCTGGAGCTGTCCAACGGCATCTTCGACGTGCTGTGCCGCACGCTGGTCACCTCGCGGTTGCAGCGTGACCTCACCGACTCCTCGATGCAGCGCAACATCGGCACGGCATACGGGCACTCACTGCTGGCGATCGACAACGTCTCCCGCGGCCTGGCCGGGCTCGACGCGGCCCCGGAGAAGATGGCCGCCGACCTCAACGCCAACTGGGAGGTGCTCGGCGAGCCGATCCAGTCGGCGATGCGGGCCCTCGGCGCACGTGGCGTGCCGGGCATGGAGCAGCCGTACGAGCGGCTCAAGGAACTCACCCGCGGCCGGCGGATCAGCGAGGAAGACCTGCGCGAGTTCGTCCGCGGTCTCGGGCTGCCCAACACCGTCGAGGCACGTTTCCTGGAGCTCACCCCCGCCACGTATGTCGGGCTCGCGCCGCAACTGGTGAAGTTCCTGCAGGGCTGACTTCCGCCGGGCGGCCGGCCACCTCGGCCCGGGTTCGCGCATTCTTGATCGCAGCTTACTTGAACGGTCGATGAATTTACTAATGAAAATTGCGCGACGACACGCAGATTGAAAGTCAAGAACTAGTAAGTTTTTGACCTAATTACAGTCAAGCCGCTCCGGATTTTCGGGCGACGGTTCTAGCATTTCAAATACCCGAAATGACGAATTCGGGACATGGACGGCTGACTCACAGCAACGATCGACACGACCCAATTCATTGGACACGGTGTTCCTCTGTCGATCGCTGCTGCAGCATTTCTCACCTGCTGTGTTTTGTGCTGCTCACAAGCGCGCACTAATCCAGTAGAAGGCGACCACGGATCGTGCATCACGAATTCCGCATGTCGTCAATTGTTAATTCTGCCATCGCGCAATTGCGATGAACGCTGCGTGAAAGAGGTAAAGCCATGGCTTCAGTCGATGACCAATTGTTCGGTCAGACCTACCAGCAGATCCTGTCGAGCGTGCTGGGCGGCGAGAAGGAGAACTTCCAGCTGATCTACCCCTATCTGGACTGGTGGTGGCCCACCGCGCCGAGCGGCCAGATCGCCGCGCCCGCGTTGAGCCTGCTCAACTCGGTGCCGCAGTGGTCCGCCGTCGGTCAGTTCGACCCATCGGGTGCCACCCTGCTGAACTGCTACCAGCAGACGTTGCAACACGTGAACCCGACCATTCCGCCCGACCAGCAGCAAGCGGTCACCAATGCGCACAACCTGTTGGTCGCGGCGCAGAACCAGTACCAGAACGACCTGACCGCGCGGAATCAGGCCTGGGCCCAGGCGAAGTCCAGCAATCCTCCTGACGCACCCGCGCTGGTGTTCGCCGACTGGGCACTGCAGAGTGGCTGGACGGGCACCCTGGCCGAAGACACCAAGGCCACGGCCGTCGCGCAACGCAACTACGCCCAGGCCTTCGGACAGCAGAGCCCTGAGCTGACCCAGGCACTCGCTGCTGCCACGCAACCGGCGAATGTCACTCCGATCACGGCCGGTTGGACCGCCGTCAACCAGGGCGACGGCACCCTGGTACCCGCGCCGGCCTTCTCGATGAGCACCAGCAGTGGGCAGGACTGGGTCAACCTGCTCTCGCAGGGCGGCGGCAATCAGGTCACCATCAAGGTCGGCCAGGGCCAGGGCAGCTACGACTTCAGCAAGTCCTGGGCCGGCGGGAATGCCAGTTACGACGCCTTCTTCTGGGGTGTCGACGCCGATGGTTCCTGGGAGAAGTGGGATCTGGACGAGTCCGACGCGTCGGTCTCGGCCACGATCAGCCTGACCGCGACGAAGGTCCTGACGGCCCCCGGTGCCTGGTACAACGGCGGATACCTCAAGACGCTGGCCGGCGGCGGCAGCTTCTACAGCCCGTGGACCAGCACCGGCGGCTCCTCCCCGATCTTCGGCGAGGGCGGTCTGCTCCCGCTGCAGGTGGTCGGGCTGGTGGCCGGTTATCAGCCGTCCTACGAGATCACCATGAGCGCGAACACATACACCCAGCACTATCAGAAGTACGAGGCGTCAGCCGGTATTCGGATCGGGCCGTTCCGTTTCGGTGGTAGCGGCGGACACGAGT
Source organism: Flexivirga oryzae (assembly GCF_014190805.1). Classification (NCBI taxonomy): domain Bacteria; kingdom Bacillati; phylum Actinomycetota; class Actinomycetes; order Micrococcales; family Dermacoccaceae; genus Flexivirga; species Flexivirga oryzae. The sequence continues at coordinate 82,616 of NZ_JACHVQ010000004.1, read as the reverse complement.
CCAACACCATCGAAAGGGCCGACTCCACGACCAGCTTCAAGGGAAAGTCGACGGCGACCTACCCGTTCCTGATGGGAATCATCACGGCGCAGCCAGGGATTTCCTGACCTCAGGTGAACACAATAATCCGGACCCGGATCGCATTTCCCGGGTCGGGGGATTCCGCCTGCATTTAAATGCCACATTTACTAGGAGGAGATTCTGATGGGTCGTCATGACAAAACCTGGCTTGTTGCCAATGGTGGCGACGGCGAGAGGTATTACGCGTACTGCAGGAAATACAGCGACGCCTTTGAGACCGCGTTTAAAGCCCAGGTAAGGGCACGGACCGGCGATTGCAGGACGGTTCACTGGTCGAACAGCGAACCCAGCAGCGGCACCGAGATCGAGCTCTAGGTCCGGTGCAGGATGTCATCGGCGTTGGCCGCGCTGGCCGAGGTTCTCACGGTGGAGCTCAAGCTCAACCCGCGCACGACCCACAGCGCCGCCACGTCGGTGACATCGACCATGCAACTACTGATCCCGGCCACCTCGTGGAACTGGCCGACGGACACCAACGGCACGAGTTCGGGCGCGTTGTACGACTTCTGCTCCTGGATGCCCGAGTCCGCCTCCGCTGCGCAACCGTTCACCCCGTCCACGATCCGGTTCAGTGACGGCTACCAGCAGTTCCTCAACGGTCTGCGGATCGATGGTTCGATCACGCACGCTCTCGAGAAGTTCTCCGACGACACGTATTACACGACCGTGCTGTATGCCGAGTCCGGGCAGCCGCGGCAGCCGGCGTGGAACATCTCGCAGTTCCCACAGGCCTGGCTGGCGGACGTCAGTGGCGACCCCTCGACGGGCGGGACGATTCACGTCACGCTACCGACTGCGGGAGAGCCCGGTGGTCCGGCGGACACCACCTGCTTCGGACTCGTCTCACCGGACGGAGCGGACAGGCCGGCGCCCCTGAGCGCCGGCCCCGGACAGTCCGTGGACATCCACGCCGACGCATGGGGCCAGATCTCGGTGCGCCCGGCCGGTTGGTACGACGGTGCGTTCCTCGCGCTGCGATCCGGCGGCCCGTTCAACCCCGGCATCACCGCCGATCAGTTCTTCGGCCCCAACGGCCTGCTGCGGAACATGCTCACCGGCCTGTGCGTCGCACTGAACCCCACGGTCACCGCATCGGTCACCGCGGACTTCGCCACCAGGCTCCGCGGCGCGCGCGAAGCCGGGTCCAGCCTGCGCGTGGGTGGGATCCGGTTCGACTCGTTCCAGGTCGGCACCCGCGTGGACCCGCGGAACGGCACCGTCCAGCTGACCGCGTCACCGACCAGCAACTCTCCCCACCCGGTCATCGTGGGTGCGATCGTCAGACGGGTCGGCAACCGGATCTGAGCGAGCGCCACCCGCAGCGAGCGGAGTACTCGCCGCCCGGCTCAAGGAACTCACCCACGGCCGGCGGATCAGCAAGGAAGACCTGGGCGACCCTGCAGGGCTGATCCGTCGTCGCCTACTGCGCGATGGCCGTGACCAGCGCGACGACGGCGAAGCCGGCGAGGACCACCAGTAACGCGAGGAGTCTGATCTTCAGTGGGGTCATCGGGCTTCCTGAGGTTCGTGCGCTGGACGGCGGCCGGTGGATTCACCGATTGTGACGGAGCGCGCGACTGTCCGGTTGCGCCCTGGTTGCCGAAGTCCTGACGAAATCCTGACCGTTCGGTCACCTGCAGGATTCCTTCGCATTGGCAGGGTCGGTGCCATGAAAATTCTTACCCCACGTTTCGGATTCGCCGTCGCCGCCGCCTCCCTCGCCACCGGGGCCGGACTGGCTGCGAGTCCCGCCGCGCACGCCGTCCCCACCGGGACCGCGTTCGTCGCCACCGCGTCCAGCATCCCGGACTGCGCGCTGTCGTCCCTGCCCGCCCAGGCCACCGACACCGCCGACCTGATCGAGGCGGGCGGGCCGTTCCCCTACCCGAAGAACGACGGCGTCGTCTTCGACAACCGCGAGGGTCTGCTGCCCTCCGAGGGGTCGGGCTACTACCACGAGTACACCGTCATCACGCCCGGCGCCTCCAACCGCGGCACCCGCCGGATCATCACCGGCGGCACCCCACTGACCAGTCCACCGGTCTGGTACTACACCGGCGACCACTACTCGTCCTTCTGCAAGATCACCGGGATCAACGGCGGCGGTTCCGGCGGCATCGCCGACTGCGATGCGTCGTCGGTGCCCGACGAGGTCGCCGACACCGAGGAACTGGTCAAGGACGACGGCCCGTTCCCCTACGACCAGGACGGCAGCGTCTTCCAGAACCGCGAGGGCCTGCTGCCGTCGGAGTCGTCCGACTACTACCACCTCTACACCGTTCCGACGCCAGGCGATTCGACCAGGGGTTCGCGCCGGATCGTCACCGGCGGCACGTCGCTCACCGACCCGTCGATCTGGTACTACACCGCCGACGACTTCGCGTCGTTCTGCAAACTGTCGGTGAACTGACCGGGCGCCGACACCGGTCATAGGTCGCCCCAGTGGGGACCTACGCGCGCCCGGGGGCGCCATACCCGCGCATACCTCCACACTGGGGCGACTCCGGCACACCACACACCCCGACACCGGTCATAGCTCGCCCCAGTGGGGACCTACGCGCGCCCGGGGACGTCATACCCGCGCATACCTCCACACTGGGGCGACTCCGGCACACCACACACCCCGACACCGGTCATAGCTCGCCCCAGTGGCGACCTACGCGCGCCCGGGGGCGCCATACCCGCACATACCTCCACACTGGGGCGACTCCGGCACACCACACACCCCGACACCGGTCATAGCTCGCCCCAGTGGCGACCTACGCGCGCCCGGGGGCGCCATACCCGCACATACCTCCACACTGGGGCGACTCCGGCACACCACACACCCCGACACCGGTCATAGCTCGCCCCAGTGGCGACCTACGCGCGCCCGGGGACGCCATACCCGCACATACCTCCACACTGGGGCGACTTCGGCACGCCCCGGCACGCTCCGGCACGCGCCGAGACTGCCCGAGAGCGCTCAGTGATACCCCCATGGGGTATTCTGTCGGTATGGCGTGAGCGGCGCGCGGGACCGGCCCGCTCGATCCACCCGGCGTTTGGAGGCAGGTATGGCGGGATACACCGGCACCAAGGACGAGTACCTCAAGCGGCTGCGGCGCATCGAGGGACAGGTCCGCGGCATACAGCGGATGGTCGAGGAGGACACCTACTGCATCGACGTGCTCACCCAGGTCAGCGCGGTGACCAAGGCGTTGCAGACGGTGAGCCTCGGCCTGCTCGAGGACCACGTCGGGCACTGCGTGGTCGACGCGGCACGTGAGTCCGACGAGGCGGCGCAGCAGAAGGTCCGGGAGGCCTCCGACGCGATCGCCCGCCTGGTGCGCAGCTGACCCGGTCGCCCCGAACACGCAACACCGACAAAGGAGAAGCCCATGACCATGACCGACATCCTGGTGCGCGGAATGACCTGCGGACACTGCGTCAGTGCGGTGACCGAGGAGCTGAAGACGATCGACGGCGTGCAGGAGGTGCAGATCGACCTGCACGAGGGCGGCGACTCACCGGTCGTCATCACCAGTGACGGCGAGCTCGACCCCGACGCGGTCGCCTCCGCCGTCGACGAAGCGGGCTACGAGATCGTCGGCTGAGGCCGACCGTTCCCGCGCCGACCGCGTCGCCGGCCGGACGCCGTCAGATGCTGACCGGGCCCTCGGCGCAGTTGAACTTCACCGACATCACACCCGGTGTGCCGTGCGGCGCGGCGAAATCGAAGTCGATCGCCGGCTCCCACTCGTCCCGGTCGACACCCGGCTCCCCGACCAGGCCCAGCCATTCACGCACCCGGTCCGGCGAGCCGGCGATCTGCATGCCGGCGAGCGCGGCGGTCGTCGGGCCCTCGGTCGACGGGTGCTCCTGACCTGCCGGCCACTTGATGAAGAACGGCACCTGCGGGTCGGCCATCAGACCGCGTATGCCGATCTGCTTCCAGCAGATCTCGACGCCGTCCGGACGGTGCCGGTTACCCGGGACCGCGCTGCGGCCGAGCAGCCGCTCGGCGATCGACATGTCCTCGACCTCGACGACCCAGCCGAGCCAGCCGCCGCCTGCCGCGGAGCGTGCGCGCACGGCCTGGCCGAAGGGTGCCTTGTCGGACGCCGGGTGGTCCAGCACCTCGACGACCTCGATGAAGCGGTGCTCCATCAGCGGGATGATCGAGTTGCGAGTGCCGAATCTCGGGTGCAGGCCGCCATCGACCGGCTCAACCCCCAGCAGCGCTCCGAGTCGCTTCGCCGTCGCGACCATTCCGTCGGGTTCTGCGGCAAAAACCAGATGATCAACTCGCATGAACCGATCGTGCCACTGTGGGTCGGGGCCGCTTTCAGCGGGTCCGCCGCTGCCGTACCGCCTCGTAAAGAATGATGGCGGCGGAGGTCGCGACGTTCAGTGAATTCGCCTTGCCAGTCATGGGGATCCGCACCCGCACGTCGGCCGCGCCGAGGGCTTCGTCGGTCAGCCCCTCCTTCTCCGTGCCGACCGCGATCGCCACCGGGCCGGTCAGGTCGACGTCGGTGTGCAGTTCGGTCGCGGCAGGGGTCGCTGCGACGACCCGGATGCCGCGTTCGCGAGCCCACCCGATCGTCTCGGCGGTGGTCGCCGTCGCCACCGGCACCGAGAAGACCGTGCCCTTGGAACTGCGCACCACGTTGGGGTTGCCCCAGTCGGTCACCGGGTCGGCCGCCACCACCGCATCGACGCCCGCGGCATCGGCAGTGCGCAGCATGGCGCCGAGATTGCCTGGCTTCTCGACGCCTTCGGCGATCAGCACCAGCGGGTCCGCCGGGAGCACCAGTTCGCGTGGGGTCGCGCCGACCGAGGGGACCACGGCGAGGAAGCCGTCCGCGCCCTCCCGGTAGGCGACCTTCTCGAACGCCGCCCGCCCCAGCCGAACGACCTGGGCTCCCACGTCCCGCGAGCGCCGCACGACGTCGTCCTGCGCGTGCGGGTCGGCCATCAGCTCCGGGCAGGTGTAGAGCTCGACCGGGCGCACGCCGGCGGCGAGGGCGAGCGCGAGCTCGTCATACCCCTCCAGCAGGGTGCGCCCCTCCTGCTCCCGGCGCCGGCGGCGGCGCAGGGCGACGAGCGTCTTCAACCGCGGGTTCGCCGCCGAGGTGATCGTCTGCTCGGTCACGTCACACCAGCTGCCGGAGTATGACGGCAGCGCCGTCCTCCTCGACCGGGAGCGTCACCTCGTCGGCGACCACCTTGACCTCGTCCGGCGCCTGGCCCATGGCGACGCCACGCGCCGCCCAGTGCAGCATCTCCAGGTCGTTGGTGTGGTCGCCGATGGCGACCGTGTCGGCGGGCTCGACGTGCAACTGGCGTCGGACCTGTTCCAGTGCGGACGCCTTGGAGACGCCTTCGGGGTTGACGTCCAGCCAGGCCGTGTAGCCGACCGCGTAGTTGACCCCGTGCAGCCCGAGCCGGTCGACCAGCCGCGCGAAGTCCTCGGAGGTGCCGCTCGGGGAGCGGAAGGTGAGCCGGGTGGTCGGCACCGTGCCGAGGTCCTCCCACGCGAGTACCTCCACCGGGCCGACCAGTTCGCCGTCGGGGAACTGTGCGCTGACCTTGGTGCCGACGCCCGGGTCCTCGACCCCGACGACCGCGTCCGGCCAGGCGTCCTTGAGCAGGGCGAGCACCGGGGTGGCGTCGAAGGTGACCTTGTCGACGATCTCCCAGTCGGCGCCGTGCAGTGTCGCGGTGACCGCACCGTTCGATGTCACCGCGAATCCGCCTGTCAATGAAAGGCGTTCGATGACCGGCACGGCGCCGATAATGCTGCGGCCGGTTGCGATCACGACGTGATGGCCGGCGTCGGCAACGGCCCGGACCGCATCCCTCACCCCGTCACTGAGGTGGCCGTCGTGGTGGAGCAGAGTGCCGTCGATGTCGAGAGCGACCAGTTTCTTCTGCACGTGAACAGACTATGTCGAGACGCGCCCCTGCCACCGAGAGGCTCACCAACGCCCGACAGGCCCAGAAATACGCGCCCCACGAGCCCCACGGGTTGTCTGTGTCTGAGCCTCGGTGATAGGTGGGCCTGTCGGTGAAAGGGTGCTACTCGGTCCCTGCGCGCAACGCCTGGCGGAAGCTCATCTTGTGCGAGGTCTGCAGCAACGCGCGGCGGTACATCCGCTCGGCGAGCCGCAGGATCGCGTAGGCACCGGCCAGCGCGAGCACGAGCGACGCCGCCGCCTCCCACCACGCGGTGCCCCCGGTCAGAATGCGGGCCGGCATGGCGATCGTGGAGAAGATCGGCACGAACGACAGCACGGTCTGCGCCGTCCCTGTCGCGAGGATGCCGCCGAAGAAGACGATCGCCACCAGCGCCGTCATCGGCGCCGACGTGGACTGCACGTCCTCGGACCTGGTGGCGAGTGCACCCACCACCGCCCAGAGCGCGGCAAGTGCCAGGAAGCCGACCAGGAAGAACGGCAGGAACCACCCGATGCCGGGCGCCAGCTGGTCGAGCAGATCGGCGTTGTCGGTGACGAGCAGTCCGCCCACACCGACGAGGGACAGCAGCACCACCTGGGCCAGTGCGAGCACGGTGTTGCCGACGATCTTGCCGATCAGTAGCTGTCGCAACGGGATCGCCGAGGCGATGATCTCGACGATGCGGTTCTGCTTCTCCTCCACGACGCTGTTCGCGATGGCCATCCCGAACAGCAGCGCCGCCAGATAGAACAGCATGCCGAAGACGACGCCGCCGGCTCTGGCCGTCCCCTCGTCGTCACCGCCGGGCTGCAGCAGGTCGTAGGACAGGTCGGCGCCGCGCTGCAGGTCGGCCAGCGTGGTGCCGGCCGCTGCCGCGTTGCGCCGGACCGCGTCCTGCTGCACCGCCTGGCCGAGATAGGTCGCCAGCTCCGTGGTGCGGCTGGACTTGCCGACCAGCCGCCAGCCGTCGCCGGCGCGCAGCAGACCCGCGTCGGCCTTGCCTGCGGTCACATGCTTCTCGACGTCCGCGGCGGAGGTGGCGGCCACCGGCTGCAGGTCCAGCTTGGCGTCCGCCGACTTCGCCAGGGCCGACGCGGACGCGACGATCGACGAACCGGCCGATCCCTGCACCGCGATCTTCTTGGTCTCGGTGTGCCCGGCGAACACGAACTGTATGCCGATGGCGGCGACCACGAGCACCAGCATCAGCGCGGTGGAGACCAGGAAGTTGCGGTCGCGCAGCTTGACCGCGACCTCGCGTGCGGCGACGAGGCGCCATACCGAATGTGTTGTGGTGTCGGTGGTTCCGGCGCTCATGTGGCTACCTCCGCGGTGACCTCGCGGTAGATATCCGCGACGGACGGCACCAGTTCGGCCAACTCCCGCACCGGGCCGCGGCGCATGGCTTCGGCGAGCAGGCGGTCGGTGTCCGACGCGGCGGCCAACTGCACGATGGCGGTGTTGCCGGCGACGTCGACGGTCCGCAGCCAGTCGAGGTCGCGCACCCAGCCGGCGTCGCTGCCTGCGACGAGGCGGTGCCGGACGGGGCCGCTGCGGCGCAGTTCGTCGGCGGCTCCGTTCGCGACCAGCCGGCCGTGGGAGAGGATGACGATGCGGTCACAGAGGCGTTCGACCAGGTCCAGTTGGTGTGAGGAGAAGAGCACCGGCACACCTGCGACGGTGAACTCCCGCAGCAGCCCGACCATGTCGTCGACCGCGGCGGGGTCGAGCCCGGAGAACGGCTCGTCCAGCACCAGCATCTTGGGCCGGGAGATCACCGCGGCGATGATCTGGACCCGCTGCTGGTTGCCGAGCGACAGCGTCTCCAACTTGTCCTTGGCACGTTCCCCGAGGTCGAAGCGGGCCAGCATCTCACCCGCACGCTCGCGTGCCTCCGAGCGCGAAACCCCGTGCAGTTGCGCGAGATAGACCAACTGGTCGAGCACCGGCTGCTTGGGGTAGAGCCCGCGCTCCTCGGGCATGTAGCCGAACTCGCGCCGGTCCCGGGCGGTGATCTCCCGGTCGTCCCACCGCACGTGTCCACCGCTCGGGGCGAGGACGCCCATGATCATCCGCATGGTGGTGGTCTTGCCGGCGCCGTTGCCGCCGACGAAACCGACGAGATGCCCGGCCGGCACCTCGAAGCTGACGTCGTCGACCGCGAGCGTGTCGCCGAACCGGCGGGTCAAGCCGTCCAATCGCAGCATGGCTCCATCACTTTCGTCAGTTCTTGTCCATTCACGTCGACCGTATGTCGAGGGGCTCGCGGGTGGATCCGGCGCAGGGCGGAGATGATGGGGCAAGGCTCCGCCACCGGGCGGAGCATGCTCAGCGGCCCAGGTCGGCAAGCAGCGCGCGTCCCGCCCGACCGCTGACCACGAACTGCGAGCCGTCGGCCAGCAGGAGACGGGCGCCCGGGCCACCGCTGAGGATCAGCGCAGTCGTCCCTCGGCCGGTGCGGCGCCAGCCCCAGCCGCCGAAACGCAGTGGGGCGATGTCGATGGACTCAACCTTGCGGATGTCGGCGATGTCGATGGTGCGCCCGGGCACCGGAACCAACCGGAGTTCCACCTGGTTCTGGCCGATCCGGATCTCGCCGTACATCGACGCGATGAGCGACCCGACCATGATCAGTGCGGCTCCGACGATGACCTGCCAGATGCTTGCCGACCCCGCGAGTGCGAAGCCGAGAACCACCACGCCGGCGAGCGCCACGACGACCCCGACGCCGGTGATGACCTTGGAGTGTTCCCGATAGACCTTCACGCGCCTGCTCCCTTCACGTCTGCCCTCGACGGTAGACGGCCCCCGTTCCCAGCGGATCCGGCGGGAGACGGAGTTTCCGCGGACCCCGTCATCCGAGCGGCGGGCTGCGCCGCCCGTCCGCGTGCCGGCTCATCCGCCCGGACGCAGCAGCCCGGTCTCGTAGGCGAACACGACCGCCTGCACGCGATCTCGCAGGTGCAGCTTCGACAGGCAACTGGACACGTGGGTCTTCACGGTCGCCTCACCGAGGAAGAGACGTTGCGCGATCTCGGCGTTCGCCAGCCCTCTGCCCACCAACTCCAGCACCTCGCGCTCGCGCGGGGTGAGGCGGTCCAGCGCCCTCGCGCGCTCGCCGTCCACGGCGGCGGGAGCGGCCTCGCTCATCCGCTCGATCACCCGCAGGGTGACCTCGGGTGCGAGCAGCGCGTGCCCCCGGGCGACCGACCGGATCGCCTCCACCAGGTCCTCGGGGTCGGTGTTCTTCAGCAGGAATCCGCTTGCCCCCGCACGTAATCCGTCGAAGAGGTAGTCGTCCCGGTCGAAGGTCGTGAGCAGCACCACCTTGGCCAGATCGTCGGCGACGATCTGCTCGGTCGCGGCGATCCCGTCCATCACGGGCATCTGCACGTCCATCAGCACCAGGTCGGGCCGAAGGCGTCGTACCAGCTCCACGGCCTGGGCACCGTCGGCGGCGTCGCCCACCACGTCGATGTCGTCCTCGACGGACAACATCATCGCGAAGCTGCTGCGTACGAGTCGCTGGTCGTCGACCACGACGACCCGGGTGGGCCGGGCGGGCGGCGTGTCGTCCGTCATACCTGCACCTCTCGGGGGCGAATCAGTGCGTGCTGCAAGCCTATCCGGCCGTTGCTCAACCGAACGGCAGCCGCACCCGGACCCGGTAGCCCGCGGTCTGGCGTGGCCCGACCTCCACCTCGCCGCCGAGCGCTGAGGCGCGCTCGCGCATGCCGACCAGTCCGAGGCCGGTGCCGCCGGTCCCGGTTCGGGCGTGCCCGTCGTCGAGGATCTCGACCTCGGCATACGCCCGATCCGCACGCTCCCCGAACCGGGTCACCACCGACGCGCGTGTCGCCGTGCTGTGCCGCTGCACATTGGCCAGCGCCTCCTGCACGGTGCGGTAGATGGCCAGCCCGACACTCGGTGGTGCCGTCGCGGCGCGCGGCGGCTCGGTGTCCGCGACCGCGTAGTCGACGGTGAGCCCGCTCGTCCGGTAGTCGTCGATGAGTTGGCCCAGGTCATCGAGCCCCGGAGTCGGCGCGCGGTCGGGCTCCGGACCCGAACGCAATGTGCCCAGCAGAGAACGCATCTCGGTGACGGCGGACCGGGAGGAATCCTCGATGCCGGCGAGCGCCTCCCGCGCCGCCTCCGGCTGTTTGGCGAGCACCCGGCGTGCTGCACCGGCCTGCACCCCGATCACCGACACGTGGTGGGCGACCACGTCGTGCAACTCCCGGGCGATGCGCAGCCGCTCGGCGTCGACGGCCTTCTGCCGCAGCTGCTCGGCCTGCTCGTCGATGGTCCTGGCCTGCAACTCCAGCTCGGTGCGCCGCCGCAGGTTGCGCCATTCCAGGATGCCGAGCAGCACCGCGCCGCCGAGGTAGATGACATTGGTCAGGATCGTGATGATGGTGGCGCCCAGCCACCCGGGGACGAGCTGCGAGCCGCCCGGCCCGGCATACCCCTTGATCGCCAGCGCGTAGGCGACCCAGCCGGCGAGGACGAGCAGGCACCCGCCGACCACCCAGCCGCCGATCACCCGGTGCCGGCTCCACGCCGTGCCGGAGTAGATCGCGAAGAGGTAGACGAACTGGATCCCGAGGGTCGTCGTGAGCTGGCCGTCGAGTTGTCCGGTGACGACCCAGGCGCAGGTCACGAACGCCGTGGCGCTCAGCGGGAAGCGCCGCCGGACCACCAGCGCGGCGCAGGGGATGACGACATACAGGTATTGCAGCCGCAGATCCGTCTGGTCCTGCGCGAGCGCGCCGACGGCCCGGTAGGCCTCCGTGCACGCAGCGGCGACCACCAGCCACAACAGCGCCACCGGGGCGTCCAGGCGCCACCACCTGGCGGGCAGCGGACGGGTCCAGCTGTCGTCGATGGTGAGCGTATGACGCCACGAGTCGGACACACCGTGAGGTTATCCAGTGGTGTGCGGCCTGGCCTCCGTCGGACGACGGAGATGCCGGGGGCTTTTCAGTCCGCGTTCAGCATGACCCGCGACACTGCGGCCACTCAGCGGATGTGCAGGGGGCAGTGATGTGGGTCCATGATGCGGTGTGGATGAGCACCCGGACGGTCGCGCGATGAGCTTCAGGTACAAGGTCAGGGGCGCCTGGGACGATCAGTTGCCGCCGGACCTGCGTGAGCCGTATGCCGGTGCGCGTGCCAAGGCCAGCGCGTCCGGGGCGGCGCCGCTGGGCGTGTGCGGAGCGACCATTTTCGGTTTCATCCTGCTCCTCGCTGCCGTCGCGATCGCGAAGACCGCACTCGTCGGACCACAACCGCCCAAGACCGCGTCCAACCTGCTCCTCGGCGGGGTCGTCGTCCTCGCCTTCGCTCTCGTGGCGCTGCTCGTCTTCCGATACGCGTGGATCCGCTACTCCTGGGCGCGCCAGGTGAGGGTTCTGACCGGCGTCAACGCGCTCACCTGGGACGTGACGAAACCACTGCCCACCCGCGGCCGCCCCGACATACCCCTCGGTCGTCAGGGGTGACGCGACCTCACGCGGGCCAGATCACGTCCGTGCCGAGGAACGGCTGCAGCGCGGCCGGCACCCGCACGGAACCGTCGGCCTGCTGGTGGTTCTCCAGCAGCGCGACGATCGGCCGGGTGTCGGTGAGCATGGTGCCGTTCAGCGTCGCGACGAACTCGGTCTTGCCGCCCTCGCCGCGCTGGCGGATGTTCAGCCGGCGCGCCTGATAGGTCGTGCAGTTGGAGGTCGAGGTCAGCTCGCGGTACTTGCCCTGCGTCGGCACCCACGCCTCGCAGTCGTACTTGCGGGCCGCCGAGCCGCCGAGGTCACCCGCCGCCACGTCGATGACGCGGTAGGGCAGCTCCAGGCCGTCCAGCAGGCGCCGCTCGATGCGCAGCAGGTTCTCGTGCTCCGCGACGGCCTGTGCCGGGTCGCAGTAGATGAACATCTCGGTCTTGGTGAACTGGTGCACCCGGAAGATGCCGCGGGTGTCCTTGCCGTAGGAGCCCGCCTCGCGCCGGTAACAGGTCGAGGTGGCGGTGTAACGCAGCGGGCCGCCGCTCAGGTCGATGATCTCGTCGGTGTGGTAGCCGGCGAGCGCCACCTCGCTGGTGCCGGTGAGGTAGAGGTCGGCCGACTCCAGGTGGTAGACGTCCTCGTGCGCGTCCAGGTAGCCGGTGCCGCCCATCGTCGCCGGGCTGACCAGCGTCGGAACCACCAGCGGGGTGAAGCCCTCCTCGGCGGCGATGCTCTGGGCGTAGGCCATCAGCGCATTGGACAACCGGGCACCGGCGCCCTTCAGGAAGTAGAACCGCGAGCCGCTGACCTTCGCGCCGCGCTCCATGTCGATGGCGCCGAGCTTCTCGCCGAGCTCCAGGTGGTCCGACGGCTCGAAATCGAACTGCCGGGGCTCACCGACGACCTCCAGGGTGACGAAGTCGTCCTCACCACCGGCCGGCACACCGTCGAGGACGATGTTGTCCAGCTCGCGGATCAGCGCGGTGAACTCCTTGTCCTCCTGGTCCGCGGCGGCCTCCCGCCGCTTCACCTCGGCCGCGAGTTCGGCGGCCCTGGCGCGTGCCTCGTCGGCCTCCTTGGCGAGTACGTCGACGTCGTCCGCCCCCGCCTTGCGGGCGGCGTTCAGCTTGCCCATGGCGGCACCGACCGACTTGCTGACCGACTTCTGCTGGGAACGCAGGCTCTCGAACTCGGTGATGGACGAGCGACGCTTCTCGTCGGCTGCGAGCACCTGGTCGACCAGGGACTCGTCGGCGCCGCGGGCACGCTGGCTCGCACGCACGAGGTCGGGGTTGTCACGCACTAGCTTGATGTCGATCACGACAGGCAAGGCTACGCGGCGTGCCGCAGCCTTGTGCAACCCGATAACGTCACCCGGAGTCGAAGTGACCTGTCAGTAGCGAGGAGGGTGGCACCGGTGAAACGGGCCGCGGTCGTGGTCAACCCCACCAAGGTCAAGAACCTGCGCACCCTGCGGGACCAGCTCACCGCGGTGTTCCGGGGCTATGGCTGGGCACCCCCGCTGTGGTACGAGACCACCGCGGCAGAGCCCGGCACGACCCAGGCGTATGACGCCCTCGCGCACGCCGTCGACCTCATGGTGGCGCTCGGCGGCGACGGGACCGTGCGGTGCGTGGCCGCGCCGATGCTCGGCACCGGCACACCGCTCGCGGTCCTGGCCGGCGGCACCGGGAACCTCTTCGCCCGGCAACTGGGGCTGCCCGTGGGCCGGTATGCCGACGCGCTGCGCATCGGTCTGTCCGGGCAGGACACCCCCGTCGACGCGATCCGCATCGATGTGGACACCACCGGAGCCGGCAGCTTCGACACCGGGCACATCGGCCTGGTGATGGGTGGCGTCGGCCGTGACGCGGACATCATGGCCGACACCACCGAGCGGCTGAAATCCAGACTGAGCTGGGCGGCATACCTCGTGGCCGGCCTGCGGCAACTGCGCCACGAACTCTTCCCGGCCAAGATCGCCTTCGACGACCAACCGGCCTTCGCGAGCGAGGTGACGGCGGTGCTGGCGGGAAACTGCGGCATCCTGCAGGGTGGCCTGCGGCTCATGCCGGACGCGGTCGTCGACGACGGTCTGCTCGATGCGGTCGTCGTCCGCGGCGGCGGGCTGCGCTGGGCGCCCGTGCTCGGCAAGGTCGTGGCACGCTCGCGCACCGACTCGGTGCACTTCCGGCGCGCCCAGTGCGCCGAGATCACCGTCCGGGTGGACCCGCCGCAACGCGTCGAGGTGGACGGCGATGTCATCGGCGTTGCACACTCGGTGCGGTTCAGCGCCGACCGCGGCGCCCTGACCGTGCGCCTGCCACGCGGATGAACCGACACTTCCGCTTCGCCAGCAGGCACCAATTGGCCGCGCCCCGGGACGCGGTCTTCGACGTGCTCGTCGACGCCGAGCGCTGGCCGACGTGGTGGCCGCAGATCCGGTCCGTCATCCCGTATGACGACACCCACGGGCGCGCCGAGATCCGCAGCGTCCTGCCGTTCACGCTGCGCATCGAGCTCACCTCCGAGATCGCGGACCGTGAATCCGGTGTGCTGCGAGCCAGTTTGACTGGTGACCTGGTCGGGTGGTCCGAGTTCGTCATACACGCGGCTGGGCAGGGGACTGCGCTGGAGTACTCGCAGGAGGTCGACCTGCGGTTGTCCGGCCAGCTCGGCCGGGTCGCGTGCTCGGCTCCGGCCCGACCGTTGCTCATCGCCAACCACGCGCTGATGATCCGCCGCGGCATGCACGGGCTGCAGCGGGCGGCCGCCGGTTAGTTCAGGGCTGTCAGACCCGGGTGGCTCTGTGCGGGGTGCAGCAGCCTGCCGGTCACCCACTCGATCCCGGCAGCGGTCTCCTCGGGAGTGCCGGACGGGTGGATGACATGGCTGAGCACGGTCCGCACCACGACGTCGATGGCCGTCTCCAGATCGTCCGGGCCGAGTGCCAGGTCGAAACGCCGCAGCCCGCCGATCACGGTGTCCTTGGCGATCGTGAGTAGCTCCGAACTGTCGGTGGTCAGCAGCGGCAGCAGCTCGGAGTCGGCGCCGCGCGAGCCCGCGACCACGCCGCGCAGCAGTGGGTTCTCCCGGCCGAGCCGGAGCACCGCCAGGGACGCGTCGTGGATCGCGGCCACCGGGTCGTCCGGATTGGCGTCGAACGCCCCGGTGACCTGGGTGAGGAAGACGTTCAGCTCGGCCAACACCAGCTCCCGTGCCAGGGACGGCTTGTTGCCGAACGTGTTGTAGACCGACTGCCGTGACACGCCCACCTCGTCGGCCAGACGCGCCATCGTGACCTTGGACCAGCCGTCGGCGATGGTCATCGCGGCAGCGGCACGCAGCACGCGGTCGCGCAACGTTTCACCGCCGGTCGGAGTGGTCACGACCGCGATTCTAGACATCTGTCCGATCGGGTACCTGTCGAATCCACGGATCGGGGAACACCTTTCGCGGACCGTGCCCTGGGGCAAGACACGTGACAGCGGCTGCTCGAGCCGCTCCGTCCCGGTGCCGGTTCGGCTGATGCAGGGTGATGATCCGCGGGGTTGTCCTGCGAATGCACAGCGGAGATGTTCATAATCGGACAGGTGGGGGTCGGCCCGATCCGCACGCGCCGACGATCCGAGGACCTTGCATGCAGACCCGCACGTCCCGTCGCCGATCCCGCACCTGGGGCGGGGTCGCGATCGCCGCGGGAGCGGTCATCGCGGTGGCCGGTGGCGTCATACTCGTGATCGGGCTGCAGCACGACTCCGGTGAGCCAGCGGCGCTCCCGTCGACCTCGGCGACCGTGCCGTCGACGAGCAGCGCGGGCACCAGTTCGCGCGCGGCCACCAAGTCCTCGAAGGCCAGTGCGTCGTCGGCGCCGTCGCCGAGAACGAGCTCGAGAACTGCGACGGCCCTACCGAAGCCCACTAGCAACAGCACCCCTGTGCCGATCGCCAATCCCGCTGGGGCAGCGTGCATTCCGAAGAGTCTGAGCGTGTCGAGCATCGGCATCACGGGCGAGCAGATCGTTGCCATGGGCACCAATTCGCAGGGCCAGATCTACCCGCCGGCGCACACGACGATGTGGTACGACCGCTCGGCCCAACCCGGCCAGGACGGCATCTCGGTGATCGCCGGTCACGTCACGTATGACGGGCCGGACAACTTCTACAACCTGCGCAACGTCTCGGTCGGCACCCGGGTGACCGTCGTGTGCGCGAACGACAAGGTGGTCAACCTCGAGGTCACCCACATGGAGTCGATCCCGAAGGACAAGCTGACGACCGACCAGCGGGTCTGGGGCGGCAGCTCCACTCCCGTGGTCACCCTGGTCACCTGTGACATCAACTCGCCGATGGTCGCCGGGCACCACCTGAACAACTTCGTGGTCTGGACCCGGCCTGCCGCGTGAGGGGTGGCGGGGTTGGCGCGGCGGCGCGGGCGGTCGCGGTGCGGGGCGGGCGGCCGCGGTGCGGGGCGGGGCGGGCGGCCGCGGCGTCATACCGGAGTCGCCCCCGGGGGGACCTATGCGCGCCCGAAGCCGAGAACCGGTACGCCACTCCCCACTGGGGCGACCTATGACCGCCCGGCACCCCGGAACCGGTCATACGTCTCCCCCGGGGGCGACCTATGACCGCCCGCGGCCGAGAACCCGTACCGCACTCCCCACTGGGGCGACCTACGAGCAGCCGGCACCCCGAAACCCGGACACACACCTCCCCCGGGGGGACCGATGACCGCCCGAAGCCGAGAACCCGTACCGCACTCCCCACTGGGGCGACCTATGAGCAGCCGGCACGCCCCAAGCCGCGGCGTCAGTGCCGCTCGGGGGACGCGGGGTAGACCCCCAGGATCTTCACGTCGGTGGTGAAGAAGCGCAGCTCGTCGAGCGCCCGCTTGAGTTCCGGGTCGTCCGGGTGGCCGTCCACCTCGCTGAGGAACTGCGTGGCGGCGAACCGGCCGCCGACCATGTACGACTCCAGCTTGGTCATGTTGATGCCGTTGGTGGCGAACCCGCCGAGCGCCTTGTAGAGCGCGGCCGGGATGTTGCGGACGTTGAAGATGAAGCTGGTCACCATGGGTCCGGAGCCACGCGGCGGCACCACGAAGTCACGGGACAGTACGACGAACCGGGTCGTGTTGTGGTCCTCGTCCTCGATGTCCTCGCGCAGCACGTCGAGCCCGTAGATCGATGCGGCGAGCGGGGGGCTGATCGCGCCCATCGTCGGGTCGGCGGCTTCCGACACCTCGCGTGCAGCGCCGGCCGTGTCACCCGAGATCACCGGCTCCAGGCCGAGTTCGCGGATCACGTTGCGGCACTGGCCGAGCGCGTGCACGTGACTGTGCACGGTGCGCAACTGGTCGATGGACGCTCCCGGCACCCCCATCAGGGAGAACCGGATCCGGTGGAAGTGCTCGGCCACGATGTGCAGGCTGCTGGCCGGCAGGAAGTGGTGTATGTCGGAAACGCGTCCCGCCAGCGAGTTGTCGATCGGGATCAGCGCCAGATCGGCGTCCGGCCCGCCGTCGTCGGTCAGCTCCACGGCCGCGAAGACGTCCTCGAACGACGCGCACGGCACGGCCTCCAGGTGGGGGTATTCGCGTTCGCACACGGCGTGCGAATTGGAGCCGGGTTCGCCCTGGTAGGCGATGCGTCGAGGTTGGATCACTCCCGAAGTTTACGAGCGCCACCACTGGCGGGAACGGCGGGTGACTCACACCACGCCCGCAGGACCGGGGGCTTGATGGGTTCGTCCCGTACGATTTGCCCGGTGTTACGACGGTGGCTGACGTGGGTGGTGTGCCTCGCCGTCGTCGCCGTCGCCGGATCCTTCCTGATCTCCTACCTGACCCGGTGGCCGGCCGCGAAGTCGATCAGCCAACCCGGTCCGATCATCGTGGTGAGTCAGCCGACGCTGTCCTGGGACCAGCTCAGCGCCACGCGCACACCCACCCTGTGGCGGCTCGCGAAAGAGGGCGCGGTCGGCTCGATGACCACCCGCAACCTCAGCTCGCACAGCTGCGACAGCCAGTCCTGGCTGACCTTCGGCGCCGGCAAGCGCACCAGCTACGGCGCCGGCGTCCCGATGACACCGCCCGGCCAGCAGCCGAAGCCGTGCCCCGTCCAGGACGCACCCACGCTGCTCACGACGACACCGGCCACCGGCGCGGGTTCGCCCGCCGCCTTCTCGTTCTGGAAGGACCTGCGCACCGCGGCCCTCGCCCGCACGGTGCCCGCCGACCCGTCCAACCTCACCACCCGGATGACGCAGGCCGGTCAGTGCATCACCGCGGCGGGCCGCAACGCGGCGCTCGCCGCTGCCAACACGGTCGGCCGGGTCGAGCACTACGTCGCAGACCCGGCCACCGTCGACGTCACGTCCTGCCCGATCACGCTGATCAGCCTGCCCAGCATCGACGACTCGCTGCTGGGCCGGATCCTCGCCCGCGCACCGGAGAACGCGACGATCGTGGTCGCCGGGTTCGCGGACCAGACCGGCCCCGAGGTGTTGCACACCGTCGTGATCGACGGGCCAGGGGTGCCGCACGGACTGCTGACGTCATACTCCACCCAGCAGCCGGGCGTCGTGCAGCTGACCGATCTGAGCGCCCTGGTCCTGTCCCGGTTGGGCAGCAAGGCGCCGCACCTGCCCGAGGGCCGCGTACCCATGGTGCAGCCACGGGGCTCCGGGACCAGCGCGATCACCGACGCGTCGATGGTCGCCATGCAGCTGCGGATCGAGCACGGCCTGTCCGGCGACTTCCTCGCCCGGTTCATCGTCACCATGGCGGTCCTGCTCGGCGCCGGCGGTGTGTGGTGGCTGGTGCGCCGGCGTCGCGCACGCGCCGGCCGTCGCGTCGGCTCCGGCAAACTGCTGCGGTGGTGGGTCAGCGGCTGTGCCGCGATCACCGCCTCGATGCCGGTCAGCACCTGGCTGATCGGCCTGATCGCCTGGTGGGACGCGCCCGAACCACGGACCGCGCTCGGCTGGGGCATCGTCGGGCTCGCCGCCCTGATCGCGCTGCTCGCCCTGATCGGACCGTGGCGTCGTCACCCCATCGGAGCTCCGGTCTTCATCGCTACCGTCACGCTGACGGTGCTGCTGCTCGACGTCATCCACGGCACGCCGTTGCAGTTCGTGTCGATCATGGGCCTGCAACCGGTGTATGGCGGGCGCTTCTACGGCATGGGCAACGTCGGCGACTCCCTCATCGCGACGTCGGCGCTGCTCATCTCGGCGCTGCTCGCGGGCGTGCTCTACGCCAAGGGCCACCGCAAGCTCGCCGCCGCCACCGTGATCCTGATCGGGCTGGTGACCCTGCTGATCGACGGCACCCCGACGTGGGGCGCCGACGGCGGCGGCCCGCTGGCCATGTTCCCGGCGTTCGCCTACCTGGCCCTCAACGCCGGAGGCCTGGCGCTGACCTGGCGGCGGGCGGCGCTCATCTGCGGGGCCGCGGTCGGGATCGTCGGCACCATTGCGGTGCTCGACTACCTGCGCCCGCCGCAATACCGCACGCACCTGGGCGATTTCGTCGCCCAGATCCGCTACCACGGTGACTTCTCCGGCATCGAGCGGATCATCACCGCCAACTGGAACATGTTGAGCAGCAACGCGTTGACGGCCGTGGTGCCGCTGATCCTGGTGCTGTCCTTCGTGGTGCTGCTCACACCGTCGCGCTGGCCGGGCCAGGCACTGATGCCGCTCGTCAGCCGGGTCCCGCTCCTCGGTGAGGGTCTGGCGGCCATCGTGGTGTTCTGGTTCATCGGGTTCGCCTCGAACGACTCCGGCGTCTCCATCCCGCCGACGGGTCTGTTGCTGCTCGCGCCGCTGCTGATGCTGCTGGCGGCGACACCGACGGCAACGCCATACACCCGGCAGCGGGTGAAGGGCACCCTCGCGCACCCGAAGGCCCGGGCCGAGCCGGCGGCCGACTCCGAGTAAGTATCCGATCCGGGGTCCCGCGAAGGATCGCAGCGACCCCAGGGTCCCCGAGAAGTATCGGAGCGACGAAGGAGCGGAGAACTTCGTGGGGTTCAGCGAATCGTGATCTGCCGCGACACCAGACCGGCTCGCGCGCGGCGTTCCTCGTCGGTCAGTGCGTCGCCGGCCCGGACCGAGGCGAGCGCCTCCTCGAAGCGGCCCGCGAGTTCGCCCATGGCGGTGTCGTATGACGCCGCCTCGGCCGACGCGTCGACCTCCCACACCGGGACCAGCAGGCCGCAGGTCCGGAAGGCGCCCAGCAACCGGCCCTCGCCTCCCAGCGCATCGCGGTGTGCTGCGTGCAGCCGCGCGAGCGCGGCGGTGGCCTCGTCCTCCGCGTGCGGCAGCACCCACCGCACGTACGTGCGTTCACCGATCCGGCACCAGTAGGCGGAGTCGGCGGACGGCAGCGCCTCGGTGGGTGAGACGGCGGCATTGGCCTGCTCCAGCGAAGCGGCACCCGCCTCGTCCAGCTCGCCCTCCTCGACCCAGAAGTCGAAACCGTCGTGCAACTGCAGCTCGAGCGGCTGGTCGGTCAGCAGGTCCTGCAGGCGCGGGGTCTCGGCGGTCACCGGCGGGGGCTTCGGCACCGGCACCCCCGGCTCCGCCTGCACGGTGGCGAGCAGCGCCGCGGCCAGGTCCCGGGACAGGTCGCCGGATCCGGCGCCAGACTGGGTGGCGATGAACCGCTCACCGTCGCTGCGGCACAGCCCCGCCCACGCCAGCGGCAGCACGGTTGCGACGGTCGCGGTGTGGTCGGCGCCGTCATAGGTGAAGGCCAGGCGCGCCGTCGCGGCCGGCAGGATCTCGCGCAGCGCGACCCAGCTGGTCTCGCTCGCCAACCCGTCGAACGGCCTGGCCGCGAACGGGACTCGCGCGGGCTTCTTGTGAGCGCCCTTGCGGCGCGATGCCTTACCCATGAACGCCAACCTTAGGTGGTCGGTCGGGCACCCCGGTCATGCACATCGCGCGCTCCACCGCGCGATGTGTCTAACCCGGGTGATGCTGGCCGGCCCCGCGGATCGCGTCGGTCACGGCGGCGAGCGCGAGCAGCCGTACGACGTCGACGTGCGCCGGCACGCCGCCGGTTGCTGCCGCGACGAACGCGTCACCGTCGAACCGCGTGTGCGGCGGGTTGATGGCGCGCGCCAGCCCGTCGTGCGCGCCTTGCGCGACGATGCGGCAGCCGACCTTGTCGAGCCGGGCGTTGGTGACCACGACACCGATGGTGGTGTGCGTACGGTCGAACTCGAACGACCCGCGCAACGCCTCGACCGGCGCCAGGTCGACGGTCCGCGAGCCGGTGTCGATGTCGCCGAAGGCGTTGACCACCACCAGCGCCCACATCACGACGTCACCGAGCCGACGGGTCGCGGTGTGTATGCCGCCGGGCCGCGCTCCGTCCGGGCCGCGCCAGTGGCTGACGTAGGCGCCGGTGCCGGCACCCACCTGTCCGACCGGCGGGTCGTCGCTGGTGACCGCGGACGCGGCGGCATACCCCTGCTCGGCGCCGGGGCGCACCGTGCTGTCGCCGACCGCGAGATCGAAGATGCCGAGCGCCGGCACGATCGGGACCGCGCCCGCCGGTGTGGGGACGCCGCGGCCGAGCTCCTCCATGCGGCGCATCACTCCGTCGGCCGCGGCCAACCCGAAGGCCGAGCCACCGGTGAGCAGCAGCGCGTCGATACTGGTGACGGACTTCTCCGGCTCCAGCAGGGTGAGTTCCCGGGCGGCGGGTGCACCGCCCCGGCACTCGTACGACGCCACCGTGCCGACCGGGAATTCGATTGCGGTGCAGCCGGTTTGCGCCTCGGCGTCGGTCCAGTGACCGACCTTGACGCCGTCGACGGGGATCACGGTGCTCAGATCCTGCGGCGGGACGCGCCACCGAGGGCGGCCCACACCATGGTGTGGCCGTCGTCGTCGTCGACACCCCATTCGTAGGCGAGCGAGCGGACGATCCGCAGACCGCGTCCGCTCGGCGCCCAGTCGGCCTGCGGCTTCGGCTTGGGTTGTTTGTCCGAACCGCCGTCGGTCACCTCGATCTCGACCCGCGGGGGCCGGGCCCGCCAGCGCACCCGGACGGTGCCGTCGGGCAGCGGGCGGCCGTGCAGGATCGCGTTGGCGACGAGTTCGGCGACGACCGTCTCGGCCTCCTCGACGACGTTGTCGGGCAGCTTGCCGGTGCCGAGATCGGCCACGACCTCTTCGCGCACCTGCGGCACGGAGTCGATGGTCCACGGCAGGCGCACCGTCCGCACCCACGGCTCAGCTCTGTGCTTGTCACTCACGGAGCCATCATGCACGACGGGCCGTCAGCGCCCCGCATAGGCAACGTCAACCATCTCCCGCACCAGGCCGGGACGGTTGGAGATGATCGCGTCGACGCCCAGTTGCAGGCACAGCTCGATGTCGGGCTCCTTGTCGACCGTCCACACGTGCACCTGGTGGCCGTAATGGTGTTGGCGGGCAACGAATTCGGGGCTACGCCGGACCATCCCCATCCGCGGGCCGACGATCGCGACGTTGGCCGGCAGGCCGTCGCGGAAGAACGGCGAGGTGCTGACCTCGACCAGCTGGACCCGCTGCAGGTGCGGTGCCAGTTTCGCGATCCGCTGGATCGCCATGGACGAGAACGACATCACGCGCACCACGGGCTTGTCCGGTGCCGGCCGCAGCAGGTCGAACTCCCCCAGCAGGTTGACGAGGCGCCGCTCGACCTCCCCGGCATACCGGGTCGGGTGCTTGGTCTCGATGACCAGGTCGGGCTTGCGTTCGCTGGCCATCGCCGACCGGATCAGCTGCCGCAGGGTGAGGATCTTGGCGTGGTGCCGGTCGGGCTGCTCGGTGTCGTCGGCGTGCAGGGCCTTCCAGCTGCCCCAGTCCATGCCCTCCAGTTGGGCAAGCTCCAGCGCGGACACGACCCCACGCCCGTCGGAGGTGCGATTGACCCTGCGGTCGTGGACGCAGACCAGGTGCCGGTCGGCGGTGAGCCGGATGTCGCACTCGAGCCCGTCGGCGCCTTCTGCGATGGCGTGCTCGTAGGCGCCGAGGGTGTGTTCGGGGTTGTCATGGCTGGAGCCGCGGTGAGCGATCACCTTGGGCGGGCCGCCACCGAGTGGTGAGCCGATTGTGCGCACGTGCCCATCGTTGCAAAGGTCGCCGCGAGTATGTCGGCGACCCGCAGGTATGTCGGCCACCCGCGCCGCCCCCGGCGCCCCGGTCCCCTGCGCCGACAGGCCCACTTACGATCGACAGGCTCACCAATCGGACCTCCGAACGGGCGCAAAACGCCCTATTTACTGAGCCTCTCGGTCGTTACTGAGCCTCTCGGCGTGTCGTCAGCGGCCGGTGAGGAGCTCGGTGACGACGGTGACGTCGTGGAACGGCACGTCGCCGTCGGCCAGGTGCTGCACCCGTTCGTGGCCCTTGCCCGCGACCACTACCACGTCGCCGCGTTGCGCGTCGTGCAGCGCCGCATCGATCGCAGCACGCCGGTCGAGCACGATCCGCGTGTTCGACGGGTCCGCGCCGGCCATCACCTCGTCGGCGATCTCCTGCGGATCCTCGTGATAGGCGTCGTCGGTGGTGATGATGGCGACGTCGGCCAGTTCGGAGGCGACGGCGCCCATCTTGGGTCGCTTGTCACGGTCGCGAGCACCGGCTGCGCCATACACGCACAGCAGCCGGCCGTCGCCGGCCACCTCGCGCGCGACCTCGAGCACCGCGCGCAGCCCGATGTCGGTGTGCGCGTAGTCGACGACGACCTCGAAGCCACGCTCCACTGCGGCCGGCACCCGCTCGAACCGGCCCGGCACCTGGGCCATGTCACGGACCGCTCGCGTGAGTACGTCGGGCGACATCCCCATCTCGAGGGCGATCCCGGCGGCGCCCGCGACGTTGTGCACGTTGTAGTCACCCAGCAACGGGATCCGCAACGACACCGTGCCGTGCCCGGGAGTGACCAGATCGAAGACCGTGCCGGTGCCGTCCCGCCGCTCACGCTCGATGCGGTAGTCGGCACCGGTGCTCACGCCGAAGGTGAGCGTGCCCTCGATCTCACCGGCCAGCCGCGCACCCCACTCGTCGTCCGCGTTGGACAGCTTCGGCCCCTGCGTCCACTCGAACAGCTTGCGCTTGGTGCGGTAGTACTCCTCCATCGTGCCGTGCAGGTCGAGGTGATCACGGGTCAGGTTGGTGAAAAGCGCTGCTGCATAACGGGTTCCGTCGACCCGGTGCAGATGTATGCCGTGCGAGCTCGTCTCCAGCACTACGTGCTGCACACCGCCGTCGCGCATCCGCGCCAGGTTGGCCTGCACGACCGGCGCTTCCCCGGTGGTGCGGACCGCCACCTGGTGGTCGGACCCCACGATGATCTCGGCGGTCGTCATCAGGCCGGTCGCGGCCTCGCCGTACGCAGCGCTGAGGATGGCGTGCAGCACGTACGAACTGGTGGTCTTGCCGTTGGTGCCCGTGACGCCGTACACGGTCAGGTCGTATGACGGATGCCCCGCCAGCTCGGTCGCGAGCGCCGCCAGCGCGACCCGGTCGCTCGGCACCACGGCTGTCGGCGCTCCGTCGATCGCCTCCTCGGCGACGATCAGGATCGCGCCGCGTTCCAGCGCCTGCGGCACGAAGTCGGCGCCCCGGGAGGTGAAGCCGTTGATCGCGACGAAGGCGCCACCGGGCACGACAGCGCGCGAATCGTGGGTGACGGCGACGACCGGCCCCGGCAACGGGGGCACATCGACGCCGAGCACCCGAGCGACGGTTTCCTGGTCCAACGACACCGCAGGAGCGTACCCGGAAGGCCGGGTGTTCACCGCTCCCGCCATGCCACGCCGCACCAACGCCGCAGCTGCGGGGCCGCGAAGAGACGTTCCACGCGTCGATGCACACCGCTAGCGACCTCTAGGAAATTTCTTATATTTTGGAATACATCCCCATCCGGAGGGACCGGACACCCGTCCGGTGGACACGAAGATTACGAACGGGTCTCACGGGCCTTCTCGATAGTGGTCTGTGGCGACGTCCGTGTCAGACTCGCGGAAGGACCGGTCGGCGTCGCATCGGACTGCAGCCACTCGGCAGTACGCGTCACCGGACGAGACACACCACCGCAGCTACGTCGAGAGATTCGCCACGCAGATGACTGAGCCCGAACACGAGGTCCCGGCGCGCCCGGCGTTCGTGCTGCGGGTGCGTGCGGACTCCACCGGCGCGCAGACCGGCTGGCTGGACGACGAACCCGTAACGCCGCCGCCGGGCGTCGGCATCCATCGCGCACTGATCCAGGCCGCGCGGCAGCGCGCCGACCGCACCGACCGGGGCAGGACCATCAGGGTCGCCGGGGTGACACCCGACGGGACGGTGTTCCACCTGGCGGTCGGCCCGGACGGCCGGACGTGGGAGGTCCCACCACCGGCGGAGGACGACGACCCGGACGCCGTGCCCGACGAGGTCTCCCATGTCGCGGAGCTGCAGGAGCACGACGGCCGGCTGGTCGGGCTGGTGGACGGCGAGGAGATCCCGCTCGCCGCGGGTGAGGACCCGTACGAGCAACTGTTGCGGGAAGCCCGCAGCCGGGCCGACACGCACGCTGCCGGCCGCACCGTACGCGTCCTCGGGCGCACCCCCGACGGGCGGGTCTGGCACATCGCGCTCGCCGCCGACGGCACGCAGAGCGTCGTGGCGCCCGTCGCCACGTCCGTCAAGGCGCCGGCCGCACCGGTCAACGCGTTCCGTCCGCTCGAGGCCGAGGACGAGCCCGCGCCGCAGGCGGCATACGCGGTGGAGTCGGAGGACGAGCCGGAGGACGCGCCACCCACGCAGGTCGAGCCACCGGCGGTCGACACCCCCGCCACCGACGAGCTCACCGACGATCTGGGCCGGCCCATCCCGACCACCACGACCCAGGCCGGCGGCCACCCGCAGTTCAGCCCGCTTCCGCCGGCCCCGGAGGAGCCCGACGAGGCCGAGGACGAAGCCGCCACCGCACCCGAGGCGACCGCCGAGCCGAGCCGCGGCCCGTCCCGACGCAGGCTGCTCCTCGGCGGGGCGGGTGTCGTCGTCCTGGCGGGGGCTGCGACGGCCGGCTTCTTCGAGCTGCGCGGAAACAGCACGAAGGCCACCCCTTCCCCGACGATGACGGGGACGCCGCTGCCGGACGGGCTGCGGCCGCCGGCCGGCCTGCCGGCGAGCTACCTGTGGTCCGTCGTCAACCTCTCCGACGTGGCACCGCGGCTGGCCGTCACCGACACGCGACTGGTGTGCACCGTCGACAACGACACCACCGGGGGCACCCAACTGCTCGCGCTCGACGCGACCACCGGCAAGTCCGTGTGGAAGGCCGACCTGCCCATCGATGCGATCATCGCGAACGGGCCGACCCTGTGCCCGATCGACGGCACCAGCTCGATCGTGCTAACCAGCCAGAGCCAGATCATCGCCTACCCGCTCGGCGGCGGAGAAGCCAAAACCTGGCCGCTGCAGAGTGATTGGAGCACGTCGATCACCCCGAGCGGCGTCATCGTGACCAAGCCGGACGACAACGGCGCGGCCCACGTGCTGCACGACGACCGACTCGTGCGACGCGCGATCGTCAAGGGCACCAACGCCGTGGCGGTGCTCCGCGACGGCACGCTCGTCGCCACCGACTCCCACGGCCGGGTGTGGCTGAGCGACGACGAGAAGAAGGTCCCGAAACCCAAGAAGTTGCAGGCACCGCCGGGCACGGTGGCCGGCACCTACGTCGCGGCCACCGCGACCCAGCTGATCACCGCATTCGTGCCGAAGGACCGGCCGACGACGTCGCGGCTGCGCGCGTTCACGCTGCCGGACCTCGAGCCACGCATGACCACCGAAGCCATCGACCCGGCGGTCTTCCCGAACACCTTCCTGCTCGCACCGGACGAGAGTTGGGCGGTCGGCGGCAATTCCTGGATCGACATGCACACCGGGAAGAGTCACGTCATCACGGCACGGTGGTCGCCGATCGCGATCTCCCAGTACGACTCGTGGAGCAAGTCCGGCGACAACATCCTCACCGCCAACCGCAAGGGCGAATCGCTCGGCGCGGCCAAGGGTTCCAGCGGTCAGGTGCTGGTTCCCCGGGGCGGCACCGCGAAGTTCGCCTACTGTGTCGGCTCGGTCGGCAGCGACACCACGTTGTATGCCGTGCCGTTCTCGTAACCCCGGTCCACGAGAATGACGGTGTGCTGACTGCCGGATTGTTCGTGGTCGCGGTGCTGCTCACGTGGCCGGTCCCGCGTCTGCTACCTCGTGTGACGGCGTTGCAGCACGTCCCGGGCCCGGCTCTGCTGCTGTGGCAGGCGGTTTCGCTGTCCGCGATCTTCGCGGCGGTCTGCCTCGCCCCGCTGGCGATCCTGCAGGCCGTCCGCGACGGGCGGCAGATACCGGCGCCCGCCGCGAACATTCCGCTGCTGGTGCTGGGCCTGCTGATCTCCTGTCTCATCGTGGCGCGGCTGCTGCTGCAGGGGCACCGGGTGGGGCGCAACCTGCGCGCGGTCCGCCGGGAACACACCGAACTGGTCGACCTGCTCGGCGACCGCGCACCCGATCACGAAGGCCCGCACGGCCCCGTCACGGTGCTCGCGCACCCGACGCCGACCGCCTACTGCATTCCGGGCCGCCGACGCCGAGTCGTCTTGACCGACAGCACGATCCGGGCACTGCCGGCCGACGAACTGGCCGCCGTCCTGGCGCACGAGCGGGCCCATCTGCGCTTGCGGCACGACCTGGTGCTGGAGTTCTTCACCGTGTTGCACACGGCCGTGCCACGTATGGTCCGCAGCGATCGCGGCATACAGGAAGTGCGGTTGCTCATCGAGCTGCTCGCCGATCGCGCCGCCTGCCGCGCGGTCGGTGCCGTCCCCGTCGCGCGGGCGCTGCTGCAACTGTCGGGCGGCATACACCCGGACGCCACACTGGGCGCGAGCGGAGCACCCGCCGGGCGGCGGATGGAGTTGCTCGCCGACGACCGGCCGCACCGGCTGTTGTCCACCGTGGTGATCGCCGGCGCCGTTCTGGTGCTGGCCGCCACGGGCGTGATCGCGTGGGGTGCGCTGCTCGGTGTCGGGTGACCCGGCTCAGCCGCGGTGCTTGCGCTCCACCTCGGCAAGACCGGCGCGCAGCACGTCGAGGTCGGCATCGCTCGCGTTGTCGAGGAACTGCAGCAGGGCCGCCTTCCGGTCGTCGGGCGCGAGCGGTGCCAGGCTCGACTGCAGCACCTGGGCCGTCAGCTCGTCACGGCCCGACGCCGCCCGGTAACGCCAGGCACGGCCGACCCGTTCCCTGCTGACCAGGTCCTTCTTGGCGAGGCGGTCGAGCACGGTCATCACGGTCGTGTAGGCCAGGTCGCGGTCGACGAGCCGTTCGAGCACCTCACGCACCGACAGCCAACCGTCCGGCGGGAGCGCCCACAGCTGCTCCATCACCGCACTTTCCAGGTCACCGAGCCCGGATCGACGCTGCCTCACCACGACGACACCGTAACTCTCTCCCCGATCGTCGTCGGCACCTGTATGGCGACCTCGCGGTCCGGCGCCAGCTCGACGACCGCCTGGTGGGACACCGCCACGACCGTTGCGCCCGGCGTGGCGGCGCGCACATCGGCCAGCACCGCCCGCGCGGTCGGACCGTCCAGGTGCGCCACGGGCTCGTCCAGCAGCAGCACCGGGCGACCGGACAGGACCGCGCGGGCCATCGCCAGCCGGGCGCGCTCACCGCCGCTGACGCTGCGGCCGTCGCCGAGCTCGGTGTCCAGGCCGTGCGGGAGCCCGCTCAGCCACCGGCCGAGGCCCGCGTCGATCAGTGCGCGGGCAACAGCGGCATCGTCCGCGTCCGGTCGGGCGAGCAGCAGGTTGGCGCGCACCGATCCGGCGAAGACGTGCGGTTCGTCGTCGACGATCGCGATGCGGGAGCGGACCGCGTGCAGCGACTGGTCGCGCACGCTGCGGCCGGCGAAGCGGTAGGTGCCTGCGGTGGGGTCGAGATGCCGGGCCAGGACGGCCAACAGGGTGGACTTGCCGGCGCCGTTCGGGCCGGTCACGCTGATGCGCTCGCCCGGGTGCAGCTGCAGGTGGTCGACCGTCAGGTCCGTGTGGCTGCCGTCCCAGGAGGCGCGCACCGCGTCCAGGGTCATGTCCGGTTCACCGGTGCGGTCCTGCGCGGACGGTGCGGCGTCATACACGGCGGGTGGGTGGGCGGTCAGTGAGTCCAGGCGGCGCCGGGCCTGCACTCCCCGGGCCGCCGAGCCGACCGCGTCCGGCAGGTCGCCGAGTACGTCGGTCAGGGCCAGCGGACCCAGCACCAGCAGCGCCGCGATCGGCGCACCGACCTGCCCCTGCGCGAGCGCTTGGTGCGCAACCAGCGCTGTGCCGACGACGCCCAGACCGGCGATGAACGTCGTACACGCGGTGCCGACCGACCGACCAAGTGCCTGCCGACCGGCAGCGCGCACCGCTGCCGCGGCAGCGTCGTCCATCCTGCGCAGCAGCCGCTGCCCGAGCGAGATCGCCTGCACTGCAGCGACATTCGTCACGATCAGTTGGGCCTCGCGGTTGACCGCACCGCGGGCATCGAGGGTATGACGCTGCGACGTGCTCTCCAGCCGGAAGTCCCAGCACGCTGCCGCGGCTACCGCGAGCAGCACGCCCGCGAGCACGAGGCCGCTCAGGGGGTGCAGCACGGTCACGACCGCCAGCGCGATCACGGCGGCGACCGCCGCCCCGAGCAGCGGGACCAGGGTGCGCACCTGCACGTCGACCTCGTCGTCCAGGTCGGCGACCGCGCCGGTCAGCACATCGGCGCGGCGCCGCCGGCCCAGCCTGGCGGGGGTGAGCGGAATGAGCCGGGTGTAGAGCGACGCCCGTCGATCGACGAGGTCGGCGAGCGCGGCGTCGTGGGAACGCAGCCGCTCCGCGTAGCGCAGCACCGGGCGGCCGATGCCGAACGCCCGCACACACACGATCGCGACGAGCAGGGTGAGCACCGGCGGGCGGGTCGCCGCCTGCACGATCAGCCAACCGGACGTGGCCGTGAGCGCGACACCGCAGGTCGAGGCCAGGGCGCCGACGGCGGACGCGGGCAGCACGCCGCGCGCCGGCCGCCAGACCGATGTCGGACGGCTGACACGCTGGCCGAGCGAGCCCCCGACCAGCGGTGGCCGAGTAGCGCGCAGCGGTGGCCGAGTAGCGCGAGCCCCAAGGGGCGAGCGCGTATCGAGGTCCCGCGCACCCGAATCCCGCTGGCCGAGCCGGGCGAGGAACGAGCCCGTGTCGAGGTCCCGCGCGGCCGCCTCACCAACCCGGATCACCTTGTCCGCCAACGCGATCAGCGACTCGCTGTGGGAAGCCACGATCACGGTGCGCTCTGCGGCGAGCTCGCGGATCAGCGCCTCGGCCGCACGCCGCATCTGCGGGTCCAGGTGCGCGGTCGGCTCGTCGAGCAGCACAAGTCGCGCACCGGACAGGCGCGCGCGGGTCAGCGCCAGCAGCGCGCGCTGGCCCGCCGACAGGCCGAAACCGTCGTCGCCGACAGGTGTTTCGAGCCCGGCAGGAAGTCGCCGCAACGGCTCGGGCAGCCAGTCGGTGCCGGCCGGCAGTCGAGCGCCGAGGCCCAGGTTGTCCGCGAGCGTGCCCGGGATGAGGAACGGCCGCTGGGTGACGTAGTGGACATCGGGTGGCCGCTCGATGCCGCCCGCGGTCGGCCTGCGCAGACCGGCGAGCAGGTCGAGCACGGTCGTCTTGCCCGCGCCGGACTCCCCCGCCAATACGGTCAGCCCGCGCTCTCCGACGAGCCGGAAGTCCTGCAGCACCATCCGTTCGGTGCCCGGGTAGCGGTAGCTGAGTCGGTCGGCGTGCACGCTCGCCCCCGCCGCGGGTCGGTCGCCGGGCGCGGCCTGTTCACGCAGCTCCGCGATCGCCTGCGCTCCGTCGGCTGCGGCGTGGAACTCCTGGCCGACCCGTCGGATCGGCCAATACGCCTCCGGCGCGAGGAGTATGGCGATGAGGCCACCCTCCAGCGACATCTCGCCGTGCACCAGCCGGAGTCCGACCGCGACGGCGACGATCGCGACCGAGATGGTTGCCAGCAGTTCGAGTGCGACCGAGCTGAGGAAGGCCGTGCGCAGGGTGCGGACTGTCGCCCGTCGCAGCCGATCACCGACGGCTCGCACGACCTGCACCTGATGTTCGGCCCGCTGGTAGTTGGCGAGCGTCGGCAGACCACGCATCACATCGAGGAAGTGCCCGGTGAGCCGGTCGGTCTCGCGCCAGCGGGCTGCCGTTTCGTCGCGGGTGTGCTGACCGATCAGGGCGGCGAAGAGTGGCAGCAGCGGCAGCGTGAGCACGACGATGAGCGCGCTGACCCAGTCGGTCACGGCGAGCGCGATCAGGGCCAGGGTGGGCACGACCGCGGCACTGACCAGGGCCGGGAGGTAGCGGGCGACATACGGCTCGACTGCCTCGGCGCCCTGCGTGGCACGGCTGAGCATCACGGTCTCGCTGGGCCGTGTGTCGATGGTGCGCGTCAGCCAGCCGTGGACGGCACGGCGGCGCAGCACGCTGGCGATATACGAACCGGCCCACGCCGCAACGCGTTCCGCTGCACCGGAGACGACTGCCCGCAGTCCGAAGACCACCAGCACCGCGATCGACGGGCCGAGCAGGGGCCGGGCGTGCACCACCGCGATCACCAGCCCGGCGACGCTGATCGCCTGGGCGATCGCCAGGGCGCCCTGCAGCACGCCGAGGGCGCCGAGTGCGGCGAGCGGCCGCCGCACCGCGGGTTCGGAGCGGATCAGCTCGGGATCGAAGGGACGCATCAGCCGACCTTCACCTCCGCAAGTGGATCCGTTTGCGGCGCAATGTGTTCGGCGTTGACCCGTTTGCGGAAGATCCAGTAGGACCAGGCCGTGTAGAGCAGCATGACCGGGGTGAACACGACCGCGGCGCCGGTCATGATCTGCAACGTCAGATGCGAGCTGGCGGCGTTGTGCACGGTGAGGCTGTACGCGGCGTTCGTGGTGCTCGGCATGACGTCCGGGTAGGCCGCGAGGAAGTAGCAGGCCACGGTTGCGCCGATGGTCGCGAAGGTGCCGGTGAAGGCCAGGCCGTCACGGCCTGCCCGATCGGCCACCAGCGCGCCGATGAAGGCGACGAGACCGAGTCCCGCCACCAGCCAGGACCATACGGTGCCGGTGTGCACATTGACCCAGACCAGCAGTGCGATCGCGAGAAGCGCTGCGACCGGGGCGAATCGGCGCGCCACCGCCCGGGCGTCGTCCCGGACCGGTCCCGAGGTCTTCAGCGCGAGGAAGAAGGCGCCGTGCACGAGCGACACCGCCACGAGGGTGACTCCGCCGAGCAGGCTCATCGGATTGAGCAGGGTGAGGAAGTTGCCGGTGAAGTTCCCGGAACGGTCCACCGGCACACCGTGGATCAGGTTGGTGAGCGCGACACCGACCAGCAGCGGCGGCAACAGCGATCCCCCGATGATCGCGATGTCCCAGCCTGCCCGCCAGCGGTCGCTGTCGCGCTTGTACCGGTAGTCGAGCCCCATGTTCCGCAGGATGAGCGCGACCAGGAGCAGCAGCATCGCCAGGTAGAAGCCACTGAACATCGTGCTGTACCAGGCAGGGAACGCCGCGAACATCGCACCACCGGCGGTGATCAGCCACACCTCGTTGCCGTCCCAGAAGGGGCCGATGGTGGTGAGCATCAGCCGGCGCCGAGCGTTGGTCTCCTCGCTGGTCCGGCCGCGTCCGATGACGGCGAGCAGCATGCCGACGCCGAAATCGAATCCTTCGAGAACGAGGTAGCCCGCCCACAGCAGACCGATCAGGATGAACCAGAAGGTTTCCAGGGACATCGTCAATCTCCTTCAGGCTCAGTAGGAGAAGGCCAGCGGTTTGTCCTCCGCGACCTGCTCCGTCGGGTGATAGGGGTCGGCGCCGCGACGCGTGTAGTCGAGCATCAGCTTGATCTCGACGACGGCGAGGACGGCATACAGGATCGTGTAGACGACCATCGAGGTGATGACGCTGGCAGCGGTGACCGTGGGTGAGACGCCGGAGGAGGTGGTCATCACGCCATACACCAGCCACGGTTGCCGGCCGGTCTCGGTGAAGATCCAGCCGAAACTGTTGCCCAGCACGGGAAGCAGCGGTGCTGCGACGCCTGCAACCACCAGCCAGCGCGGCGCGTCGGCACGGCCCTTGCGGGTCAGCCACAGGACTGCGACTCCGATCGCGGCGGCCAGCATGCCGATGCCGATCATCAGCCGGAACGACCAGTAGGCCAGTGGGATGTTCGGGGTGAAGACCGCATCCGCGGGCTGCACATAGCGGGCCGGCTCGCCCCGTGCTGCCGCTGCCCGCGAGATCTGGCCGGGCAGCTCACGTTTCAACTCGTTGACGCCCTCGACCTTGCCGTCGAAGGAGCCGGTCGCGAGGAAGCTCAGCACGCAGGGAACGGTGATCGCATACTTCTCGTGCTCACCGTTGAGCGACCCGATGGTGAACAGCGAGAACTCCGCACAGCTGTCACGTGTCGTGTAAAGCGCCTCTGCCGCAGCCATTTTCATCGGCTGCACCTCGGTCATGACTTTGCCCTGGGCGTCGCCGCTGATGGAGACGGCGAGGCCGGCGAGGATCGTGACGACGGCACCGACGCGCGCCGCCTTGCGATACATGTGCTTGTCGTGGCGGTGCCTGCGCATCGACCACAGGCCGACGCCCATCACCATCGCGCCACCGCACATGTATGCCGCGGCGACCACGTGCGGGAAGGTCACCAACTGCACCTTGTTGGTGAGCACGGCGACGAAGTCGGTCAGTTCGGCCCGTCCGGTCTGCGGGTTGTACTTGTAGCCGACCGGGTGCTGCATGAAGGAGTTGGCGGCGAGGATGAAGTATGCCGACAGCACGGTCCCGATGTGCACGACCCACATGCAGGCGGCGTGGATCTTCTCCGGCAACCGGCCCCAGCCGAAGATCCACAGCCCGAGGAAGGTCGACTCGAGGAAGAACGCGAGCAGTGCCTCGAACGCCAGCGGTGCGCCGAAGATGTCCCCGACGAACTTGCTGTAGTCCGACCAGTTCATGCCGAACTGGAACTCCTGCACGATCCCGGTGACCAGGCCGAGCGCGAAGTTGATCGTGAAGAGTTTGCCGAAGAACTTCGCCAGCCGGAGCAACTCGGGCGCATGGCGGCGCAGGTACCAGGTGTGGAATCCCGCCACCATCGCCGAGAGCCCGATCGTGATCGGCACGAAGAGGAAGTGGTAGACGGTGGTGATGGCGAACTGCCACCGCGCCAGGTCGAGAGCGTCCACGCCGCCTCCTGAAGATCGACTACTACACTATGTCGTAGCTGACCTTACTACGACCCGTAGTAGTTGTCGCATCGGGCTCCGCGTCCCACACCTCGCCGACAGGCCCAGAAACCACCGACAGGCCCAGCAATTCGGCCGTCTGCGGGCCTGAATTGCTGAGCCTGTCGGTGGTTGGTGAGCCCCTCGGTGAACAAGGGAGAGGGCGCCGGGGGCGATGCGACCCGTGGAAGGGGCGCGCGTCGGCGTGGGCGGCAGCCGTTGCTCAGAGCACGTCGTGGCCGGGGTGTGGCTCGGCGGGGATGGTGCCGAGGCGTCCGGCCTGGAAGTCCTCGAACGCAGTCACCAGTTCCTCGCGGGTGTTCATCACGAACGGCCCGTATGCCGCAACCGGCTCGCGGATCGGCCGGCCGCCCATGATGTAGAGCTCCAGGCTCGGGCTGCGGGACTCCTGGTTGTCGTCCGCAGCAACCTCGATGACGTCACCCGGGCCGAAGACCGCGAGTTGGCCCATCTCGACCGGACGGCGTTCTGCGCCAACGGATCCGCGGCCGGCCAGCACGTAGACCAGCGCGTTGAAGTCCTTGCGCCACGGCAGCTGCACGCGAGCACCGGGGGCGACCGTCGCGTGCACGACCGAGATCGGCGTGTGCGTGATCCCCGGGCCGTCGTGCCCGTCGACCTCGCCGGCGATGACGCGCAGCAGTGCGCCGCCGTCCGGGCTGGACAGCAGTGCGACCTCCTTGCCGCGGATGTCCTGGTAGCGCGGGTCGGTCATTTTCATCGTGCTCGGCAGGTTGACCCACAACTGCAGGCCGTGGAAGAGCCCACCGGACATGACCAGCGACTCCGGCGGCTTCTCGATGTGCAGCAGCCCGGATCCGGCGGTCATCCACTGGGTGTCACCGTCGGTGATGCGACCACCACCGCCGGTGCTGTCCTGGTGCTCGAAGATGCCGTCGATCATGTAGGTGACGGTCTCGAAACCGCGGTGCGGGTGCCACGGGGTGCCCTTCGGTTCGCCCGGCGCATACTCCACCTCACCCATCTGATCCATGTGGATGAACGGATCGAGATCCGCCATCGAGACTCCGGCGAACGCGCGGCGCACCGGGAACCCGTCACCCTCGAACCCCTGCGGGGCGGTGGTGACCGATCTGACCGGCCGCGACTGCGCACCCGGCTCGGGAGTCGACACGCGCGGGAGGGCCAGGATGTTCGACACTGTGACAGCAGGCATGCCATGACCAACTTACTTCAGATTTGAATTATTCCGGGCCGAGCACGGCAGGCTCACGCAGCTTGGTCTTCAGCCGGGTGAACACCGCGTCCAGCACGGCGACCTCGTCGGCGCTCAGGTCGTCGAGGAAGAGCTCGCGGACCGCCATCAGGTGCGCGCGGCCCGACAGGTCATACACGCGCTTGCCCGCCTCAGTCAGACAGGCATGTATGACGCGCGCGTCGCCCGCGTCCCGCTCGCGACATACCCACCCACGACGTTCCAGCACCCCGATCTGGTAGCTGAGGCGGCTGCTGGAGAACACCATGGCCCGCGCCAGGTCGCCCATCCGCAGCCGGTGGTCCGGCGCCTCGTCGAGCAGCAGCAGCAGGTTGTATTCGAAGAGCGTGAGGTCCGACTCCGCACGGAAGTGCTCGTCGAGCGCGGTCTGCAGCAGCACGCTCGACTCGAAGTAGGTCCGCCACATGCCGACTCGGGGCGATTTCATTCACCCCATCCTAACTTCAAATTTGAGAGGTTATCGTGTATGCCGTGACGACCCTCGAACTCCTGGAGCCTCGCGAAGTGCCGCTGGGCGGGCTGCGCGGCATCCGGGTGCGCCGCACCCTCCCGCACCGTGACCGGACGATGATCGGCGCCTGGTGTTTCGTCGACCACTTCGGGCCGACGACGACGCCGATGGATGTGGCACCGCACCCGCACTGCGGGCTGCAGACGGTCACCTGGATCTTCGACGGCGAGGTCGAGCACCGCGACAGCGAGGGCAACGTCCAGCTGATCCACCCCGGTGAGGTCAATCTCATGACGGCGGGGCACGGCATCAGTCACTCCGAGGTGTCCCGGTCCGAGGTCCTGCGCGGGGTGCAGCTGTGGGTGGCGCAACCCGACGCGGACCGCGACGGCGCAGGCGGCTTCGACCACTTCGCCACCCCAGTCACCGAGTTGTCGGTGATGGCGGGCGAGGCGACGGCGCGGGTCTTCGTCGGCGAGCTGGAGGGCGCGTCGTCGCCGGTCCGCACGTTCAGCCCGCTCGTCGCCGCCGAGTTGCACCTCGGGCCCGGGACCGCCGTCGATCTCGCGGTCGACCCGTCGTTCGAGCACGGTGTGCTGCTGGACGACGGCGCGTTGACGATCGCCCCGGGTGACGCCACCGAGGAGGAGGCGCTGGTGCTGCAGCACTCGGAGCTGGGCATCGTCGACGCCGGCCGCGAGCACCTGCGTTTCATGACCGGCGACGAGCCGGCGCGCGCCATACTCATCGGCGGCACGCCGCTGGACGAGGATCTGATGATGTGGTGGAACTTCGTCGCCCGCACCCACGAGGAGATCGTGGCCGCGCGTGACGAATGGCAAGCAGACTCAGGCAGGTTCGGCCACGTCGAGGGGTATGACGGGCCGATCGACCGCATTCCCGCCCCCGACCTGCCGCCGGTCCGCCTCAAGCCCCGCCGCGCCCGAGGTCACGCTCGCGGCTGACGGTCGAAACAGCCATCGACGGCCCAAATGAGGCTGTTGCAGTTTAAGTCGAGGGAGGATCGGTGTCGTTGCTCGTCGGGCTGGTGGGATGAGGGTGGCTGCGGGTTCCCCGCGGGCCGGTCCGTTCAGCTAGCCAAGGCGGCTTGGTGGATCTTGCGGAGGTTGAAAGCCGTTGCGGCCAGGTGGATTTCGGCGGTAGCAAGGTCGAGTCCCCGGCACGAGAACCTGCTGATGATCTTCTTCAGGTTCCCGATACCGGGTTCGACGGTCGCCCCGCGCCGCGTGTACAACTTGTGCCCGTCCGGGGTGCGTAACCGGTGCGCGTTCGCCTCGACCGGTGTCGCACCTTCCGGTGGTGGGCCGCTGGCCGGTGATTGTTTGACCGCACGCGCCTGGTCACGGCCCTTGCCCGGTGCGATGAGCCGGTCCGGTCCGGGCTCGGCCAGGTTCTGTGCGCTGTAGTAGCCGGCGTCCGCCAGGACCGTGCCGACCTGGTGGTTCGGGTCACCGGTGTGCTGGAACAACTCCTGCGCCACCTGGACGGCAGCGCTCATCATCGGCGCGAAACTCCCACCATCGGTCGGGTTCTGCCCGACCGAGACGGCCACGATGAGCTGATCACTGGTGACCGCGACCTGCGTGTTGTACCCCTGCACGAATCCTTTACGGGTCGGCATCAGCCGTGACTGCGGATCCGTAGTGTTCGCCACCAACCTCGGCTCCGGTTGCGTACCAGCGGACTGCTCCCGCCGTGTCGCGTCGGCTTCGGCACGTGCCAAGACCTGCCGGGCGTGCACTACCCCCGGTGCCTGATCGATCGGCCTGGGTCGACGCCCTCGATACCGGGCACCCGCCGTCGCCTCCCACCGATCCAGGCGTTCGGCCGCGAGGCGTTCTTGCAACTGCACCCGTGCACGCGCTTCGGCCAACCCGGCCTGTCCGCGCGGCATCCGCCCCTTGATCACACGTCCTTCCTGGGCAGCCCGCACGCGGCGAGCGACCATCTCCTGCCGCCCCTGGTCAGCCTGTTCCCGCTGGGCCCGTAACGCCTCCAACTCGGCAGCAGCCGCACGGATCCGCTCCCGGCGATGCGACCGGTCCTTCAACCCGACAGGCACCCGATCGGCACCGTCATCACCACCGCCCCGGTCAGCAGCCTGATCCTCGGCCGCATCAACCCGTTCGGCCTCGGCCACGATGGCAGCGCTCTGTTGCCGGGCAAACCATTCCGGGCCACGATTAGCATCAATCGAAGCATTCGCCGCGATCTTGGTCCCATCGATCGCGACCGTCCCACACCGTCCCAACCCGGCCCGACCCGCGACCAGCAACACCTGCGCGAACACGTCCGTGAACGCGTCCTTCGCACCCGTGCGGAACCGGGCGATCGTGCAGTGGTCGGGCACGTCCTGAGCACACAACACCCGAAATGCCACGTCCGTGACGCACAACCGCTCGATCTGTCGCGAGGACCGCACGCCTTGGCAGTACGCGTACACCAGCAACGACAACAACATGCGCGGGTCATACCCAGCCGCGCCCACTCCGCCCCGACGCCGCGTAGCACCCTCCACCGCCGTCAGGTCCAAGGCCTCGACCGCATCAATCACGAACCAGACCAGATGATCATCCGGCAGCCACTCACGCATATCCACCGGCAACAACATCGACTGATCCCGCAGCACCGGACGGAACGATCTCGCCATACCTAATTCTCCCCGCCCACCACTGCCACGCCCCCACAGACACGCCAAACTGCAACAGCCTCAAATATGGGGGTCAACGACTGTTTCAACCGTCAACGGCGGAGAACACCGTCAACCGTCACGCCACCCGGTGCTCCGGCGACCTGGTCAGCGCCGGGTCGCGCTGGGCGACCGCACCGAGGGCGTCGTCGATGCGGGCGAGCACCTCGGCGTCCAGCTTCACTCCGGAGGCCTTGACGTTCTCGCTGACCTGCTCCGGCCGGGAGGCGCCGATGAGTGCACTGGCGACGTTGTCGTTCTGCAGCACCCACGCCACCGCGAGCTGGGCCATGGTCAGTCCGAGGTCGGCGGCGATCGGCGCGAGTCCCTGCACCGCAGTGAGGGTTTCGTCGGTCATGAAGTCGGCGATCATGTCCGCGCCGCCCTTCTCGTCCGTGGCGCGGCTGCCGGCCGGCGGCTGCTGACCGGGCTGGTACTTGCCGGTCAGGATCCCCTGTGCGACCGGCGACCAGACGATCTGGGAGATGCCGAGCTCCCGCGATGTCGGCACCACCTTCTCCTCGATGACCCGCCACAACATGGAGTACTGCGGCTGGTTCGAGATCAGTTGGAAACCAAGGTCTTTCGCGAGAGCGTGCCCGGCACGCAGCTGGTCGGCCGTCCATTCGCTGACGCCGACATACAGCACCTTGCCCTGGCGGACCAGGTCCGCGAAGGCCTGCATGGTCTCCTCCAGCGGTGTCTCGTAGTCGTAGCGGTGCGCCTGGTAGAGGTCGACGTGGTCGGTGCCGAGCCGCTGCAGCGAGCCGTTGATCGACTCGTGGATGTGCTTGCGGGACAAGCCGGTGTCGTTGTGTCCCTTGGGGCCGGTCGGGAAGTAGACCTTGGTGAAGATCTCCAGGCTCTCGCGGCGTTGGCCCTTCAGCGCCTCACCCAGCACGCTCTCCGCGGCGGTGTTGGCGTAGACGTCGGCGGTGTCGAAGGTGGTGATGCCGGCGTCCAGTGCCGCGCGTACGCAGGCGATCGCCGCGTCGTTCTCGACCTGTGACCCGTGGGTCAGCCAGTTTCCGTAGGTGATCTCCGAGATCTTCAGGCCTGAATTGCCGAGGTAGCGAAACTCCATGTCGCCCACCGTACGACTCGTGGTGACGGCGCATTTTCGCGGCGTGGTCTGATGGGTGCATGAGCAACCACGCCTACGTCGTGACCGACATCGAGATCGACGGTTTCGAGCCGGGTGCCAACTCGATGCGGTCCTTCGCGTCGGTCGCCGTCGAGCCCGGTGGCGCGGAGCTGGGCCGGTTCGAGGCGGTGCTGGAGCCATTGCCCGGGTCCGCGCCGAACCCGGACACGCTGGCGTGGTTCCGCACCCAGTCACCGGAGGTATGGCGGGCCGCGACCGAGAACCCGCAGCCCGCCGACACGGTGATGACCGACTTCGCGAGGTGGGTGCAATCCTTAGGAGCACCAGCGCATTTCGTTGCTTCACCGGTCGCCTTCGACGGCGGGTGGATCGACTTCTACCTGCGCCGCTTCACGTCATACGGGCTCGTCATGGGCCCGGACGCACCCAACCCGCTGTTCACCGGGGCGCTCTGCCTGCGCTCCCTGGCGGCGGGCGTGACGGGCGCCGACCCGGCGACCTTCACCGTGCACGATCTGCCGAAGAGCTGGTTCGGCGACGTCCCGCACACCCACCGGGCGATCGACGACGCGCTCGGCTACGCCAATCTGTTGGCGACCCTGCTCAGGAAGCAGCGCTGACGGTCTCCGGCGCGGGCGAACTCGCGGCGGCGAGGCCGACCCGCGCAGGGAGGTTGTCCCATCCGCGCAGGACACGCGTGGGACGACGTTTCGCGCCGGGTAGGAGGTCGACAACGCCGAAACGGTCGTAGAGTGCACGCAATCCGACCTCACCCTCCATCCGGGCCAGTGCCGAACCGAGGCAGTAGTGCCGACCGGCCGAGAACGACAGGTGGTCGCGGGCGTTCTCCCGGCGTATGTCGAACCGGTGCGGGTCGTCGAAGATCTTCGGGTCGCGGTTCGCACCAGCGAGGACGGTGACGATCAATTCGCCCTGTTTGACGGGAGTTCCGACAATTTCGGTGTCGCGACCGGCCTGCCGTCCGGTGAGTAGGACCGGCGGGTCGTAGCGCAGGACCTCATCGATCGCGTTCGGCCAGCGGTCGGGCTCGTCGCGCAACAGCTGCAGCTGGTCCGGGTGCTCGTCGAGCAACCGGATGCCGTTGCCCAGCAGGTTGACGGTCGTCTCGAAGCCGGCGGCGAGCACCAGGCCGGCGGTCGCTTTCAGCTCGCGCTCGTTGAGCTGTGCCTCGTCGTCGCTGACCCGCACCAGTTGACTGAACAGGTCGTCCCCGGGGTGCTCTCGCAGGTGGTTCAGGTGGCCGCCCAGCCAGGCGTCGAACTCGTCCAGCGCGTCCTCGACCTCACGGAAGCGCCGCCAGCGCAGGCCCATGTCCAGGCTGGGCGCGGCCAGGGTGCCGAGCCTGAGCACGAGCCCGCGGTCCTCGGCCGGCACCCCGAGGATCTCGGCGATGACCTCGACGGGCAGCTTCGCGCAGTAGGCCTCCACCAGGTCGACCGGACGATCCGCCGGGATCCGGTCGAGCAGGTCGGCGGCGATCTCCTCGGTGCGTCCACGCAGCTTCTCCACCGCCCGGGCGGTGAACACCCGCGTGACCAGCTTGCGGTAGCGGGTGTGGTCGGGTGGCTCGACCGCGAGCAACGACGGCGCCTCGACCGGGTTCAGCCCGTCACGCTTCGCCCATCGGCCCAGACGACCCAGCACGGTGCCGT
Source organism: Flexivirga oryzae (assembly GCF_014190805.1). NCBI lineage: Bacteria > Bacillati > Actinomycetota > Actinomycetes > Micrococcales > Dermacoccaceae > Flexivirga > Flexivirga oryzae. The sequence goes on along the minus strand of NZ_JACHVQ010000004.1, from coordinate 41,524 downwards.
CCTCGAAGACGAACCCGGCGTGGACGTCGTTGCTGCTCAACGTCTCCCGCACTGCTTCGTGGTCGACGGTGATGTGGCCCAGTCGCCAGCGCGCGAGTGGCCCCTGGTCGCGGATCTCACCGAGCAGCGGCATCAGTTCCTGGGTGCTCAGGTGCTCCGCGTCCGAGGTGATGCGGCCCTGGAAGTCACCACGCCGCGCGGCCACCCGCATCAGCCGGCCGGGCAGACCGTGGCCCAGCCCCCACCGGACGCCGCGCTTCATCTGGTCGGTGGGCCTCATCGCGCCTCCGTGTTTACGACAGGTGTAGTGGACTACTTCACAGTAGGCCCGTCACGCCCGGATTGCCACCCCCTTCGCCCGCCCTCTTCAGTGGACGGCGCGGCGGCGCGCGTATTCGGCCAAGGCCGCATCCAGGTCCGACTCGGTGAACGCCGGCCACATCTTGTCGCTGAAGACGATCTCGGCGTGCTGGCTCTGCCAGGGGAAGAAGCCGGAGATCCGGCGCTCCCCGCTGGTGCGGATCACCAGGTCGATGTCCTTGATCGGCCCACCGGGCAGGCGCGCGTCGATCGCCTGCACGAGAGCATCCCCCTCGGGCTCCTCACCGTCGGCCAGCAGTGTGCGCACGGCGTCGACCAGGCTCTGTTTCGGGTCGTAGCCGATGGCGAGTGTGAGATGGCTGCGCCGACCCTCGGTCGCCCGGACGGCCTGGGTCAGGGCCGCCGCGCAGGAGGCGGGCAGCAGACCCAGATCACCGGCGATGTGCAGTTGCCACTCGTCGGACCGCCCCAGCCACGCGGGCACCAACTCCTCGACCAGCCGGAACAGGTGGGCGACCTCGTCGGCGTCCCGCTTCCGAATGTTGTCCGCCGAGAGCACATACACGCTCGCATGATGTATTCCTCGAACCGTCAACCACCGCAGCAGATCCGCGAGATGGTCAGCGCCGGCGCGGTGCCCGGCGCTGACCCGCGCCATACCCGCGGCCCTCGCCCAGCGACGGTTGCCGTCCATGATCACCCCGATGTGCGCGGGCAGGGTCCCGCCGGCCGATGCCGTGGTCGTCATACCCCCATCCTCGCAGCGCAGGCTGAGTCCTTCGGAATACCGTGGCTGCCATGTATGACGAGCTGCCGCCGACCGGGCGGGTCCGCGCCCGCAAGCTGGGGCTGGCACCCGGCACTGGTGTACCGGGGCCGACGAACACCATCGTGGACGTCGCCGGAGTCCGGGTCGGCCAGGTCACGCTCCACGAAGGGACCCGGCTGCACACGGGTGTGACGGCGATCGTCCCGGACGCCGTGGACAACGCCGGCGGGCGCCTGCCGGCCGGGCTGTTCGTCGGCAACGGCCACGGGAAGCTCGTCGGTGCAACGCAATTGGTGGAGTTGGGCGAGATCGAGACACCGATCCTGCTGACCGGCACCCTGTCGGCGTTCCGCGCCGCGGACGCGCTCGTGTCGTATGTGCTCGCCAAGCCGGGCAACGAGCACGTCGAATCGGTCAATCCGGTGGTCGGAGAGACGAACGACGGTCACCTGTCCGACATACGCAGCCGGCCGATCACCGAGGCGCACGTGCTGCAGGCGCTCACGTCGGCATCGTCGGACCCTGTCGCGCTGGGTTGTGTGGGCGCCGGCAGCGGCACTGCCGCGCTCGGTTTCAAGGGCGGCATCGGCAGCGCGTCGCGGCGGGTCGATCTGCCGGGGCACGGCACGGTCACCGTGGGCGTCCTTGCACAGACGAACTTCTCCGGCACTCTCACGGTGTCCGGGGTGCCGGTCACCCCCGACGAGGCATTGGGCGACGTAGTGGATGCGACTGCACCCGAAGGGAATTCGTGCATGCTGGTCGTCGCCGCCGACGCCGGGCTCGACTCCCGCCAGCTCACCCGCGTCGCGACCCGGGCCGTCTTCGGTATGGCGCCGGTCGGATCCGACTTCGCACACGGCAGCGGCGACTACGCGATCGCCTTCGACACCGCTCCCGCCGGAAACCTGCCCGATGCCGGACTCAACCCGATCTTCTCCGCCGTCCAGGAGGCGGTGGCCGAAGCGATCCTCGACTCGCTCTTCCTGGCCACGACCACCCACGGCGTGCACGGGCACGTCAAGCATGCGGTGCCGCTGGACTTCGTCGTCGAGAAGTGCCGAGCGGCCGGCGTTTTCGAGCGATGATCTCGATACGCTCCTTCGTCGCTACTCGATCCGCGCGTGGGTCGTAGCGACTCGATCCGCGCGTGGGTCGTAGCTACTCGATCCGCGTGGGTGGTACGCGATCAGCGCGTCACGAAGGTCAGGCGGAGGTCGTCGCCGAGATAGCGGTAGCCGAGTGCGCGGTAGATCTTGTTGGACGTCGGGTTGGCCAGCTGGGTGTAGAGCATGCACAGGTGTCCGGCGTCCTGCTCTCGCCGGCTGGCGGCTGCCACGACCGCACTGGCATAACCGTGTCCGCGTTCCGCCCGTGGCGTGTAGACGCCGGACACCCGGACCACTCCGCCGAACGCGTCACTCGCCCAGCACATCGCGACCGGACGGTCCTCGACGACCCAGAGACTGACCTTGCCGATGCCGATCTGCCGGCGCGCGGTCGCCTCCGGATCGTTGAGCTGGTCGCCGGTCTCGAGCATGAACGCGCTGACCCACGACGCCACCAGCGCCACGTCCGTGCTGCCCGCGATGCGCAGCTCGCCCTCGACGGGCCACGGCAGGTGTGCGCGGACCGGCAGGTCGTAGACACCGATGCCCTCCCGTCCGCGCACCTCCACGCCGGATCCCGGCAGGTAGTGGTCGACGAACTCGTCGACCGCGTCCTTCGGGCCACTGACTCCGGTCACCCGCGTGCGGCCGGCCAGCAGGTGGTCGGCAAGCGCGGCCGCGGCGCCCGGCACGTGTTGCGGCAGGTGGAGCGGGTGCGGCGGCGTCTGCATGGCCACGAGCACGGGCTGCTCGGCTGCGTCCTCGACGACCCACCAGTGCGGGTCGGTGAACCGGGTCGGCTCGCTCACCAGCGACGCCGCAACCGTCGAGAACACCGAGTAGGCAACGGGGTTGGCCTCAACGAGGGCGGCAGCAGCGTCGATCGCGGCCGGCGGGTCGGTCACCGGACGGACGTGCCACTGCGCTCTCGCCATGGAGCCATAGTCACAGATATCCCGCGCGGTTTCGACACGCTCCCCCGCTACTCGACCCGCACGGGTGGTGCAGGCGAGCCGTATCGAAACCCTCGCCGCTCAACTCACGAAGCTGGGAACGACCTCGTCGATGAACAGCTGCAGCGAACGCTTCTTCTGCTCGTGGGTCATGCCGTTGTCGATCCAGTAGCTGAACTCGTCGACACCCATGTCGGCATACCCCTTGATGCGCTCCACGACCTCCGCGGGCGTCCCGATCATCGCCGACTTGTGCAGCGACTCGACGGCGAACTCCGGCTTGTCCGCAACGCTCTCCAGCGGTGACGGTTCCAGGAACCCGTCGGTCGGTGTCGTCTTGTTGCTCGCCCACGCACCGAACGTCCGGTAGTAGCGGCTGACCGCCTCGGCGCCGACACGCCACCCGTCGGGTTCCGACTCCGGATGCACGAAAGTGTGTCGCAACACCATCAATTCGGGCGTTGCGGCTCCCGGGTGCTTGGCGACCGCTGCGTCGCGCTTGTCCACCAGATCCTGCACCTCGCCGTCGTCCTTCATCAGTGGCGTGACCATGACGTTGCAACCCTGCTCGACGGCATACTCGTGCGACTCCGGCGAGCGGGCGGCGACCCAGATCGGCGGGGCGGAGTTGACCGGTTTCGGAACGCTCGTCGAGGTCGGGAACTTCCAGACCTCTCCGTCGTGTGCGTAGTCGCCCTTCCACAGCTCACGGATCGCCGGGATGATCTCCCGCATCGATGCTCCACCTTCGGTGGCTGACATACCGCCTGCGAGCCGGTCGAACTCGAACTGGTAAGCGCCGCGCGCGATTCCGAGCTCCAGCCGGCCGTTGCTGATGACGTCGACAAGTGCCGCCTCACCGGCCGCACGGACCGGGTTCCAGAAGGGGGCGATGATCGTGCCGGCACCGAGGTGGATCTTCTCGGTGCGTGCCGCGAGATAGGACAGTGTCGGCATGGGACTGGGTGAGACGGTGAACTCCATCGCGTGGTGCTCGCCGATCCAGATCGTCGAGAAGCCGCCCGCTTCGGCGAGCAGCGACAGCTCCACGAGGTTCTCGAACAGCTCGCGGTGCGAGACGGACTCGTCCCAACGCTCCATGTGGACGAAGAGTGAAAAGCGCATCAGCGGCCTGCCTTCCTTCGGTTGTGCCGTGTGGTCAATGTGATGGGGGTGGATCGGACAGCACCTCGTATGCCGCGGACCCGACGTGCCGGCGCATCGCGATCTCCGCGCCGATGCCGTCCTTCTGCTGGATGAGCTCCAGGACCGCGCGGTGTTCTGCCACCGACTGCCGGAGCCGGCCCGGGTGCTCGACGGTGCTGCGGACGAACCGGTGGTAGGCGAGCTGATTCATCAGGGTGCGGTAGTGCTGGGTGAGCTTCTGGTTGTCGGCACCGTGGACCAGCGTCTCGTGGAACTCCTTGACCAGTCCCGCGTAGGTCTCGGAGTCGCGGCGCGCCGCTGCATCCTCCGAGGAGGTCACGTTGGCCTCCAGAACGAGCAACTCCTCGGTCCGGCCCCGCTGCGCGAGCAAGCGGGCCGCCATACCCTCGAGCACTTCCTTCAACTCGAACAGCTCGACGATCTCCCGCCGCGAGACCTGCCGCACGAAGGTGCCGACCTTGGGCCGGATCTCGACCAGGCCCTCGACCTGCAGCTGCTTCAACGCCTCGCGGATCGGAGTCCGGCTCACATCGAAGTGCTCGGCGAGGCGCACCTCGGACAACGCCATCCCTGGTTCGTACGAGCCGCCGAGCACGAGTTCGCGCATACGGGTGAGCAGGTCGCCCTCGGCGGCCGTGGCATCGTGGTCAGAAGTGTTTCGCTGCATTTTCCGGACGGTACTCGACGTCGTCATCGGATCAGCCGCGCATCACGAACGGGTCGCCGATCGGACCCTCGTCGGTGTTGATCCAGACGCTCTTGAGCCTGCTGTACTCCTTCATGGTTTCGGCGCCGTGCTCGACACCGACCCCGCTGCTCTTGAAACCCTGCCGAGGCGACATCGGTGACATCGCCCGGTAGGTGTTCACCCAGATCGTGCCGGCGTCCAGCCGGTTCGCCATCCGGTGTGCGCGGGCAAGGTTCGTGGTCCAGACGCCTGCCGCGAGACCGTAATCGGTGTCGTTGGCGAGCGAGACGACCTCGTCCTCGGTCGTGAAGCGCATCACCGCCGCGACCGGCCCGAAGATCTCCTCGCGCACCACCCGCATGTCGTTGGTGACGTCGGTCAGCACCGTCGGCTCGAAGAAGAAGCCACCCAACCCGCCGTCGCTCGAGGTTCCGCCGGTGAGCACCGTGGCGCCCTCACTGCGGCCGAGGTCGACGTATGACGCCACCTTGTCGCGCTGGTCCCGGAAGGCCAGCGGTCCGAGCTCGGTCGTGTCGTCGAGCGGATCGCCCAGTTTGATCGACTTGGCCCGTGCCGCGACGCGCTCGAGCAGCTCGTCATACACCGACGCGTGGGCGAAGACCCGGCTCCCTGCGATGCAGGTCTGCCCGGCAGCGGCGAAAATGCCTGCCACGACGCCCATTGCGGCGTTCTCCACGTTGGCGTCGTCGAAGACGATGTTGGGTGACTTGCCGCCGAGCTCCAGCGTCGAGCCGATGAACCGGCCCGCGGTCGCGGAGGCGATGCGGGACCCGGTCAGCGTGCTCCCCGTGAAGGAGATCTTCGCGATCGAGGGGTGGTCGACCAGGGCCTGACCCGCCTCCGCGCCGAAACCGGTGACGACGTTGAGCGTGCCGTCGGGGAAGCCCGCCTCGGTGACCAGCTCGGCCAGCCGCAGCACGGACGCGGAGGTGTGCTCGGACGGCTTGACGACCATCGTGTTGCCCATGGTCAACGCCGGTGCGAGTTTGCTCGTGGTGAGCGTCAGCGGGGAGTTCCACGGGGTGATCGCGCCGACCACTCCGAGCGGCTCGCGCATCGTGTAGTTGAGGATCGCACGGTTGGACGCCGGGATCACCGATCCCTCGATCTTGTCGGCCAATCCTGCGTAGTAGTAGTAATACTCGGGCAGGTTCGACATCTGACCGCGCATCTCTCGCAACAACTTGCCGTTGTCGAGACTCTCGATACGAGCCAACTCGTCGGCGTGCTCGCCGATGAGGTCACCCAGCCTGCGCAGCAGGTGCCCTCGTCGGGTCTGGCTCAGGTCGCGCCACCGCGGGTCCTCGAAGGCCCGTTGCGCCGACTGCACCGCACGAGCGACGTCATCGGTGTTCCCGCGCGCGGCCTGGTAGATCTCCTGACCGTTCGCCGGGTTGATGCTGGCGAAGTACTCGCCGGAGGCGGGCAGCTCGTATGTGCCTGCGATGTAATGGTTTCGCTGTTCGGTCATCGTGAAGCTCCTTCGATGAATGGGACGAGCGCGTGGATGAGTGCGTCGGGTTGCACGACGGGGAACATGTGCCGTGCGCCGGCCACGACCTCGGCCCGGCAGTCCGGGATGCGCGCCGCGAGACGCTCGGTCATGTCCGGGGTCGAACCGGGGTCGTCAGCACCGGTGATCGCCAGTGCCGGGCTGGTGATGCCGGCCAGTCGGGGGGCCAATTCCTCGTCCGCCGTGGCGAATACGCGGTAACAGGCGAGGTATGACGGCCGGTCGTTCGCGAGCAGCGTCGCGCGGGTGGCCGCAACCACTTCCGGATCGACATCGGTGCCGGTGAACCACCGGTCGATGGACGCCTCGACGGACGCCTCGAAGTCGGAGTCCGCGGTTGCGAGCCGCCCGAGCACCGACGCCCGCTCGGCGTCGGTTCGTGCGCAGACCGAGCTGACGCTCGTCAGTGACGCGACGGTCTGCGGTTGCGTGACGGCGATGTGCTGCGCAACGAGCGCACCCAGTGAGAACCCCACGAGATGTGCCGGCCGGTCGAGGCGTTCGACGACGTCACGCGCCAGGTCCTCGAGCGTGGTGCCCGCCGGTGCGGCAGCGTTGGCGCCGTGACCGAGCAGGTCCGGCGCGACGACACGCAGCTCGTGCGGCAGGCGCGACCGGACCGGGGCCCACATCGTGTGGTCCAGTCCGACGCCGTGCAACAGCACGACCGTCGCAGTCACCATTGCTTACTGCTCGGTCGACAGGGCCGCGAGGCGCTGCTGGGGACGTCCCTGGGCCGCAGCGGCCAGGCCGATCAGGATCTCGTCGGGGTGCGGCGCGTCGGCGACCCGCACCTCGAAGGTCTGGTGGTGCGAGCGGATCGTCGCGTCGGTGAAGTGCTTCAGCGGCACGTCGAAGGTCACGCCGGCGGGCCCGCGCTTCTCCACGGCGGGCAGCAGCGTGCTCGCGGAGGTCGCCTTCCGGTAGTGGTCACCGAACTTCAGCGTGTGGATGAGTGCCGACGCGTGCTCGATCTCGCCGTTCAGGCCGACGATGGCCGCCTTGCCGTACGCCTCCACCGGCGCGCCGAGCAGTTCCACCACCCGGGGGGCGATCAGGGCACCGAGGTCCGACGCGGTCGCATCGATGCCGGGGCCCAGGTCCTCGACGAACCCTTGCCCGGCCCAGGGGTTTTCGATCACAGCGGCGACGAAGGCGACCCGCGCCGCGGGGTTGACCGGCCGACCACCCTCAGCGGTGGTCTCCTCGAGGACCGAGATGATTTTGCGAACGTTCATGACTTCTCCTTGAGGGTTGCAACCGTGACCACCGGGTCGGTGGTGCGGTCTCCGATACGGGGGTGCGGGCGCCCGCCGGTGGACGCGGCCGCGAGGATGACGATCTCCTCGGGATGGGGCATGTCAGGCAGCGACGCAGTGACCGTCTGATAGTGGCTGCGCGTCGCCGCGTGCGTCTTGTGCCACATCGGCACCGGGAAGCTCTCACCGGCACCGCCGCGCGTGTCCGCGAAGCAGATGATCGACTGCCCCTCGAGGAACTCACGCAGCAGGTTACCGAAGTACGGGGTGTGGATCAGCGCGCTACCGTGCTCGATCTCACCGGACGTGCCGACCACCGCCGCCTTCCCGAACGCCTCGATCTGATCGACGCCGCCCAGGGTCTCGATGAGCCGCGCCGAGATCACGTCCGCGAGCAACGGCGCCACCCGCTCGACCTCTGGTGCCAGGTCTCGCTGCGGGGTGGTGCCGACCCACGGGTTGCGCAGCACTGCCGCGACGACGGCGCGCCGGGCGCCGGTCTGCGGTGCCAGCCCGCCTTCCAGGAGGACCTCGTCGGTCTGCACCACGAGCTTGCGCAAGCCCCACTCGTCGCGCAGACGATCGACGTACGTGTCGTCGGTACCGGGCGAGATCCGAGTGTCGGTCACGGTCATGTCACTCTCATCCGTCGAGCCGACTTCCATCGGCGATTGCATACATGGTGTTGCAGGCCACTGACCTGTTGTATGCATACAAGCTAGCCCCGCGCCGGCGAATCCGTCAACCATACAAGTCCTTCGATGTGGTTCAACGACCGTGAAATATCGCCACAATCCCTGCAATTCCGGGGAATCCTCAGAGTATTGAGCCACGACGGGACGATTCTCTGGGCGGGTCGCGAGGAACTTTTTTCGCCATACCCCTTGACTTGTTGCATGGTAGTTGTCAGATTTGTGTCATGCACCACATCACCTCTGAGACCCTGCAGGACCTGTGGATCGCGGTCTGGGACCGCGGCGAGGTCGACGTTCTCGACCGTGTCCTGGCCCCGGACTACGTGCGGATCAACAGCGTCTCGCGGGCGGAGACCACCGCGGAGGCGCTGAAGGCGGAGATCACCGAGATCCGCAAAGGCTTCCCGGACCTGCGCACCACGATCGACTCGATCGTCATGGACGACGAGCACGTCGCGGTGTTCTGGACGTCGGTCGGCACGCACACCGAGACCTTCCTCGGCGTGCCGCCCACGGGGGCGACGGTGCGCACCTCCGGGTCCAACTTCATGACCCTGCGCGACGACCAGCTGGTCTCCGAGCAGGTCACGTGGGACGGCAGCGAACTGCTGGCCTCCCTCGGCGTGCGGTCGCTCCGTGACGCGGCACCGGTCCCCGAAGGTCAGGGAAACGTCGTGGCGCCGTTGCGTGGCGAGCCCGATCCCGAGCTGATGAAGGGCTTCAACCGTCAGTTCGTCACCGGCGTCACGGTGGTCACCACCACCGACGCCACCGATGCGCCGCGAGGCCTGGCGGTCAACGCCTACGCGTCCATCTCCCTCGAGCCACCGCTCGTGATGGTGTGCGTCCAGAAGACGTCCTCCACCTACCCGGCGCTCTTCTCGGCGACCCACCTCGGCATCAACATCCTGGCGGCGAGCCAGACCGACGTCGTCGCGAGCTTCGCCCGCAGCGGGCACGACAAGTTCGCCGGACTGGCGTGGCACTCCGGCCCCGACGGCAGCCCGCTGATCGACGGGTCATCGGCCGCACTCGAGGCGGAGATCCGGGAGCGCTACCAGGCACAGACGCACACGGTCTTCGTATGCCGCGTGCGGCACGCCGAGGTCAGCGGCGACGACCCGATGATCTACCGGGCCGGGAAGTTCTACCACGGCTCACAACTCTCGCCACTCGGCTGACCGCTCCACCCCCACTTCTCCCCCTCCGACCGAATGGACCTCCCATGAAAGGCATTTCGATGGCACCGGACACGGCACGGCCTCCGGCCGCACCTCCCGCTGAGCAGCAGCGGGACTTCGAATACCGCAACCAGGTCGCAGTTGTCGAGCCGTACGGCGTCGACGCGATCCCCGACTCCGAGCGGCACGGCCGGCCGGTGTCGCAGTTCTTCATCTGGTTCGCCGCCGGGATGAACTTCCCGATCATGGTGCTGGGCTTCAGCGCCGTCGGGATGGGCCTGTCGCTGACAGCTGCCGTGACCGCCATCCTCGCGGGCTCGTTCCTGGGCGCGATCGTCATGGGCATCCTGTCCCGGATGGGTGGCCGGCTCGGAGTCGCCCAGCAGATCCAGGCGCGCGGCCCGCTCGGCTTCTTCGGCAACTTCGTACCGGTCGCCTACGTCAACGTCTTCGCCGGCATCGGCTGGGCCGCGGTCACCATCATCCTCGGCGCTCAGGCGCTGCATTCCCTGGTGCCCGCGATCCCGACCTGGCTGTCCGGGCTGGTGCTGGTCCTGGTGCAGTTGACCGTCGCCGTCTACGGCTACAACATGATCCACTTCCTGGAGCGGATCCTCGCGGTCGTGCTGGGTTGTGGCTTCGTGATGATCACCGTCGTCTCGTTGTCCCGGAGCTCCAGCGGCAACTTCAGCGCCAACCACCACGCGAGCGGCTTCATCGGCAGCACCGGTGGCTGGATCACCTTCGCCGGCTACTTCCTGTCCTTCCTGATCGCCTGGTGGCCCTTCGCATCCGACTACTCGCGCTACCTGCCGGACAACAACAAGGTGAGCCGTGGCACCGGCTTCTGGACCTTCCTCGGCAACTTCGTCTCCCTGTCCTGGCTCGGCATCGCCGGCGTCATCCTGGGCAGCTCGGCGGCCGCGGGTGAGTCGCCGATCGACGCATTGCACCGGCTGACCGGGCCGTTCGCAACTCCGGCTCTGCTCACCGTGTTGCTGTCGTCGTTCTCGCAGAACTTCCTGAACGTGTATGGCGGAGCCATCTCCATCCAGACGCTGCGCATCCCGGTCAGCCGCCGCACCGCCGTGATCGCCATCTGCGCCGTCGCCTACGTGATCAGCCTGTGGGCCGACGCCGAGTTCGAGGCGAAGTTCAAGAACTTCCTCTTCCTGGGCGCCTACCTGATCGCACCGTTCGGAGCGATCCTGCTGCTGGACTACGTGCTCAACAAGCGCCACGACCGAGCCCGAACGCAGGAGCTCTACGACTCCCGCAGAGTGCTCGAATGGGGCTTCGTCGCCTGGCTGATCGGTGCCGTGGCATCGTCACCCTTCTGGAACCTGTCGTTCTACACCGGGCCGTTCGCCAAGGCGCACCCCGGCGCGGGTGACCTGAGCTACTTCGTCGGATTCGCCGTGGGCGCAGTCGCATTCGCACTGCTCTACCGGTTGCCCCCGCTCTGGCACCGTGCGACGCCGGTCTTCGCACACGAGAGCGCCGCGGACTCGCCGGCACACATCTCCGCCCCGGGTGACGTGCACTAGTCACCCGGTCCCGAACGACGGCGCCCCACGACTGGTCGTGGGGCGTCGTTCTCAGTCCGCGAGGAGGTCGGCGGAGCCGCGCACGCAGCTGAGCGGACCGAGCGAATCCATGATGTCCAAGGCCTTCTCGTGCAGCTCGGCCGTCGCGCCCGCGCAGGCGTCGCGGACCACCGTCACCGGGTTGCCGGCGTCCGCGGCGCCGAGCACCGTTGACAGAACACAGCATTCGGTTGCGACACCACACACCACCAGCGGTGCGGATCCGACGACCCCCTGCAGCGCCGGGGCCCACTTGGAGAAGGTCGGCTCGTCGACGACCGGCGCATCCTGCGGCACGGTAAGGGTGAGGTCCCACTGGGCATCGTCCGGTGGCAGCCGGAAGTCGCTCCACTGGTCGTAATAGGCGGCCCACCCGCCGGTCTCGGTCGGGTCGCGCACGAAGCGCGTGTAGACGGTCCGCCCGGTGAACCTCCCGGCCAGCCGCTCGATGACGGGCGTGATGGCGTCATACCCCTCGGCATACCAGCCGGAGGTCGGGTCGCCGAAGGCGTGCTGCATGTCGATGACGACGAGCCAAGGCTCCATATGGACTCCCATGTGATTGCTGTAACACTAGCAAGGGATGAAAGGGGATCAGGACGTGTCGATCGCAGACGGTGAACGGCCGATCGAGGAGGGTGTGCGCACCGACTTCCGGTCGCGGATGACCTACAGCGGCTACCTCGATCTGGACAAGCTGCTGGACGCTCAGCATCCGGTGAGCGAGCCGGTCCACCCGGACGAACTGCTCTTCATCATCCAGCACCAGACGACCGAGCTGTGGTTCAAGCTGGTGCTGCACGAGCTGCAGGCGATGCGCAGCTACCTGCAACACGAAGACGTCAGCCGAGCCCGCAAGGGGATCGCACGGGTCAAGCACATCTTCCGCACCCTGGCCGAGCAATGGTCGGTGCTGGCAACACTCACCCCGAGCGAATACTCCGAGTTCCGAGGCTTTCTCGGCTCCGCGTCCGGTTTCCAGTCCTACCAGTACCGGTGCGTCGAGTTCATCCTGGGCAACAAGAACGCCGGCATGCTGCGTGTCTTCGAGTCCGACCCCGCGCACCACGCCGGGCTGCAGGAGTTGCTCGACGCCCCCACCGTGTACGACGCGTTCCTGCACTTCCTCTCCGCGCGCGACCACGACGTACCGGCGCAGATCCTGCACCGCGACGTGCGCAAGGCGTGGGTCGAGCAGCCGGAGCTGATCCCGGTCTTCCAACGCATCTACGAGGATCCGGACGCGCACTGGGCGGAGTACGCGATGTGCGAGGACCTGGTCGACCTCGAGGACGCCTTCCAGCTGTGGCGCTTCCGACACCTGCGGACGGTGCAGCGCACGATCGGTTACAAGCAGGGCACCGGCGGCAGCTCCGGGGTCGGCTTCCTGAAGCGGGCACTGGACCTGACGTTCTTCCCTGAGCTCTACTCGGTGCGCACCGAGATCGGCAAGTGAGATGACCGGGGACATCCTCAGCCGGCTGCCCGATCACCTTGTCGCGGAAGCGAAGGCGCTCGATGAGGGTGATCCGTTGGCGGCCTACCGTGAGGAGTTCGTGCACACCGACGCCGTCGTCGCCTACCTGGACGGCAACTCGCTCGGTCGGCCGCTGGCCACGACCCGTGGGCGGCTCGGTGACTTCGTCGCCGAGGACTGGGGCGAGCGCCTCATCCGTGCCTGGGACGAGCAGTGGATGGAGTTGCCGCTGCACCTCGGGGACCGCATCGGCCGTGTCACGCTGGGCGCCGCACCCGGCCAGACCGTCGTCGCGGACTCGACCACGGTGCTGCTCTACAAGCTCGCGCGCGCGGCGCTGGCCGCCCGGCCCGGTCGCACCCGGATCGTGGCCGACACCGAGAACTTCCCCACCGACCGCTACATCGTCCAGGGGATCGCCGCCGAACTCGGCCTGACGATCCGCTGGATCGAGCCGGACCCGGCGACGGGGGTCACTGCCGAGGAAGTCCGCGCCGCGGTCGCGGACGACACCGCACTGGTCCTGTTGAGCCACGTCGCCTACAAGTCCGCACACATCGCCGACCTGCCGGCCATCACCCGGGTCGCCCACGACGCGGGGGCGCTGGTGCTGTGGGACCTGTGCCACTCGGTGGGGTTGCTGCCGATCGGGTTGGACGCCGCGGGGGTCGACCTGGCGGTCGGGTGCACCTACAAATACCTCAACGGCGGGCCCGGGGCGCCCGCCTTCGGGTATGTCGCAACCGCTTTGCAGGACAACGTGGTCCAGCCGATCCAGGGCTGGATGGGGCACGCCGAGCCCTTCACGATGGGACCGTCATACACCCCGTCGGGCGGGATGCGCCGGTTCATCAGCGGAACACCACCGGTGCTCGGCATGTTGCCGATGCAGGACATGCTGGCGCTCATCGAGCGGGCCGGTGTCGACGCGATCCGCGAGAAGTCGGTGCGGCTCACCGAGTTCGTGATCGACCTCGCCGACGAGGCGCTCGCACCGCTCGGTGTCACCGTGGCCTCACCGCGTGACCCGTTGACCCGCGGAGGTCACGTCACCCTCGAGCACGACGGCATGCAGGACGCCATCGCGCAGCTGTGGCAGCGTGGCGTCATACCCGACTTCCGGCGGCCGCGAGGACTGCGGGCCGGAATGTCCCCGCTGTCAACGAGTTTCGTCGAGGTGGCCACAGCAATGGCACACCTGCATCAGATCCTGAGCGGTCAGGACTGACCTTCGGTCGCCGGACGCACCAGGCGCTCGTCCGGCACCACTGCCACACCCATGATCTCGATCAGCGCGTCAGGCTGCCAGAGTCCGGTCGTGCCGATGCCGGCCATCGCCGGGTAGACGGGCCCGGCGAGCTCGCGCCATACCTTGCCGATCTCGTGTCCGTGCGCCTGGTAGTCGGGGATGTCGGTCAGGAAGATCGTGATGCTCACCAGGTCCTCCGGGACGCCGCCCGATGCACGCAGCGTGGTGAGCACGTTGCCGAACGCCTGCCGGAACTGCTCCACGATGCCACCCGGGACGATCTTCATGTCTGCGTCCAGTGCGGTCTGTCCGCCCAGGTAGAGGGTGTTGCCGCTCAGGGTGCCGTGTGAGTAGCCGCTCGGTGTCGGCAGCTCGGCCGGATTCACCGGCAGCGGGCGTAGGTCGTTGGTCATGGGCACTCCTCGGCTGATCGGCTGCGTCCGGTTCACCGTAGCCGATCTATTGACACTTGCACAACGATCGTGCGCATAATGAAATGTCAGCGCGTTGGAGACCACCTCGGTCTCACCGACTGAAAGGACTGTGGCGTGGACCCGAATTCCGACAACTACGAGGACATCGACATGTCGATGTACCGGAACGAGGCGGGGTTGGTGGTGCCGTTCGTGACCCGCGGTGGGCACGAACCGGACTCTGGCCAGACCGGCCAGTCCGAAGGCGCGACAAGGGTTTCCGGGGTCAGCGTGCAGCACACTCCGGCGACCCGGATCTGGTTCGGGAAGGTGCACAACCTGGCCGGCTACCGGTCGGTGCCGCATCACCACGGTGAGGCCGAGACCGGCGGCTACGTGCTGTCCGGCCGCGCGCGGATCTACTTCGGCGAGAAGTTCGAGGACTACATCGACATGTCGGAGGGCGACTGGGTCTTCGTGCCGCCATACATGCCCCATGTCGAGTGCAACCTGGACCGCAACAACCCGCTGACCTGGATGACCACCCGCACCCCCGAGAACATCGTCGTCAACCTGCCACAGGTCCCGGACGGCGAACTGCGCGATTGGATGAACCGCCCGTGACAAACCAGATCGTCAGCACCGCTACGTCGCGAGTCTTCACCGACGCGGTCACCCTCACCGAGTCGCAGCCGGAGCATTTCGACCGGGCGTTCACCGCGGTCACCGGGCCGTGCCCGTGGCCCAAGGCGTATGGCGGGGACCTGGTCGCCCAGGCCGTGGTCGCGGCGATCCGCACCGTGGACGGCAAGCACCTGCACTCGACACACTCCTACTTCATGCGGCCGGCCGAGGTCGGTGCGCAGGTCCGCTACGAGGTGGAGGTCCTGCGCGACGGTCGCGGTTACGCGACCCGGCAGGTCCGCGGTTTCCAGGGCGGCAAGCCGATCTTCGTATGCCTGGCGAGTTTCGCCGCCGGAGAGCCGGGCGGCGAGCTGCAGTCGGAACTGCCTGCCGGCATTGCCGATCCGGAGAGTCTGCCGAGTTCGGCGGACTACCTGGACGGCCGGTCCGGCGGCACGATGACCGACGGTTCGCGCGACTACTGGGCACACGGTCGCAGCTTCGACATGCGGCACGTGCCCGGGCCGGTCTACCTGAGCGTGGATGGCGCACCGGCCCCGCATCAGGCGATATGGGTCCGGCCGTTCGACGGGCTGCGGCAGGTGCCCGGCCTGGACGACCGGCAGCGCGACACCGCCGCACTGAGTTACGTGTGCGACTACACGATCCTGGAGCCGACGCTGCGCGCGCTCGGCCTCGCCTGGGCCGACGAGGGCCTGGTCACCGCCAGCCTGGACCACTCGATGTGGTTCCACCGGACCGCACCGCTGGACGGCTGGCTGCTGTATGCGCAGGAGGCGGTCTCGGCCGGCGACGGCCGCGGCCTGAACCTCGGGCGCTTCTTCACCCCTGATGGCACCCACCTGGCCACCGTCGTCCAGGAGGGCATGATCCGCACCACCTCCGGAGCCGCACAATGACACAGCTTGCACCGACCGGTTACCAGGACACGTTCGCCCGCGACCACCTTCCGCCGCAGGAGCAGTGGCCGACACTGGAATTCACCACCGACCTACTGCAGTACCCCGCACGCCTGAACGCCGCGGTGGAACTGCTGGACGTGCCCGCGCAGCGGTTCGGCGCCGACCGGCCCGCGCTGCGTACCCCGGACGGTGAGGTCTGGTCGTATGGCGAGCTGCAGGCACGCACCAACCAGATCGCCGGCTACCTGACCGAGGACCTCGGTCTGGTGACGGGTAACCGGGTGTTGCTGCGCTCCCCCAACAACCCCTGGACGGTCGCCGCGTGGCTCGCGGTGCTCAAGGCCGGCGGGATCGTCGTGACGACCATGTCCGCGCTGCGCGCCCGCGAGGTGGCACCGATCGTCGAAAAGACCTCCCCTGCAATCGCATTGGTCGATCATCGAGTCGCCGACGCGATCCATGAGCTGCGTGACACGGTCGCACCGGACCTGAAGGTCGTGCTGCATGGCGGGGACGGCGACGACGACCTCACCCGCGTCATCGCCGACAAGCCCACGGAGTTCGCCGCGGTGGACACGGCGGCCGATGACGTCGCGCTCTTCGGCCCGACCTCGGGCAGCACCGGGGTCCCGAAGATCACCACCCATTTCCACCGCGACATCCTGTCCATCGACAACACCTTCGGGCGGACCACGCTGCGGCTGCAGCCGGACGACCTGGTCGCGTGCACCGCACCGTTCGCGTTCACGTTCGGCCTCGGGATGCTCGTGGTCTTCCCGCTGCGGGCCGGCGCGTGTGCATTCCTCACCGAGAGCGCGACACCCGCCCAGCTCGCGGACATGGTTGAGACACACGGGATCACGGCGTTGGCGACAGCGCCCACGGCATACAAGCAGATCCTGAAGTCCGGCAACGCCGACAAGCTGCGCACCCTGCGCGCGGCGGTCAGCGCCGGCGAACACATCCAGCTCGAGACGTGGCACGAGATGCACGAACAACTCGGGCTGAAGATCATCGACGGCATCGGGGCGACCGAGATGCTGCACATCTTCATCACCGCCGCCGGCGACGACATCCGTGAGGGCGCCACCGGCAAACCGGTGCCCGGCTACCGGGCGGCCATCCTGGACGCGGACGGCAACGAGGTCGGCCCCGGGGAGACCGGGCGCCTGGCCGTCATCGGCCCGGTGGGCTGTCGCTACCTGGCCGACGAGCGGCAGTTGAACTACGTCGTGAACGGCTGGAACCTGACCGGTGACACGTTCAGCCGTGACGAGGACGGGTACTTCTGGTACCAGGCCCGCACCGACAACATGATCGTCTCGTCCGGCTACAACATCGGCGGGCCCGAGGTCGAGGCCGCGATCGAGGAGCACCCCGACGTGGTCGAGTGTGCCGTCGTGGCCAAGCCCGACCACGACCGCGGCTCCATCGTCTGCGCGTTCGTCGTGCTGCGCGAGGGCACAGCCTCGGATGCGGCCAAGGTCAAGGAGATCCAGGACTTCGTGAAGCAACACATCGCGCCGTACAAGTACCCGCGCGAGGTGCGCTTCGTCGACTCCCTGCCACGGAACGCCAGCGGCAAACTGCAGCACTTCCGGTTGCGGGACATCGTCAACGCCGAGACCGGCGTCAAACCATTCGCGGAGGCACAGTCATGAGGATCGCGATCGTCGGTGGCGGCCCGGGCGGGCTCTACCTCGCCACCCTGATGAAGGACCTTGACACCGGGCACGACATCACGGTCTGGGAGCGCAACGCCCCCGATGACACGTTCGGTTTCGGCGTGGTCTTCTCCGACGAGACCCTCGGCAGCATCGAGGGAGCCGACCCGGTCGTGCACGCCACGATGGAGGAGCGGTTCGCACGGTGGACCGATATCGACGTCGACTTCGACGGTCACGAATTCACCGTTGGCGGACAGGGTTTCGCCGCCATGGCCCGCAAGGAGCTGTTGCAGATCCTGCAGCGTCGGGTCGCCGACCTCGGGGTCACCGTGCACTACCGCACCCCGGCACCGGACGTGGACGAGTTGCGTCGTGACTACGATCTGGTCGTGGCGGCCGACGGGCTCAACTCGGCGGTGCGGACCAAGTACGCCGATGTCTTCAAGCCCAACCTGGACCAGCGGCACAACAAGTACATCTGGTTCGGGACGGACCTGGTCTTCGAGGCGTTCCAGTTCTTCGTCAAGCAGACGCAGTGGGGCACCATGCAGATCCACGGTTACCCCTTCTCCGACTCGGGATCGACCTTCATCGTCGAGATGCACGAGGATGTATGGCGCGCCGCCGGCTTCGACCGCACCGAGCACGACGTCTTCCCGCCCGGGGTCTCCGACGACTATGCGGTGGCCCGGATCGGTGAGATCTTCGCCGCCGAGCTGCAGGGCCACCAGATCCTGACGAACAACTCCAAGTGGCTGAATTTCACCACCGTCCGTAACGATTCGTGGCGCGACGGCAATGTGGTGCTCCTCGGCGACGCCGCGCACACGGCCCACTTCTCGATCGGGTCGGGCACCAAGCTCGCCATGGAGGACGCGCTGGCGCTGACCGCGTGCCTGCACGAGCACGCCGACATCGACGAGGCGTTGGCGGCATACCAGGAAGAACGCAAGCCGGTCGTGGAGTCCACCCAGCGCGCGGCGCAGGCGTCGCTGGAGTGGTTCGAGAACATCGGCATGTACGCCGACCAGGAGCCGGCGCAGTTCGTGTTCAACCTGCTGACCCGTTCCCGGCGGATCACCTTCGACAACCTCAAGGAACGCGATCACGACTTCGCCGACCGGATGGAGGCGGAATTCGCGCGGCACCAGGGGTCTTCGGAGGTCGCACCGGCGATGTTCCAGCCGGTCTCGATCGGCGACCTGCGGTTGCGCAACCGGGTGATCGTGTCCTCGATGGACATGTACTCCGCGACCGACGGGCTACCGAACGACTTCCACCTGGTGCACCTGGGGTCCAAGGCGCTCGGCGGCGCCGGCCTGGTCATGACCGAGATGATCTGCACCTCGCCCGAGGGCCGGATCACCCCTGGTTGCACCGGGCTGTGGACAGATGAGCAGCGTGACGCCTGGGCACGGGTCACCGACTTCGTGCACGATCGGTCCACCGCGAAGATCGGCGCCCAGATCGGCCACTCGGGCCGCAAGGGCTCGACGAAGCTGATGTGGGAAGGCATCGACGAACCCCTGGACGACGGCAACTGGGAGGTCGTCGCGCCCTCGGCACTGCCCTACGGGACCGACTGCCACGTCCCGCGCGAGGTCACCCGAGCCGAACTCGACCAGATCCGAGACGATTTCGTCGCCGCCGCAACGCGCGCGGTCGATGCGGGGTTCGACCTGATCGAGGTGCACGCCGCGCACGGGTACCTGCTCAGTTCGTTCCTGTCCCCCATCTCCAACCAGCGCACCGATGAACTCGGCGGCTCGATGGAGAACCGGTTGCGTTACCCGCTGGAGGTATTCGACGCCGTCCGTGCCGCGGTGCCGGCGGGCATCCCGGTGACGGTGCGCATCTCGGCGACGGACTGGCTGCCGGACGGCAACACCGAGGACGACGCGGTCCAGATCGCGGCCGCCTTCGCCCGCCACGGCGCCGCCGCCATCGACGTCTCGTCCGGACAGATCAGCAAGGATGAGAAGCCGGCGTTCGGGCGGTCCTACCAGACACCGTTCGCGGACAAGATCCGTCACCTGGTGACCGGTGGCACCGACACGAAAGTCATTGCGGTCGGTGCGATCTCGAGCTACGACGATGTGAACTCGATCCTGCTCGCCGGGCGCGCCGACCTGTGCGCGATGGCCCGACCGCACCTGTACGACCCGCAGTGGACCCTGCACGCGGCCGCTGAGCAGGAGTACGCCGGACCGGCCGCGCCCTGGCCCGACCAGTTCGCCGCAGGCAAGCGCCGACCGCCCACCTCACGCACCGACAAGATCCCGCCGCGCCTGCAGTTGCTGCGCGAGGGCGAGACCGAGGACGTGCACGTGCGGTGGAAGCCGGAGCCGGTGCGGGTATGACGGCCCGGCGGGCCCGCGGTGTGCACCGGACGCGGATCCAACGGTATGTCGTGGACGGCCTCCACGAGAAGGGCGTGGCACGCGCCATACCGTGGCCCACGGAGTGGCTGCGCGCAGTAGGCGCTGCCACGGGTGCATCCTGCGGACGTGGAGAATGATCACGATGACTGCCGCAGCTGACCCCAACGCGACGCAACGCACCCGTCGCACCCGAACCCTGGTCGTGACCTTCCTCGGGTCGGTGGTGCGGCGGATGGGCGGCTGGATGCCGATCGCCGGAACGGTAGAACTCATGGGTCAGCTCGGCGTGGATGCACCGAGTGTGCGGACCGCAGTCTTCCGCCTCAAGCAGCGCGGCTGGCTCGAGGCGCAGGCCCGGGACGGCGCACGGGGTTACGCCCTGACCGAGCACGCACAGGCCGTGCTCGCCCAGGGTGACGAGGTCATCTGGCACGCTCGCCGGCCCGCAGATCTCGCGGATGGCTGGTGCATCGTGAACTTCAGCGTGCCGGAGTCGGACCGCAGCAGGCGCTACAAGCTGCGAACCCATCTCAGCCACATGGGTTTCGGTAACGTCGGCACCGCGATGTGGCTGGCGCCGGCCCGGATGCAGGGTGCGGCCGAGGAGGCCATCGCGAGCCTCGGACTCGACAAGTACGCAGCGGTCTTCGTCGGCAACTACGTGGGCACCCAGGACCTGACGACCCTGCTCTACGAGAGCTGGGACCTGGCCGGGATCGACCAGAGCTACCGGGACTTCATCGGGCACTACGGGCCGGTCGCGGACGACATGGCATCGCGCACCACGATCGAGCAGCAGGACGCCTTCACCACCTACCTCGGTGTCATCGACGCGTGGCGCCAACTCCCCTTCCGCGATCCCGGTCTGCCACGCGAAGTCCTCGCCGACGACTGGAGCGCCCCCGACGCCGTCGCACTGTTCGAGCGCCTGGTCGAACTGCTCCGAGCCCGCGCGCTGGCACACGCCACCCAGTTCTGGGCCGGCACGGCAAGCTGAGCGCAGCCGCTGCGCGGGTTGAGCGCCGTCCTGTCCGCGAGGTACGAGCGGACGTATCGAAGGGTAGGGCGAGGTGGCCCGCAGAACAATTCGCGCTGGTTGAGCGCCACCCTGTATTTTGTGTCCTGTCAGTGTTTTTCACCGTCGAGGTTCCGTCTGGGGCGTTGAGGTTGTTGACCGGTGGTCTCGATACGGCCTCCGCTAGCGCTCCGGCCTACTCGACCCACAAGTGGGGGGAGCCGGCCGACGACAGCCGGCCCGAGATCGACGACAACACAACCGGGGGTGAAGGTGGGCTCGATACGCCTCCTCCGCTTCGCTCCCCCCGGCTACTCGGCCACCTCGGGGGTGGCGGGACCTCGATACGCCTCCTCCGCTTCGCTCCCCCGGCTACTCGGCCAACGCGGGGGTGGCGGGACCTCGATACGCCTCCTCCGCTTCGCTCCCCCGGCTACTCGGCCAACGCGGGGGTGGCGGGACCTCGATACGCCTCCTCCGCTTCGCTCCCCCGGCTACTCGGCCAACGCGGGGAGCGCGCCAGGCAGGTTTGGACATGAGGGACCAGTCACGACCGGGCCAGGTAACGTTACACACAGGAGCAACGACAGGAGAAGCCATGCAGCAGGTGAAAGCCGTTGTCGCCAAAGCGAAGGGCGAGCCGGTCAGCATTGAGACGATCAACGTGCCTGACCCGGGTCCGGGCGAGGCGCTGGTCAAGGTGCAGGCGTGCGGGGTGTGTCATACCGACCTGCACTACCGCGAGGGCGGCATCAGCGACGACTTCCCCTTCCTGCTGGGTCACGAGGCCTCCGGCATCGTCGAGTCGGTCGGCCCGGATGTCACCGACGTCGCACCCGGTGACTTCGTGATCCTCAACTGGCGCGCGGTGTGTGGTGAGTGTCGGGCGTGTAAGCGGGGTGAGCCGCAGTACTGCTTCGCGACCCACAACGCGACCCAGAAGATGACTCTGGCCGACGGCACGGAACTGAGCCCGGCACTGGGGATCGGTGCGTTCGCGGACAAGACGCTGGTGGCCGCGGGTCAGTGCACCAAGGTGGATCCGTCGGCGCGGCCGGCGGCCGCCGGGCTGCTGGGCTGCGGGGTGATGGCCGGGCTCGGTGCCGCGATCAACACCGGCGGCGCGACCCGTGGCCGGTCGGTCGCGGTCATCGGCTGCGGTGGTGTCGGTGTGGCAGCGGTCGCGGGCGCGGCCCTGGCCGGTGCCTCACCGGTCATCGCGGTCGACATCGACCCGCACAAACTCCGGGCCGCCGAGGCCGCCGGTGCCACGCACACCATCGACTCCTCGCAGACCGACCCGGTCGAGCAGATCAAGGCCATCTGCGCGCAGACCTACCCCGGCGCGGAGGGCGCCGACATCGTCGTCGAGGCGGTCGGTCGCCCCGAGACCTGGAAGCAGGGCTTCTACGCCCGCGACCTCGCGGGGACATTGGTGCTGGTCGGTGTCCCGACACCCGACCTGAAACTGCCGGACCTGCCGTTGATCGACGTCTTCGGCCGTGGCGGCGCACTGAAGTCCAGTTGGTATGGCGACTGCCTGCCCAGCCGCGACTTCCCGATGCTGATCGACCTCTACCAGCGTGGCCGGCTCGACCTGGACGCGTTCGTCACCGAGGAGATCGCGCTCGACCAGGTCGAGCAGGCCTTCGACCGGATGCACGACGGCACCGTGTTGCGGTCCGTCGTCATTCTCTGATCCACACACCGTCGGACGCCGCCGGGCTCGCGCAGCTTCACCAGCGCAGCACCATCGCGAGCCCGGTGGCGCACATCAGCAGCACGGCGAGCACCAGCGCGAGACCGGGCAGGCCGTCGCCGGCGAGGGTGCTGGCCCCCAGCCCGTCGCGATGGCGGTAGCGCCACCTGCTCTGCAAGAGGACGGCACCGGTCAACGGCACGGCCAGCAGGCAGATCAACCCGGCCGCACCGACACGGGTATAGGCGAAGCGGGTCAGTGCGATCGCTCCGGCCGCCAGCGACAGCGCGGTCCGTTGCCAGGCGAGCGCGGTGCGCTCGTTCTGCAGGCCCGCGGGTTGCTGGCGGCTCGTCATACGACAACCAGGACGAGCACGAGCACGACCAGCGCGCAGGCGATCAGGACTCCAGCCAAGAGCGCCGACAGTCGTGAAGACGGCAGCGACGAGTCGCGGCGCATGGCGCGCTCCGCCGCTGCCCAGCGGGCCCACGACGCCGCGGCGCACACGATGCCGAGCACGATGAGAACGCACGCGAGCGCCCGCTGCGCGCCGTCGGGGATCGACAGATTGATCGCGTCGAGCGCCACACCGCCTGCGAGGAGCGCCAGCGAAGTACGGATCCAGGCCAGGAAGGTGCGCTCGTTGGCCAGGCTGAACCGGTAGTCGGGATCCTCACCCTCGTCAAAGACCCACCCGGGCCAGCGCTTCATGGTCGACATGCGTCCATCCTGCTCGGCCGGCGGCGCTCTGCGCTGACAGGGGTGCGGCTTGCCCGTGACAGCGTCGCGATTCATCTCGCCCCCGATTCGCCGACGTTCAGCAAGGTGTCGCAGTATGGCGAGGGTCGACTCGAAGGAGGAAGTATGACGGCCCGATCCGCGACAGCAGTACTCGCCGGCCTCGACGGGGTCCGCGACGACCTGGAGAGCTTCTACCGCGACCTGCACCAGCACCCCGAACTCTCCCACCAGGAGACCAAGACCGCCGCCAAGGTGGCAGATCGCCTGCAAACAGCGGGATTCCACGTCACGACCGGTGTCGGCGGGACAGGCGTTGTCGGCATACTCGCCAACGGCGACGGACCGCGGGTGCTGCTGCGCGCGGACATGGACGCGTTACCGGTGCGCGAGGCGACCGGGCTGGACTACGCGAGCGAGGCGACCTCGACCGACGCTGACGGCAACACCGTCCCGGTGATGCACGCCTGCGGCCACGACGTGCACGTCGCCTGTCTGGCAACGGCGGCAGCGCTGCTCGCCGCCGGCAAGGACCAGTGGTCCGGCACGCTGATCGCCCTCTTCCAGCCGGCCGAGGAGGTCGCCAACGGAGCGCGCGGCATGGTCGAGGGCGGGCTGCAGGATCTTGTCGGCCCCGTCGACGTGGCCCTCGGGCAGCACGTGCTGCCGATGCCGTCCGGATCCGTCGGCACCCGCGTCGGTCCGGTGCTGTCCGCCGCGGACAGTCTGCGCGTGACCGTGCACGGCCGCGGCGCGCACGGCTCGATGCCGCAGGCGGCGATCGACCCGGTCGTGCTCGCCGCGATGATCGTCATCCGCCTCCAGACGATCGTGTCCCGCGAGATCGCACCGACCCAGCCCGCCGTGCTGACCGTCGGCAGCATCCACGCCGGCACCAAGAGCAACGTGATCGGCGACAGTGCCGTGATCGACCTCAACGTCCGCACGTATGACGAGCAGGTCCGCAGCCAGGTGCTCGAGGCGATCGAACGGATCGTGCGCGCCGAGTGCGTGGCATCCGGCTCGCCGAAGGAGCCGGATTTCGAGCGGTACGACGAGTTCCCCGTGACGACGAACGACCAGGCCGTCACCGAGCGCACCGCCGCAGCGTTCACCGACTTCTTCGGCGACGCGGCCGGTGAGCTGCCGTTGCAGACCGCCAGCGAGGACTTCAGCGACATACCCAACGCGTTCGGAGTCCCTTACTCCTACTGGGGAATCGGCGGCATCGACCCCGACACGTATGCCGCCGCCGAACGCGCCGGGCGGGTCTCGTCGGACATTCCGGTCAACCACTCGCCGTACTTCGCACCGGTGATCCAGCCGACGCTGGACGTCGGTACCCAGGCGCTGGTCGTTGCGGCGCTCGCTCAGCTCGGCAGCGGTGCCTGAGCCAGCCGCAGACGCACCGCAACAGGCACCGCCGCGGCACCGACCAGTCCGCACAGGATGGCGAGCGTCGGGTAGTTGAACGCAGCGGACACCACCCCGGAAGCCGCGCCGGCACCGGCACCCGCGAGCGCCACCAGCACGTCGATGCTGCCTTGCACCTGCGGACGCCGGTCCGGCGCGGTGCCGTCGACAACCAATGCGGTGCCGGCGATCAGTCCGAGGTTCCACCCGAAACCCAGCAGCATCAACGCAATCGTGACGAGCACCATCGAGTCACCGGACGACATGGCCGCACAGAGGCCGGCCACCAGCAGCACCGTCACCGACAGCATGGCGGTCGGCAGTCGCCCCCATCGGTCGACCAGCGCACCACTGATCGGCGACAGGAGGTACATCGCGGCGATGTGCGCTGCGATCACCGCACCGGCCGCTCCCAGACCGTGCCCGTGCGACTGCATCGCGACCGGCGTCATGGTCATCACCGCGACCATCGCTACCTGGGTCGCGATCATCGTGGTCGCGCCCAGCGCGACATGGTGCCGGCCCGAGGCCGTGACCGGCGTGCCCGCTCCCATCGCCCCGGGCTCCGGCGTCTGGTCGGGCACCTGCCGGGACAGTAACAGCGGATCGGGCCGCATCAGCAGGAGGAACGTCAGCCCAGCCACCGTGTATGCGACCGCTGCGAGCGCGAACATGCCGGAAAGCCTTGGCAAACCGAGAGATACGGAGACCACGCCGAGCGGGTCGACCAGACTCGGCCCGGCCACCGCGCCCACGGTGGTGGCGACGAGTGCGATGCTCGCCGCATGGCCGCGCTGGTGCGGCCGGGCGAGGTCGGTGCCGGCATACCGCGACTGCAGGTTGGTGGCACTGCCCGCACCGTAGACGAACAACGCGACGAAGAAGAGCGGCACGGCGCGGGTCGCCGTCGCGAACACCACTCCGGCGGCGCCCAGCCCACCGAGCAGGAAGCCTCCGGCGAGCGCCGGCCGCCGGCCCAGGCGTCGCGACGCGCGCCCGACGAGGTATGCCGCGAACGCCGACCCGAGGGTCGACAAAGCGGTCGGCAGCCCCGCGAGCCCTTCGCCGCCGAGGAGGTCCTTGGCGATCAGCGCACCCACCGTTGCGCCGGCGGCCAGGCCGGCACCGCCGAAGACCTGCCCGGTCATCACGATGCGCAACGTGCGCCGCTGTACCCGGGCGATCTCCTCGGTCGTCGGGCGCGACACCTGGCTGGTTCCTGTCATGTGTTGCCTCCTCGCAACTAGGATACAAGTTGTGTGCTAGCTGCGAAAGTCCTTTCGTGAGACAGTGCTCGCAGACGATCCCGACCCGGAGGGTGCGATGGCAACGGCACGGCGCGGTGACGCGAGCACGCGTGCGTACGACCGCATCCGGCACGACATCGTCGCGGGCACCCTGCCTCCCGGCTCGATGCTCAGTGAGAACGCCCTCGCTCAGGAGCTCGGGGTCAGCCGCACGCCCGTGCGCGCGGCCCTCAGCCGGCTGCAGAGCGAGGGGTGGGTGTCGATCTATCCGCAACGCGGAGCCCTGGTCCGCGAGCTGACGTATGACGAGATCCGCGACGCCGCCGAGGTGCGCCACGCGTTGGAGACCGCGGGCGTGCTGCGGGCCGACCCGGACCGCAGCGCCCCGTTGCTCGACGCACTCCAGGACTCGATCGAGGACCAGCGAAAAGACCTGGCAGCCGGGGATTTCGCCGCCTTCAACCAGCGGTCACTGAAGTTCCACCGGACGTTCGTGGAGTTGGCCGGCAACGCGACGATGCTCACCCTGTACGACCGGGTGCAGGACCGTCAGCTGCAGTCGACTGCGCGGAGTGCACCGGTCATCATCGAGGACCCGGAGAGCGTGCTCGAGGAGCACCACGCGATGGTCGAGCATGCGCGGCGCCGTGACTGGGTGCGTTTCGCGCAGTTGCTGGACACCCACCAGACCTCACGGCACGGGACGATCAGCCGGATGCCTGCCCAGCACTGAGCGCGTCCAGGTCACGCACGGCGTAGCGGTGGTGCTCCCAGTGCTCGTCGAGGATGGTGTGCACGCAGTGCAGCACCGTCTCGTCATACTGCGGATCGTGCGGGTTCGGCCGTGGCTCGGCCAGCACCTCGGGGGTGACCGACGCCAGGAACTCCGTGACCATCCCCACCCGGTCGGCGCGTGCCGCGAGCACCTCGTCGTAGGACGGGGCGTTCGCGGAGAACACAGAGGTGTCGGTGTATGCCGCGGTCTCGCCCCCGCCGTCGTCGTTGGGCAGGCCGGCCGGGTGGTAGGGGTTCTCCTTGCGCAGGATCGCTCGGCCCAGCCACACGTCGGTCGCCATCACGAGATGCCGCAGCGTCTGGGCGAAGGACCACTCGCCGGCGACCGACTCCTCGACCGTGCCGGCCGGCATCGCACCGGCGCGCTCGATCGTCGCGGCCCAGGTGCGCTGCACCGCGTCCCACGCCGCCCGCAGCCCCTGGGGCGTGTCCGCGGCACGCAACTCGCGACCGGGGAAACGCCTGTTGAGCTCGGCGTCGACGAAGGCGCGCACGTCGACGCCGTTGATCCGCAGGTAGTGGTCGCCGTCGAACAACCACGGACTGTCGATCTCGACATCCTGCACGTCGACACCGCGCAGCACGGTCTCGGACAGGTCCGCGCTCGTGACGCGTGCGCCGCGGAGACTGACCTCTCGCAAGGTGGCGTCCCGCAGGGTGACGTCGGTGAACTTCGCCTCGCGCAGGTCGACCTCGTGGAAGGTCGCGCCGCGCAGTTCGTCGGAGCTGGTGAAACTGGCCATCCGTCGACGGTAGCGGCGGGTCAGGACACACCCTGGCGTCGTGGAGCGGCCGGTCGCCCGCCGGGGCCGGCGAACAGTACGACGGCGCCCACGAGCAGCAGACCGATGATGCACGCAACGGGTACGTCCCCCAGACCCATCCCACGCCCCATGGACGCCGGCTTGGCCAGCCCGTCGGCGATCGACGCACCCAGTGGCCGGGTCAGCACATACGCGCACCAGAACCACAGCACCTCGTGTCGCCCGGTCGCACGCCACACCAGCGCGGGTATGGCGATCAGAATCGCGAAAAGCACTGCAGACGGCCAGTATCCGAGCCCCAGTGTGGCAGCGGTAAGATCACCGACGGCCGTGCCGAGCGCGAAGGTGCACATGACGGCGGCCCAGTAGAACCGCTCGCGACGCACCGTGAAGATGTCGTGGATCGAGATGGTCCCCTCGCAGCGCCGCCACACCACGAAGACCGAGGCGGTCGCCACGGCATACAACACGCTCGTGACCGGGTAGGGCAGACCGAGCGCCACGTGCAGGCCGTCCGCGAGCATGGTGCCGAAGACCGCCACAGCGGCGACCGCGGACCAGTAACGCCGGGCGACGAACGAGTGCGAGCGCGTCTGCCACCGGAGCGTGATCACGATGCCGGCGACGCCGACCAGGACGGCGAGCGCCGGGCTGATCCCGGCCAGGCCGTCGGATGCTGCTTCGCCGAAGGCGGTCGTGAGGAGTTTGAGGGCCCAGAACGTCACCCCGACCGGAGCGACCCAGGAGACGGCAGTGGCACGATCCGGGCGGGTGGAGGAGATGGTCACGACCGTATGGTGCGGTCCGCCCGCTGAGGAACCACTGAGGGGCCGCTTCGTCCGACCCGTAGGGGGCCGGGCTTTGTTAGCCTGCTCCGCCATGGGGAGACGTGCGTGGTTGGTCGCAGCAGCGGCGGGGGCAGTGGCGTTGAGTGGCTGCGGCGGCGGGGACGGGGCCGACCCCCTGCCACCCACCACCAAGGACGGCAGTCTCGGGACCGCCTTGATCTACCTGCCCGTCGGCTCGACGAGTGTGGAGTTCGGCGACAGCTCCCCGTGGATGATCGCGCACGGCTTCAGCCGCGGGGAGGACGGGGATCTGTCGAAGGACGACCGCTTCCTGAAGGCACTGCAGAACGCGTCCTTCACCGAGAGCGGACTGTGGACCTACTTCCGCGCCATGGACGACTGGGGATGGTCGGCACTGGACATCGACTGGTCGGCCACGGCCACGGACGCCAGGACCGAGAAGATGGTGCACTACGTGCAGTTCCTGTCCGGCGTCAAGATCTCCACGATCGAGACGTCACTGATCGACCACGGGTACACCGCGAAGGGCCACCGGTTCACCGCACCCTCCCTCAAGACCGTGCACGACGACACCGACTACGGCCTCCTCCTCAGCATCGGACGGAACGTGCGCTTCTATCCCGACAAACACCTGATGGTGAGCAGCAACACGGTCACCGACCTCGAGTTGCCGTCCGACGCGAAGTCACTCGCCAACGACCGGGCGGTCCGCCAGGTGGTCGCGCCGATCAAGACCGCCGACTACGTGTCGATCACCACCGGCAGCGGCGCCTGCATCACACCGCGGAACTCCACCCCGGCGCAGCTGAAACAGCTCGGACCGCTCGGCACGGTTTCGGCAACCGCGGCGGCGGTCCTCAACGACAACAAGAGCATCGCAACGGTCTCCTACCCGTCCGAGGACGCCGCCACGAGCGACCTGCCCCACCGCAAGGCACTCCTCGCGCAGAAGTCACTGGTCAACAACGAGCCCTACCAGTCGATCGCGCACTTCGCGCTCACCAGGAAGGGCCCGACCATCCGTTACACCATCGGCGGCCGGCCGCTGCTCGTCCCGCAGATGCTGCACACCGGCGATGCCCCGTGGGCGATGTGCGCCCCGAAAGGCGGCGGGACAGCGAGCGCGACCTCCTGAATCCCCGCCCGCGCGCTGAGAGAACCCTGAGATGCCCCACCCGGCAGCGGTCTTCTGGCGCAGTATGACGTGGTGATCTCGCTGACCGCGCCGCGCGCACGCGGACTGCGACCGTGGCTGGCCGCCGTCACGGCGGTGGTGGTGATCGTCCCACTGCTCGTCGGGGTCTTCGTGCTGGCGAACCTGCTGCAGCGGTCCCTGACCGGCAGCCTGACGTCGCGGGTGTCGCAGCAGGCGGATGCGGTGGTCGCCGCCGTGCACCGGGACGGAGTCACGGAAACGGTGCTGCTCGGCACCGACTCGGCGATGCGGACCGTGGTGATCGACGACGCCGGCCACGTCCGGCTCTCGTCGCCGCACGAGGTGACGGCGCCGCTCAGCGCGGACCGGCCGGCAGCCGACCACCGTGTCGTGCGTGGCGCACGCCACTGGTGGTGGCCCGGCGACATCGACAACCCGATGGTCGTGTCCCGCGGCGTGGAGGCCGGCGGCACGCACTACGTGGTGCAGGTGTCCGCGTCGCAACAGGCCCAGCACGAGGCGATCAGCACCGACGCGAAGATCCTGCTGCTCGGCACCCCCGTGCTGACCGCGCTCGCTGCCGCCCTTGCCTGGTGGGTCGCCGGCCGGGCGCTCGCACCCGTGGACCGCATGCGCTCCGAGGTCGACGCGATCGAGGCGGGCCATCTCGACAGCAGGGTCGAGGTGCCGCCGCAGAAGGACGAGATCGCAGCGCTGGCAGTGACGTTGAACAGGATGCTGGATCGCCTGGAATCCTCGCAGACCCGCCAGCAGCGCTTCGTCGCCGACGCGAGCCACGAGTTGCGGTCGCCCCTCGCGACCCTGCAGGCGGCGGCCGACCTGGCGTCGGCGGACCCGGCCGGCGAATGGCCGGTCGTCGAGCCCACCGTGCATGCCGAGCTGGGCCGGATGAACACGCTGATCGGCGACCTGCTGTTGCTGGCCCGGATCGACGAACGCCGGTCCTCCGCACCGGCCGTCGAGGTGGATCTGGACGACCTCGCACAGGCCG
This sequence comes from Flexivirga oryzae, assembly GCF_014190805.1. Taxonomy (NCBI): domain Bacteria; kingdom Bacillati; phylum Actinomycetota; class Actinomycetes; order Micrococcales; family Dermacoccaceae; genus Flexivirga; species Flexivirga oryzae. The sequence continues at coordinate 10,880 of NZ_JACHVQ010000004.1, read as the reverse complement.
AGGTCGGCCGGTGGCGCGGCGAGGAGCACGTCACCGTGCGGTATGCCGGCAGCCCGAGCCGGGCCTGGGCACCCCGAGCACCCGTCGAGCGGATCCTGCGCAACCTGGTGGACAACGGGATCCGGCACGCCACCGGGGAGGTCGTCGTCACCACGGCCACCGGTCCCGGCGGCGCCGCGCTGGTGACGGTCGACGACGACGGCCCCGGTATCGCGGCCACGGACCGCGAGCGCGTGTTCGACCGGTTCCTCCGCCTCGACGAAGGACGCAGCCGGGACGCCGGCGGCTTCGGACTCGGACTGGCCATCGTCCGCGAGCTGGTGCACAGCGCAGGCGGCGAGGTGCGTGCCGACGCCTCCCCGCTCGGCGGCGCCAGGTTCACCGTGTCGCTGCCCGCACCTCAGGAGTCCTCGAACCGGTAGCCGATCCCGCGGACCGTGCTGATGGTGTCGGTGCCGAACGGCCGGTCGATCTTCCGCCGCAGGTAGCCGACATACACCTCGACCACGTTGTCGTCACCGTCGAACGCCGGATCCCACACGTGCTGCAGGATCTCCGCCTTGCTGACGGTCACACCGGGCCGCCGCATCAGGAACCGCAGCAGGCTGAACTCCTTGGGTGTCAGGTCGATTTCGGTGTCGCCGCGGAACACTCGCGTGGCAGCTGGGTCGAGCCGCAGACCGCCCGCCGCCATGATCACCGGCCGTGCGACCGGGGTGCGGCGGGTCAACGCACGCAACCGGGCCTCAAGGACCGGGAAGCTGAACGGTTTGGTCAGGTAGTCGTCTGCTCCCAGGTCGAGCGCGTCCACCTGGTCGAACTCGCCGTCCTTGGCGGTCAGCATGAGCACCGGCGTCCAGACCTCGTGGTCGCGTAGCCGCCGCAGCACGTCATACCCATGGACGCCGGGGAGCATGATGTCGAGCACGATCGCGTCAAAACCCTGCTCGGTCGCCAGCCACAGTCCGTCGACGCCGTTGTGGGCGATCTCCACGACGAACCCCGCCCTGGTCAGCCCCCGCCGGACGAGGTGCGCGAGCGGCACCTCGTCCTCGACCACCAAAACCCTCATGGGTGAGGAGTATTGCCCTTTCGGTGCGGTATGACGACAGCGTGCAGCCACGGTGGCAGGAACACCGGCCCCACGCCGCCGAATCCGAGCGCGACGGCGATCGCGATCGAACCCCACGCGAGCAGCGGCGCCGCCGTCACGTCCGCGAGGTAGTGCGCGCCGATCAGCAACCGGCTGGCGGCGACGACCACGACGAGGGGCAGGCCGAGCGCGAGGACGTTCCTCCGCAGCGCACGGTGTCCGGCGAGCGCGAGGAAGAGACCGGCGACCAGGGACGCCGTGAATGCCGTGTGCCCGCTGGGGAAACTGTCCGCGCCCCGCTCGATCACCAGGGCATGGACGGCGGAGGTCGGCGGCCGATGACGGTGGAAGATCCACTTGAAGACCTCGATGGAGAACCAGCCGACCAGGGTCAGCAGTGCGGCCCGCAGCGCGACCACCCGCCCGAGGGTGCGCCACAGGAGGACGCAGATCAGCACCAACCACACGGGTCCCACCACCGGGCCGAGGACCACGTTGATCACCCTGCCGAGGTCGGCGAGCACCGTCCCACGGTCGGCGGCGAGGGTCTGGTCGAGGCGCAGTTCGCCGGTATGGCGCGCGCCGACGGACACCGCCCACACCCCGATCGCCAGGCCGAGCAGGTAGAGCACCGCGGCCACGACGAGCGCACGAGGACGTGCCAGGACGGAGGTGGGAGGCAGCCGGACAGTGGCCGACTGCCGAGGATCGCGTTGCAACATCGCGGTCACCATCGCAACCGGGCCCTGAGCTGACGCTGAGAGTGCTCCGCGGAACCCGTGCCCCGGTAGACGACGTGCCCGTCGGCTGCTGCGAGGACACCGTGCCGGCGCAGCCTCGCCGCGAGCAGCCGCTTGTCGTGGTTGCGTCCCAGCACCGCCGCGTCGCCGGAGTCGAGGTAGGTCGTCAGCGCGTCGACCCAGGTGCGGTGCGCTCTCCGCAGCGCCGCCGGCCGGTCCGGACCCATGCGGCGTCCGGTCACGTCGATCGCGTTCGGGCACCCGGCGGCCAGTCCCCTGCTCAGCGCGTCCAGCCGCAGCAGCACCGTCGGGTTGTCCGACATCACGCAGCGCTCGTGTCGGACGGCGCGGGTGAGGGCACCGGCTCCGGCATACGACGGGATCGCGCGCGCCCCGGTGACGGTGACCAGGCAGGTGACCACGAGCACGGCCGCGGTGAGAGCCACGGCGGGTGTGCCGGCCAGTCGCTCCGGGCGGACCGCGACCGCGGCGGCGCCGATGCACACGGCGAGACCGACGGCGAGGTAGTCGCTGTAGTACTCGAACCAGGACGGTGCCGCCAGCACCACGACCAGCTGGGCGAGCGTCAGGACGACCACGAACCGGGCACGTCTGCTGCCCAACCACGCGAAGGCGAACACCGCCGCGCCGAGGACGAGGAACAGCAGTGCAACCAACTGCACCTGTCCGGCGTCGAGGTGCTTGGCGAACTCGGGCACCGTGCTCAGTTGCGCCAGCCGGTCCAGGACAGGGACCTTGCGCCGCCGGCCGAGCTGGCCGGTGACCACTTCCTGCCACATGCCGGAGGGGTCGGCGAGGAAGAACGGCAGGCAGACCACCGTGACGCTCGCGGCCGCACCGAGCGCGGCGTGGACGACGGCGCGAGGGCTGCGCCGACACAGGCCGTGCCAGCCGAGGATCAGCACGACGGGCACGACCCACCAGATCTTCACCGCCATCGGCAGCCCGATGACTGCTCCGGCGAGCAGCGCCGACCAGCGACCGGGACTCCGTTGGTCACGCAGCAGGGCGAGCAGCCCGAGCAACAGCAGGAAGTTGGCCAACGGCTCGAGCTTCACCTGGAATTCGGCGCTGATCGCCCCGAACCAGACCGCGTAGAACAACCCGGCGAGCACCGCCCCTCGCAGCGCGATGCCGAGCCGCCGGCACAGGAGAGCGACGAGCACCGCGTTGACCGCACCGAGCAGGCAGAACGCGAGGGTCGCGACGATGAACGCGTGCCAGTCGGTCGTCACCCGGGTGAGCGCGGCGAACGGCACGAGGGCCAGGGTGATCGCGGGTGGGTGCACCATCGTGAAGTCGCGGTAGGGCAGGCGGCCGTGCAGCAGCGCGTCCGCGCCCGCGAAGTAGACGCCGCAGTCGTAGCCGATGATCCCGTGTATGCCGCCCTTGCGGAGTATGACGCCGAGCCGGAGCACCAGCGCCAGCACGAACACCACCGCGGTGGCGAGCCTCGACGGGTTGCCCGCACGAACCGTCGCCGCCGTGCTGGGTCCCGTGTCCCGCCTGGCCAACACCCCCGGTTGCTGCATGACCACAGCGTCGCCCACGTTCGATGAAGGGACGATGTATGGCGGGATCGCGGGACGGTCACCCGGCGTTCGGGAGACGCTCAGGGTGCTCTCAACCCGGCGGGCGACGGTTGACCCGTGCACGTGTTGGTGGTCGAGGACGAGAAGAACCTCGCGGCGCTGCTGGACCGCGGGCTGACGGCCGCCGGTTACGCGATCACCGTGGCACACAACGGGATCGACGGGCTGTGGCACGCCCAGGAGACCGCCTTCGACGCCGTCGTGCTCGACATCATGCTGCCGGGGATGAGCGGCCTCGACGTCTGCCGGCGGATGCGCGAGGAGTCGATCTGGAGTCCGGTGCTGCTGCTCACCGCGCGCGGCAGCGTCGAGGACCGCGTCGAAGGGTTGGATGCCGGCGCCGACGACTACCTGCTGAAGCCGTTCAGCTTCGACGAGCTCACCGCGCGGCTGCGGGCGCTGTTGCGCCGCGGCGCCATACAACGCCCGTCGGCGCTCAGCGTCGGCAACCTCGTCGTCGACCCCGCATCCCGTGAGGCGGCAACGCCTTTCGGGCGAGCCGAGTTCACCGCGCGGGAGTTCGACCTGGTCGAGCTGTTCGCGCGGCGTGCCGGTGAGGTGCTGCGCCGCGACCAGATGTTCGACCACGTGTGGGACTTCGCGAGCCAGCCCGCGAGCAACGTCATCGACCAGCACGTCGCGAGCGTGCGGCGCAAGCTCGGCGCCGTACGCTCGACCGCCGAGATCGTGACCGTGCGCGGCGTGGGATACCGCATGATCGCTGCGGATTGAGCCGACTCGCGGTTAGCCCTTGCTGTGGACCCCGGTCATCAACGCGGCCAGGTCCTCGGGGTTGAGGAACGACGGCGGGGGCGGCGGCCCCCAGTTGAACAGGCCCTTGGCACCCTCCAACACCTCCGGCTCCCAGATCTCCTCCTCGGGGATGACGTCCATGTCGGCGAAGTACTCGGAGAAGTTGCCGGCCGGATCCTTCAGGTACCAGAAGAAGTTCGAGCCCGCGTGGTGCCGGCCGAGGCCCCACACATGGCGTTCCGGACGGCCCTCCAGCATCGCGAAGGCGCCCCGGCCGACGTCGTCGATGTCGTCGACCTGCCAACTGGTGTGGTGCAGGTAGTTGATCGGTGCCTGCATCGCGAGGAAGTTGTGGTGGTCGGTCGAGCAGCGCATGAATGCGCCCTTGTCGCCGATGTAGTCCGAGACCTTGAAACCCAGCCCGTCGAGGAAGAAGCGCATCGTCGCCTGCAGGTCGACGGTGCCGACCACCGCGTGGCCGAGCCGGCGCGGCCGGACCGGCGCCTGGCGCACGATGCCGGGCGCCCGGCCACTGCGGTCGACCCGGCCGGGACCGTTGTACGGCGTGGGCTCGAGGCTGTCCTGCTGCAACCGGGGCAGCACCCGGATGCGGACCTGGAACTCCGCGGCCGGCTCGGTGGCGACCAGTGCATCGTCCTGCAGGTCCGGGCTGATGCCGAGACCCCGCAGGTTCGCCGCGATCCGCGCCAGGTCGTCGCCGTCGTCGGCGGCCAGGCCGAGCTCGACCAGCCGGCGGCGCGGTGACTCGACCACGTTGAGCTGCCGACCGGCGTCGCGGGTGCTGAAGACCCCGTCGTCACCGCGGGCGAGACCGAAATCCTCGTAGTAGGACTGGGTTTCGACGACATTGGGGACGCCCATCACGATGTGGCTGAGGCGGTGGAGGCTCATGACTACTCCTTGCTCGCGTCGGCCGCTGCCACAAAGTGCTGCCGCAGCTCACCGATGCCCTCGATGGTGCTCACCAGCGTCTCACCGGCCTGGATGAAGCGCTGCGGTTTCCGGCCCAGCCCGACTCCCTCGGGGGTGCCGGTGAAGAGCAGGTCCCCGGGATAGAGCGTGACGACCTTGGTCAGCTCGGATATCAGGCGCGCGACCGGGACGATGAGGTTGCCGGTGCGGCCGTCCTGCACGGTGTCACCGTCCAGGACGGCGGTCAACCGGAGGTCGTCCTTGTCCGGCAGCTCGTCCGGGGTGACCAGCCACGGGCCCGTCGGGGCGAACCCCGGATACGACTTGCCGAGGCCGAACTGCGGTGCAGGACCGGACAACTGGATGACCCGCTCGGAGATGTCCTGCCCGACGGTGACGCCGGCCAGGTAGCTCCACGCGTCGTCCTCGCTCACCTGTGTCGCCTCGCGACCGATGACCGCGACCAGCTCGACCTCCCAGTCGGTGTTGCCGCCCTCGGGGAGGACGACCTCGGTGACCGGCCCGGAGAGGCTGGACAGGAACTTCGGGAAGACCGGTGGCAGGGCGCTCGGCGCGTCGAAGCCCGACTCGGCCGCGTGCTCTCGGTAGTTGAGCCCGATCGCGAGGATCTGCCGGGGCGTCGGTGAGGGCGCGCCGAGCTGGGTGGCGTCGAAGCTGATGGTCTCGTCGGTGGGAGTCTGCTGCGCCCAGTCGGCGAACGCCGACCAGTCGTCGTACAGGGAGGCCACGTCGGGGCCGAAGCGACCGTCGCTCGCCTTGTGGACGTCGACCGCGGTCGTATCGGTGACGACCAGTGCGGCGCGGCCGTCGATGTTTGCGAGTTTCATGCTGTCTCCTTCGAATCGGTCCTGGCGAGCAGCGTGCTCAGCACGCTCCGCAGGGTTTGCTGTGGGTCGTCCGCCATCCGTTCGCTGCGCCACGCGACGTGGTGGTCGGGGCGCACGAGCAGGGCGCCGTTGTCGGCGATCTCGCGTCGGGCGCGCCAGTCGCCGAGCACGTCCAGGTGCTCGTGCCCGGGTCCGACGAGGTATGCCGACACCGGCAGGTCCAGCTCCGCCGCGAGCTTCTCCGCGGCCTCGGCCCAGGCGTCACCGCCGACTCCGGTCAGCAGGGTGAAGCCGTCGTGTCCGGCCAGATCGAGTGTCGAGACGAGCTGGTCACCACGTGCCAGCCAGGCGTGCGGCAGGCGGGCACCCGGGTGGGTCGTCGGATGGTGGTAGAGCTCCGGATCACGTTGCGGTGTGGGCCATTCCGTGCCGTCATCGGCGATCGCCCCGGAGGTGTAGCGCTGGTCCAGCTCCACGCCGTGCGCATTGAACTGGTAGTTCTGCAGTTCGACGGCGTCGGCCAGTTGCTGCCGGCGTTCCGCACCCAGCGGGGAGTCTGCCTTCAGCTCGGCGAGGGCGGCCAGCCCCTCGTCCCGCGTCTGCCCCGGCGCGAAGCCCAGGGCGTTCGAGATCGGGAGCATGTCGGCGACGCTCTGCATCGCCCGGTCGACGACCTGCACACCGACCGGCTGCCGCTCCTCGTGATAGCTGTCGAGGAGTTGGTCGCCGGCCTTGCCCTGCAGCACGTGCGCGAGCTTCCAGGCCAGGTTGAACGAGTCCTGGATGGAGGTGTTGGTGCCCAGCCCGTTGGCCGGCGGGTGCCGGTGTGCGGCGTCGCCGACCAGGAAGGCACGGCCACGGCGGTAGTCGTTGGCGACGAGGTGGTTGATCTGCCACAGGCTGGTCGCCTTGATGGTGATGTCGACGTCCGGGTCACCGATCGTCTGGTGCGCCCGGGCGATCACTGCTTCGTCGGACAGGTCGGGCTCGCCCTGCGCCGGGTCGTACATGAACAGCAGCACCCACTCGGTCCAGGGCTTGACGCAGATCCAGGTGCCGGAGCCGACCCAGTAGTCGTTGCCCGGCTGGCACATCCAGTAGAGCGTGCCGGGCCGGTGGGCTGTGTATGCCGTCAGGTCCGCCTCCAGCCAGATGTTGGCGGCCGCGCCGAGTCCGGCTTCGCCGCGGAAGGTGAAGCCGAGTTGGTCTGCGACGACTGATCTTCCACCGTCGGCGCCGACGACATATTTTGCGCGGATCGTCTGTTCGACGCCGTCCTCGCGGCCGCGGACGGTCGCGGTGACGCCGCCGTCCTGCTCGATCGCGACGAGTTCGGTGTTGAAGCGGATGTCCGCACCCTGGTCGAGCGCGCCCTGCAGCAGCACCGGCTCCAGGATGTGCTGCGGGATGTTGCACATCTGGCTCGGGCTGGCCGACTCGTAGTCGCCGTGGCGTTCCGGCCCGCTGCCCCAGGTGAGCAACCGGGCGATCTCCTCGTCGGCGAAGCTGGTCGCCCAGACGTTGTTGCCCATCAGCTCGTTCGGGACGGCGGCGGCCCGGACGGCATCCTCGATGCCGAGGTCCCGGAAGACCTCGACGGTGCGCTGGTTGGTGATGTGGGCACGTGGCGAGTGTGCGGTGCCGGGGTACTTGTTGATGGTGATGGCGTTGACGCCGTGCCGGGCGAGCAGCGCGGCCATGGTGAGCCCGGCGGGGCCTGCCCCGACGACCAGGACGTCCGTCTCGATCGTGCTCATGACAGCCACCCGTACCGCTGGGTGTCCGCACCCGCGTAGTCCGGGTCGAGGTAGACGAACAGCCGGTGGATCTTGCCGCCGCGGATCTCGAAGACGTCACACCAGCGCCCGGCGTGCGTGACGCCGGCGCGGAACTCGGTGCCGTCGGCCGCCTGTCCGGAGGAGGTCCCCTCGATGACGACGGTGTCGCCGGAGACCACGTAGTTGAAGTAGGCGTAGTCGTGCTTGATGCCCTTGAGCAGCGAGCCGATTTTGGCGAACGCGTCACGCAACGCCTCGATCCCGTCGGTCAGGCCGACCTTCGGGAAGTAGAACTGCACGTGCTCGTCGAAGAGCTCGAAGAAGTCGTCGCCCCGGTCCAGGCGCTTCAGGTACTCGAGCGCGACCGCCTTGCGCTGCTCGGTGCTGTCGGTGCCGGTGGGCGCCGGGTCGATGGTGGTCATCGCGCCATCCCTTTCACTCGTCGTGCATTGAGCCGTTCCACAGTTGTACCTCGCCGAGTACGAACAAACAAGAGATATTCGAATATTTCTTTAAACGCGAATACTGCTACTGTGTGTGACATGCCAGCGACGAAGCAACGAGCCAGCACCGAGGAGGTGTATGCCGCACTGCGCAGCGACGTGCTCGGCGGCGCCTTCCGCCCTGCCGAGAAGCTGAAGTTCTCGCCACTGTGCGAGCGCTACGGCGCGAGCGTGAGCGTCATTCGCGAGGCCTTGACGCGGCTCGCCGAGCAGGGGCTGGTCGAAGCGGAGCCGCGGATCGGTTTCCGGGTCCGGTCACTGTCGCTCGCGGATCTGCAGGATCTGACCGCGACACGGATCGACTTGGAAACCTTGGCTTTTCGGTATTCGATCGAGCGCGGCGACGTCGAGTGGGAGTCCGCCCTGGTGGCGGCCCATCACCGGCTGGAGCGCACGCCGATGCACGAGGAGGGGTCGACGACCCTCACCGACGAGTGGGAGTCGGCGCACGCCGCGTTCCACATTGCACTGCTGGCGGGGTGCGCGTCTCCGTGGTTGCTGGGTATGACGCACACGCTGCGCGACGCAGCCGAGTTCTACCGGCGCTGGTCCTACACGCAGCAACCCGGGCGCGATGTCGCCGGGGAGCACCGCGACATCCTCACTGCAGCGCTGGACAGGGATGCCGACCGAGCGAGCGACCTACTGGCGCAGCACTACCGGCACACCGCGCAGATCGTCGAGGAGTCGCTGCACACGGAGTCTTCGCAGCCGTCCTGACGTCTCGTCCGCATTGTCGGTGGTCGGCGGCAGACTCTCACCATGAGCCTCCCGACAGCAGACATGATCACTGGCATATCCGACCTGTGCCTCGCCCACAAGATCGAGCAGCTGATCACGACCAGCAGGCCCGACCTCGCGGAGTTGACCGAGGTCGACGACGCTCATGCCTGGGTGCGCATGCGGCTGACCGGAGGGCGCAGCATCATCTGTGGCCGCTTGCGCGACAACGCACTCACCGCGTGGACGGTCATGACGCCCGACCTGACCGACGCCCCGACCTTCGGGCGCGCCGATGAGTCGGCGGAGTCGTTGGCTCGGCGCGTGATCCGCGAACACGACCGGCTGACAGCTGCGCCCGAGCGGTAGACGATACGTCCGGAGGTAACCGCCGACGTGCTCAGCGCTTGTCGCCCGAGCCGCTCAGCACACCACGCTGCTGCCGGTCGGCGAGCTTGGCGACGTTGCGCCGGGCGACGTCGTCGAAGGAGAGGTCGAGGAAGTTCGCGAGGACCGCGGCATACCAGAGCACGTCGCCGAGCTCGGCGGCCATGTCGTCGCGGTCCAGCTGTGCCAGATCGCTGTTCTTGTCGCGGACCAGCTTCTTGACCTTCTCCGCGATCTCGCCGGCCTCGCCGACCAGCCCGAGCACGAGATGCATGAACTCGTCGGGTGCGTCCTTGGCACGCGCGGTCCGCAGCGCTGCCTGCTGGTAGTCGTCCATCTCCATCAGGCCACCGTAACGAGCACGCCCGTCACGGCGTACAGCTCGTCCCGACGCCGGGCTCAGCTCATCACCTGGATGACGCTCTCCCCGGCTCCGGCTGCCGCGTCGTAGAACGCACGTAGCAGATCCACTTTCGGGAGCAGGTATTCGTCAAGGACATCGTCCTCGTCCCAGATCGACGGGTAGATCCCTGCCTCCTCCATGGCCGCGGGGTCGAAACGATCACGCAGCGTGTCGTTCCCGACCTGTCGCAACGCGTGCGCCGTGGCGGCGGTCCCACCGGCGTCGAGCAGCGACGCCGGGCCGTAGCCGCGGTCGTCCCCGAACGGTTCACCGCCCATGATCGCCTCCGACAGGGCACCGCCCGTCGGACCGACGTCCCCCGTCAGCAACCAGTGGACACCGCCCCAGGCCTTGTCGAGGTCGAGCACCCGACCGTCGTCCAGCCAGAGCAAATCATCCAGTCGCCCCGGATCTGCGAGAACCCCCGCAGCAGTCGCCGAGTCGACACGTCTCCCCATCCATACCATCCCCATGGTCCGAGCCTAGAGGGTGCGGGCGATGAGTTCCTTCATGATCTCGTTCGTGCCGCCGTAGATCTTCTGCACTCGGGCCGCGGCGTACGCGCGGGCGATCGGGTATTCGAGCATGTATCCGTAGCCGCCGAAGATCTGCAGGCACCGGTCGATGACCTCGCACTGTTTGTCGGTGGCGTACCACTTGGCCATCGAGGCCGTCGCCGCATCGAGCCCACCCGCCAGGTGCTGCTGGATGCAGTGGTCGACCAGGGTGCGCACGGCCCGTGCCTCCGTCGCACACTCCGCGAGCACGAACCGGGTGTTCTGGAATTTCAGCAGCTCACGACCGAACGCCTTGCGTTCCTTGGCGTATTCGACGGTCTGCTGCACGGCGACCTCCGTGCCCTTCGCGGCCGCGACGGCGATGATCAGCCGCTCCTGCGGCAGTTGTTCCATCAGCTGCACGAAGGCCTGCCCCTCCTCACCGCCGAGCAGGTTCGCACGGGGGACGCGCATGTCGGTGAAGAACAGCTCGCGGGTGTCCTGCCCGGGCATCCCGATCTTCTCCAGCACCCGCCCGCGTTCGAAGCCGGCGAGCCCGTCGGTCTCGGCGACGAGCAGGGACAGGCCCTTTCCGCCCTCCTCGCCGGTACG